>JBCCZL010000065.1:0-24328 GCA_039187775.1 Myxococcota bacterium
CACCGGAGCCACCGGGGCGCGCCAAGGTGCCTTTGAGCTCGCGAATGGCGGAACCCTGTTTCTTGATGAAATCGGCGAGCTCCCGCTCGACCTCCAGCCGAAACTCCTTCGTGCGCTCGAGCAGCGATCCTTTCGACGGGTGGGCGGGACCCGCGAGATTCGAGTGGACATCCGAGTGATCGCGGCCACCAAACGAAACCTCAAGATGGAGGTCGAGCGGGGGAAGTTTCGGGAAGACCTCTACTTCCGCCTTGCGGTCGTGCCGATCGAAGTGCCGCCGCTTCGAAGCCGGCGCGATGACATCCCGATTCTCGCGACGCATCTCGTCGAGGTGTTGACGAAAGACGGGCCACCGATCGAAGTCCCGCGAAATCTCCTCGACGCTCTCTCGGCGCACGAGTGGCCGGGCAACATTCGTGAGCTTCGGAATGTGCTCGAGCGCGCGGTGTACACCGCTCGAGCCACCGCCCAAGGAATCCTGTCGCTGTCTGGGCCGATCGGCACCGCTTCGGGTCCCGGGCCTTCCTCCGCGCCGGCGTTCGAACCGGGGAAGAGCTATCGGGATACGAAGAGCGAGTGGGAGAGCCTATTCGAACAGCAGTACGTCAAGTGGCTGCTGGATCGGAACGATGGAAACATCAGCGCGGCCGCTCGCGAAGCGGACATGGACCGAAAGTACCTTCACAAGCTCGCCAAGAAGCACAATCTTCATCCTTCGCAGAACTAGATTCGTTCTCGTCTGGATCACCTGACGAAGTCTCTGAGGAGAACCGATGGCAGAGTTTGATGCGCTCTTGTTTGTGTCTTTTGGCGGCCCCGAAAAACCGGATGACGTCATGCCGTTTCTTCGTCGAGTGGTAGCGGGACGGAATGTGCCCGACGAGCGCCTCCAGGTGGTCGCCGAGCACTACCACCACTTCGGTGGGAAGAGCCCCATCAACGACCAAAACCGAGCCCTGATCGCGGCCATCGAACAGGACTTTGCCGCGCATGACGTGAAGCTTCCCGTCTACTTCGGCAATCGGAACTGGCACCCACTCCTTCCCGACACGCTGAGGGAAATGAAGGCCGCAGGGGTTCGACGCGCCCTCGCGTTCTTCACCAGCGCCTACAGCTCCTATTCCGGGTGCCGCCAGTACCGAGAGAACATCGCCGCGGCCCAGGCCGAGGTCGAGGGTGCGCCAGAGATCGTGTTTCTCCGTCGTTTCTTTAATCACCCCGGGTTTGTTGAAGCCAACGTTGAGCGCGCGAAAGAGGCCCTCGGGTCCTTGACGGACCTTCAGCGAGCGGGCGTGCGGCTGGTGTTCACCGCCCACAGCGTCCCGATGTCGATGGCACGAACCTCACGCTACGAGGAGCAGCTTCGGGAGATGGCGCGGCTCGTCGCGGAGGCGGTCGGCGTGACCGAGTGGGATTTGGTGTGGCAGAGTCGAAGCGGCCCTCCGCAGATCCCGTGGCTCGAGCCCGACATCCTCGACCACCTGAAGGCGTCCACCGACCGGGAAGACCGACCGAGTGCGGTCGTGATTTCGCCGATCGGGTTCGTGTCCGATCATATGGAAGTGGTCTACGACCTCGACCACGAAGCCAAGGAGCTCGCCGAGGAGCTGGGGCTGCCGATGGTCCGGGCGAAGACCGCGGGTACGCATCCGGCGTTCGTCCAGATGGTTCGGCACCTTGTCGAAGAGTATACGCAAGAGAAGCAACCGCTTGCGGTCGGCAACCTGGCACCGAAGCCCATGCCCTGCGGTGAAGACTGCTGCCCACGACCCGCGCGACCCGGTCGGCCGAAGCCGTCGGCCTAACCCGCTCGTCGGTATGGCTGGGCTGCGAGGGGTCGGAGGGCACGCGGGGCCTCGACATCGATAGTCAGGTCGCACGATCTTGAAGTCGACGCCCAAGACGAACCCCATGGCACTTGGAGATCGGCGCAAAGAGCGCTCAGTGTTCCATGCCAAGTGCGGGCGTTCGTGGTAACCCCGATGGCGCGCATTCTCCCGGAAAGGGTTTCGGCCGAAAGTCCTTCTCAGAACAATACGCCGTATGGTTTGTGAGAGCTGGTTCGCAGGTTGCAGGGTTGCCGCCCATGAAGCTAGCCCCGGCTACGAACTCTCGCCCAATGCCGCGGTTTGTATCGCTCACTCTCGTGGCAGCTCTTGTGGGTTGCAACGGCGTCTACGACGCGCTGGACTCTTCGGAGCCCGGATTCGATCAGCCTCCGAGATCCTCGAGCGGCAAGATCCTGGGACCGGAAGACATCCCGCTGTCTGCGGCGAGACGGCTCTCAAGGGCGGAGCTGGATCAAACCTTGTTCGACCTCCTCGGGAACCCGAGTCGGCTCGGGTCGGCGAATCTTCCGGAAGACAACCAGGAGCGAGAAGGGTTGTTTCTTCATTGGCCCTTCGACAATGTCTATCCGCTCCAAACCACCGATCGGGTGCTGGTCCAGGCGTTTGAGACGCTCGCGTCGACCGCGGCCCAAGAACTGGTGTCCGATGAGGAGCAGCGAGCCCGGATCGTCGGGTGCGAGCCGACGAGCGCCACCGACGAAGCCTGCCTCCTCGGGTTCATTCGAGACTTTGGCCGAAGGGCGTTTCGTCGACCGCTGACCGACGCCGAGGTGGATAACTACTTCCGTCTTCAGATGTTTGCCGAAGAGACAGGCGAGTTCTACGTGGCGGTCCGGGCGATTGTCACAGCGATGCTTCAAGCACCGGACTTCCTCTACCGGGTGGAAGTCGGCACTGAAGTGCCCGGCCTCGACGGGGTCTATCGACTGGACGATTACGAAATCGCGACGCGGATGTCGTATTTCCTTTTGGGAACCACGCCGCCGACGTGGCTTCTTGACCAGGCCGACGCCGGGCTCCTCCGGACGCCGGATGAGCGCGAGGTGGCGGCACGGCGTCTGCTCGAGGATCCGCAGGCACTCAATCAAGTCGATCGTTTTCACTCGATGTGGCTCGGCTACGGCTCGCTCCCCCATAGTCCCGAGCTCACCACGGCCATGCGAAACGAGACCCGGGCACTCCTCGAGCGGGTGATCTTTGAAGAGGACCGCCCCTACCTCGATCTCTTTCGCATCGATGAAACCTATGTCGACACGATGTTAGCGGAGCACTACGGACTTCCCGCACCGATGGAAGAGAGCTGGGTGTCCTATGGCGACAGCGGTCGCTCGGGGATTCTCTCCCACGGCTCGGTGTTGAGCGCGTTCGCGACGGCTTCGGATACCTCGGTCACCAAGCGCGGGGTGTTTGTTCGCGAGCGTCTGATGTGCCAGGAGATTCCCCCGCCTCCTCCGACGGTAAACGTCGACGACCTTCCGGAGACGAACTGCAAATCCGAGCTCATCGAGGTGCACCAGATGGGAGCCTGCGGCGGCTGCCACTCACTGATGGATCCGATCGGCTGGGGGCTCGAGAACTACGACTCGGCCGGGGTATTCCGACTTCACGATACCGATAAGCCTGAATGTGAAATTGCCGGTGACGGGGAAATCGTCATGGTGGGCACGTTCCGCGGGCCCGGAGAGCTTGGGACGCTTCTGGTCGAAGACGGCTCGCTGGAGGGCTGTGCGGTGCGTCAGGTAGTGCGGTTTGCGTTCGGCCGAGAAGAGACGGCGGAAGATGAAGCCTTCATCGAGGAAGTGGTCTCGCGTCGGCGCGGCAGTGGCTGGAGTTATGTCGACCTCGTCGTAGGTCTCGTCGCGAGCGACCGGTTTGCCCTACGCCGGGAAAGGGAGATGGACCAATGAGGCGGGTCAACAAAGAGCGGCGAATGAGTCGTCGGACGGTTCTCCGAGGCGCCGGAGGAGCGGCTCTCGCGCTCCCGTTCCTCGAGATCATGAGCGAACGACAAGCCAACGCCGCTCCCGGAGACATTCCCTGCCGCTACCTCGTGGCGGTTGCCGGCTCGTCCCTCGGGTCGGGCAACACCGACATCAACGAAACGTACGTTCCGGATGCGGAGGGCTTCGGCTACGACTTGAAGACCGCGCTCGCGCCCTTTGCCGGCGGCATGCTTCCTTCGGGGCGGACCTACGCGAACGTGCGCGACGAGATCTCGGTGGTGACCGAGCTGAAAATCCCCTGGGCGGCCGAAAACGGGGGTTCGGTTCCCGCCGGAGGGCGTCCCGACAACCATCACGAGACCATGGTGAGCCCCCTTCTTTCTGGGGTTCGAACGCCGGAGGGCCAGAACACCAAGGCTTTTGGGCCCACGTCGGACCAGGTGGTTGCGGACGCGATCGGCGGGGACACCCTCTTCCCTTCACTCCAGTACTGCGTTCAACCATCGACCTACCTCGGAAGCGGTGGGCTGAGCAGTCGCGCGGTGATCTCCTACACGGATGGAGGAGGAATCGGTGCGCGAGCGATGCCCGTCAATCCGCAGAAGAGCCCAAGGGAAGCTTGGCGGGAGCTGTTCTTTAACTTCAGTCCCGAGGATCCTGCGGAGGCGGCGGACCGTGATTTCGAGCGGCGGCTTCGTCAGGGCATTCTCGACGTGGTGAGGACCCAGACGGAGACGCTCGAGCGCCGCCTTGGTCGGGCGGACCGCATTCGGTTGGAGCAGCACTTCGACGAGATTCGCGACTTGGAGCAGCGCCTAATCATGCTGGGACCGGAGACGGTGGGGGCGTGCATGGGTCTCGCCGATCCGGGGGAGGATCCGGCGGAAGGGGGCAACCGACCCAAGGTCGGCGATCGATATCCGTACCAGGTCAACAGCGGCTACTCGAACGAGGATCTGCGGGCGGAGATCTTCAACGGCATGGTGAAGATGGCGTTCGCGTGCGATCTCACCCGTTCCATCGCCATGCAGTACACGCATTTCCACTCGTGGATGAACATGTATGAGCTGATCGGTCGAGAGTCGGACCTTCATGAACTTGGCCATTCGCGCCACGCGTCCGAGGGCCAGGCCGAGGGCCTCGCCTGGCACTACAAGCACTTTGCGTCGCTGGTGGATGACTTGCGGAACACCAACGAGGTCGACGGAACGCGACTGATCGATCACTGCGCGCTCGTGATGACCCACGAGGGAGGCTACGGTCTCGACCCGAGCGATGGTTCGACGAAGCGATCTCACTCGACCGAACGAATGGCGTGCCTCATTGCGGGGCGCGCCGGCGGAATGATGCAGGGGCAACATATCAAGCGGCGCGGCGCGCATCCGGCTCAGGTGCTGATCAGCGCGATGAATGCGGTCGGCATCGAGGGCGAAGAGCTCGGCGAAGTGAGCGGAGTCATTCCGGAGCTTTTCGGTCGTTCCTGACTCGTTTTGGAACTGGGACCGGCGGGTCTACCGCATCGGATGTCGGGCGCTCATGGTGTCTTGGCGTTGGCTAGCTGCGCGTGGAGGTCGGCGACCTGTTGCAGCTGGGTTGGAGTGAGCGGCTTCACGAAGTACGCATCGACGAGCGGCGACGCATTGGCGGCAGCTCGGTCGCGGGGATTGTCCGAGGACGTTAGCATTGCCACGAGGAGCAGTCGGCGCGCCGTCGGGAGCCCGAGCTTGTTCCCCACTTCTTTGAGCAGATCGAAGCCGGTCATCTGCGGCATATTGATGTCGAGGAGGAGGACGACCGGCTCCGTTCCTGCCGCCAGTTCGGTGAGCTTTGCTTCATCGCTTAGTAGCGCAAGCGCTTCATCCGGATCCTCGAACTCGGTCACCTCGACGTCCGCGTTCCATTTTTGGGTGTTCCGACGCGCGATGTAGCGGTCGATCTCTTCGTCATCGACGATGACCACGCGAAAGCTCATGAAACGGCTACCGGGCGATGGGGAATGGAAACGACGAATGTCGTTCCTTCGGGCCCGCTCTCGAAGCGAATGTCGCCACCGAGGACGTGGACGTATTTCTGGACGAGGGCGAGACCCAACCCCGTTCCCGGCACGCCGTTCTTCGCAAAGCGTCGGAACATTTTGAACACTTCGCCGTGCCTTTCTTCGGGAATCCCAATCCCGTTGTCACTCACCGTGAGCTGGAGAAACTTGCCCACGCTTTCGGTGCTCACTGCGACCTCGCAGTGGGACTTTTCCGGGTCGGCAAACTTGAGTGCGTTGCCGAGAAGGTTCTCTACGACGCTGGCCAGCATGGGGCGGCTGCTCGTCACCGACCCCTGGTGACGGAGATCTTGTCGTAGAGTCGGCTTTCCGAGCGGGCCCTCAGGAAGCCGATCCCAGGTTTCGACGAGAAGCTCCCTGAGGTCCACTTCGGTGAGCTCCCCCAGCCGATCTTCGGCTCGGGCGATTGATAGGAGCGCTTCGATGCGCTCGGTAAGGCTCGTGGCGAGGCCCTCGGCCTTTTGAAGGTTCAGACGCACCTCGTCGAGGCGGGCTTCTTCCAAATCTTCTTCGGCAAGGCGAAGCAAGCCGGAGATCGAAGCGAGCGGGGCCTTGAGATCGTGAGAAGCGCTGTAGGCGAACTGGGTAAGTTCGGCGTTGAGGACCGAGAGCTCACGGTTTCGCTGCTGCGTCTCGAGCTCGTTTCGCCGCCGCTCCGTCAGGTCCATGATGGTGCTCATGATCAGAATGCCGTCGGAGGACTGGATCGGCGTGAGCCCGATCTCGACAGGAATCTCTCGGCCGTCCGATCGAAGGCCAAACAGATCCTTCCCTTCCCCCATCATCCGGGCGCGATTGACGGTGATGTAGCTCTTGCGGAGGACGCGGTGGCGCCGCCGGTATCGTTCGGGGAGGAGCGTCTCGATCGGCTTGCCCGGAAGCTCCGACGGGTCGTAACCAAACATCTCGCCCGCCATGGCGTTGGCAAGCACGATGTCGCCTTGAGCATCGATCATCACCACCGCGTTCGACACTGCATCGAGGGCCATTCGAATCCTGCGCTCGGCATTGACCCGCTCGGTGATGTCGAGGACCGACACCAGCACGAGGCGCTCGCCATCCTTTTCGACGGGGTCGAGGCCGATCTCCACGGGGATTTGAACGCCGGTTTTCGAGACGCCGTAGAGATCGCGGCCCGTGCCCATCCAGCGGCTGGTCGGAAGCTCCATGAACGCTTCCCGGAGCTCCGCGTGGTGACCGCGCACCGTCTTGGGCACGAGGGTTTCGATCAGCTGCCCGGGAAGCGAACCCTCGGGATAGCCGAAGAGCTTTTCGATTCGCGCATTCGCGCTGAGAATCACGCCGGTGCTGGAGACAAGGAGAAGCGGCGTCGGCGAGGCGTGAACCACGAAGTCGATCTCGGTGAGCTCCCGTAGCCCCCGCGAGTGAAAGAAGTCGCTGCTGCCGCCGTCGTCCATGAACCTCACCAAGTTGGCGGCTCGGTTCAACCGGCTCCCCCCAACTCTATGAGACTATTCTATTTGGGGGATTGGGGCCAGAAACCGCCGGATTCAAGCCAGCGTTGCGCTGGCGGATCGGCGCCGTTAGGGTCGGGTTCATGCCGCGCAAGACTTCGGAACTTCCGCCGTTGAGCGAGCTTCGCAGCAAATATGTCGACCGGTGCCGTCCCCTTCCCAGGGCGATCGAGGCCCAACTCGAGGCGGATCCGAGGCAAGGCGCGACCGCGATCCTCGATGCGGTGCGGCGCCGCCGAAAGAAGAACCGGGCCGAGGGCCAGCGACTCCGCCACATTCTTCGCTACGAAGAGTCGATCTGGGGCACCGGCGTCGAGCGAATCGCCGGGGTCGACGAGGCGGGGATGAGTCCCCTTGCTGGACCGGTGACCGCTGCGGCGGTGATTCTGCCAATTCGGTGTCGGGTGATCGGCGTGGACGACTCGAAGAAGCTCAGCGCGGAAAAGCGAGAAGAGCTGGCGGTGGAGATCAAGGAGCGCGCCATCGCGTGGGGCGTGGGAATGGTGGAGCCCGAGGAGATCGATGAAATCAACATTTATCGTGCGGGCCTTCTCGCGATGCGCCGCGCGGTGGAGGCCCTGACCCCGGAGCCGGAACACCTTCTGATCGATGCTCGCGCCCTTCCAGAGCTCCCGCTTCCTCAAAAGTCGATCATCAAGGGCGACGCCGAGAGCGCGTCGATCGCGGCGGCATCGATCATTGCCAAGACCACGCGCGATGCCCTGATGGTGGAGATGGATCGGAAGTTTCCTGGGTACGGCTTTGCCCAGCACAAGGGATACCCGGTGAAGCAGCACTACGAGGCGCTGGAGACGCTGGGGGTGCTGCCGATCCATCGGCGGAGCTTCGCTCCCGTACGAAAAGCGCTGGGAGAGCTCCCCGAGCAGCAGGACCTATTCTCGTGAAGCGACTGTAAAGAGGCCCTCGCCGGAGAGCACACTCTACATTCCGCTTTTGGATGGGCACGGTGCTGAGTCGGCTCAGCTCTGGCGGCGTCGGGTGACCACGAGGACTGAAAGGACGACGGTGAGCGCGCCGCTCGTATCGTCGCCTTGCGCCGCGCTACACCCACACCCATCGTCGGAGGGCCGTCGGCTGCCCTCATCGGCCGT
Organism: Myxococcota bacterium; assembly: GCA_039187775.1. Lineage (GTDB taxonomy): Bacteria > Myxococcota_A > Polyangia > Polyangiales > JBCCZL01 > JBCCZL01. The sequence goes on from JBCCZL010000065.1 coordinate 8,437, forward strand.
CGCGTCGGGTGCCGAATCCGGACGGCCCGCGTCGACGGGCATGAGCCCTCCATCTGAGACTCCGCCGTCGGTGGGCGGGAGGGGATCGGCGGTGCCGATCCGTGACCCGCAGTCCAGTGCATTGTTGTCCACGCCCCGATAGTCGCCGCCACCCTCATCGACGAAGAGTGTGGTTCGCTGCGAGGCGTTGAGCACAATATAGTCCTCGTCGAAGGTCATGCCCGTAACGTCAGCCGTACTTTGCACGAAGTCGGCTCGCGCGATCACCGGCTCCGAGGTGTAGCAGTTGTTGCTTAACTGCATGCGGGGAAACTCGCCCGGAGTCTCCCGCATGTACCCTGGCATCAAGTTGTAGAATGGGTGTGACGCGTCGAGGTCGCCGATGAGGAACTCGCCTCGAACTCCCGGCCAGTCCCCGTCCTCCCACCAGTAGAACTGGTTGCGAATAACTGCGACGGGATCGTCCCGGTCGACGACAAGGTTGTGATGCACAACCGTCCCCCATCCCCCGCGAAACACGAGCTGGCCCCCGATTACTGTGTTGTAGCTGACCTCGGAGAAGTTTCCGTTTCCCGTCATCTTGAAGAAGGTTGCCTGTGGTCGGTCGGTTGCTGCGCGGCCGATGGTGATGCTCCCGCGAACAATGTTGTTTCGGATCGTGTTGTCGCGAAACGGTGTGAAAATCGCGGCCTCGGCATCGTAGACGTGGTTGCTCAAGAAGTAGTAAGGGCCTCGGCTGTGGTTCTTGAGGCCAAGGCCGTAGTAACAGTCGTGTACTTCGTTTCCCACGAGGTAGACGTCGCCGTCCGGCTCGACGAGCGACGCCTCCCATTCCGCCCGGGTGGCGTCGTGACCTCCGGCGGGCTCTCCGCTGTCGTAGGTGAATCGCGTCTCCGAGTAGAAGCACCCGCCGTTGCCGGCGCCACGACTCAGCAGGGTATCGGTCGCTCGGTCAATTTCGCCGGCGTGGTGGAGATGAGAGTCCATCACCACGTTGTCGATTCCTCCGCCGCTCGCGGCCATGAGGATCAGGCCATCGTTATTCGTGCCCGGCGTATCGACATGGTGCAGGTGAAGCTCACGAAAGGTGAGGTCGTGGCCCTGCGCCCAGAAACCGCGGTTCTGCATGCGACGCATCTCGAAGCGCTCGAAGACCCAGTAGTCGTGCCGAGCGACGAACGACGACGTGCGCCACCCCGGGGCTTCGTTCTCGTAGTTGAAGTCCAGGATCGCGATCTCACCCGCGTCGGGGTCGTAGCGATCGGGGTCGGTGCGAACCACGATCGGACGCCCCGGCTCGCCGTCGGCCCCGGTGAAAAGGGCCCCGTCTGGATGGCCGAACGCATCGCGAATCGCGGACATGTCGTACACACCCGGCGCGAGGTGAACGGCGGTCCCCGCTTCCGCCTCTTCCACGGCGGAGATGAGATCACGACGAGGGTTCGTCACGCTTCCGTCTCCATCGGGGCCTGCTCCGGGGGCCACGTGCACGATGCGCTCGGGTACGAGGTCGAGCCGGTCGGCGAGTATCGGCGCGACAAGCACGAGGTCCTCGGGCGCCGGCCGGAAGCGCTGTGCATCAGCCGCTACGGGAACAAGCCCCGCAACCGACGTCACTACGGGGACCCAAATGAGAATCGATTTCACGACTTTGTGGATAACAATCACGAAATGGCGAGGCCAGCACGCGCCGCTGATCTCTTCTAACCTCGCCGCGGTTCGGTACGTCGAACGCCAATGATCACGGTCTCATCGGCGTGCGGCAGCGGCCGGCGATGCGGAGCAATACCAAACAGCCGGAGACCGTCCTGTGCGGGGCTTTCGACGCCCCTGGCGTCGCTCTAGGCCCGTCAGGACGTTCGGGCCAGCTTCGCCAACCTTTCCATCTTGGTGCGGGCCGCGGGTTGTTCGGCGATCGGACCCACGAACGGACACGTTCCCAAGGCGGTTCGAACGATGAAACGGAAGGGCTCCAAGAAAGGAGGCGCCATCAGCGTCTTTCGTTGCTCCTCGAGCGCGGTTTTGACCTCGCTCGGATAGCTCGCCGGGTACGCCCGGCGCACGGGAATGCGTTGCTGCGTGAGGTGTGCGACTGCGGCTTGGTGATGCTCGTATACGGCGGCGATTCCCGCTCCTGGGAAGATCTGCTTGAAGTGGCCTGGGCCAGTGGTCATGGTTCCCTGCGAACGAAGCGACCCGCTCGTGAGTCCACCGAACGAGTAACCCGGCGCCGGGACCAAGTCGATGGTCGACGTGAAGTCCCAGGCGGTCTTGGCCGGCACGGTGCCAGTGCGAAACACATTGGCGTAGCAGAGCCCGTCCGGAGCGATCAGTCCAACCAGGGTCGCCGGGGGAGACCCCACCGCCAGCGGGCCTTCGAGGGCCCGAAATCCAAGTTGTTCGAGCTCCGCGATGATCGCTTTCATGTGAGCATCGACGGAGTCGAGATCGGCGGTCGCGACCTTAACGGTCCGTGGAAACCCACGCAGTAGGATCACGTATAACCAGGCCACCAGAAATATGGCCACAAAGAGAAGCGACGCCGGAAAGGTCCACGGACCCAGCGACTGCGTGAGCACCTCCGGGGGAGAGAAGAAGAGCCAGAACGCGAGAGCCCCTGGAACCAGTGGGAGAAGACTGTTCAACAACTTTTTCATGTCTGCCTTATCGGCCAGGGGCCGCGCGAGTTGCATCGACCTGCGCGACTCCGCAAACGAGATACTACCGCGGCCCTGACAGCGTCTCCTCAGTGGCAGCTTCGAAGCCGGGAGTCTCGGCAGCCGCCCTTCGTTCCCATAAGCAGTTCTGGAAGCTGCTCTCACGTCGCTCGAGAGTTGGCGCTGCAGCGCCTTTCGCCTAACCACTCACCAGGCGATGTCGTCGACCGGGGGTAAAGGCACTCCGCAAATAGACGCCTCCGCTCGGCTAGCGCACCGGAACGAAGGCCTCCGTAGCTCCTCGCGTCCGCTCCCACGCTTCGTGGTTTCGAGACAGCTGCGCAGAGCACGTCCGATCCCAGGCCGACGGAGTCACGCCGTTCTTTCAGGCTGGCCATCCGCGGGCGATTTGGTGCGTTGGACGGAGGGCACCGGACGTCGGCGTCCATGTTCCGGCGAACGATGAGGACGTAGGGCGCTCAATCGGATGATCTGCTAGGATGCGGTGTGCCTGAACGGGTCACGAACGAAGAGTTAGCCGCCGCGTTGGCGGAGGCCGTGGACGAGGACGGCAACGACATTCAGTTGGCCGAGGCCGTCGCCCGGATGACTCCTGAAGAGCGGCGTCGGTCGGACGAGAATGTTCGGAAGTTCATTGGGGCCGCCCGTGCCAGTCTGCGCACGGCGTGCGACGATGAGCCCCCGCCCAAGCTTTGATCCCGCTGGCATCTTCGCGGTCCTCACACGGCATGAGGTCACCTTTGTATTGATCGGAGGCTTGGCTGGCGGCGCGAGAGGCGTGGGCTGGCCGACCTTCGACGCGGACATCGTGGTGGAGGACGAACCAGAGAACATCGAACGGCTTGCCCGCGCTCTGGATGAGCTTCAAGCGGTCTACGACACTCGGCATCAACCCCCGATTCGCCCGTCGCTCGAGCGGCTCCTCTCGACCCCCGGGCCACAGCTCTTTCGTACACGGGCCGGCCGCCGCGATGTGTTAAAGGAAGCTGGAGGCGAGACGTTCGAAACGCTGATCTGCGATGCAAGCCGAATCGAGGCGCATGGCTGTGGAATGCACTGTGCCAGCATCGCAGCGTTGCTCCGGATGAAACGCGCCGCGAACCGACCGAAGGACCAAGAGGCGATCGCTAAGCTGGAGGAGGCGATCGCTGGCCTCGAGGATCCACCGAAAGAACCCTGAGCGAGCTCGGTGGCGTCCGATATCGTCTCGCCAGTATGGGGGAAGTTTCGCTGAGCGTGATGCGGGAATATCGCAGACTCTAGACGAGCTGTTCCGAACCTTCTTACCCGGAAAGCGGTTTGCCGGACCCGAGTTGTCCCCTGACGGTGGAGTCCGGTTTCGCGTGGACTTGGAGGGCGGCGGAAACCACGACATCGACGATCTCTCGGCGGGGGAGAAGGAAGTCCTGTTCGCCCACCTGCGACTCCGCATCTCCGCACCACGACGCTCCATCCTCCTCTTCGATGAGCCAGAGTTACACCTCAACCCACGCCTAGTCCGGGGACTTGCCGATTTCTACCGACGTCATCTTGGGGAGAACCTCGAGAACCAGATCTGACTCTCGACCCACTCCGATACATTGTTAAGAGAGGCGTTGGAGCAGCCCGGATTCAGTGTCTTTCACCTGTCGCCCGCATCGGTGCAAGAGCCTCAACAGGCCAAACCCATATCATCGGGATCGCAGCTCGAGCGGGCGATCATCGACCTCGTTGGCGATCTCGCGTCATAACTTCAGCGCCTTGCGAGCTCAGGTATCAAAGATGTTGAGCGTGCGGAGCCCCTCCAGTTCGGTGTAGATGTAGGTTTTTGTGCGGTCATCGATCCTGCCATCCGTCTGGGTCGTACCCGCTCTTATGGAGAGGTGGACACAACCGGCGGGCCGTTGGGGCGTGGGCCTGGCGGGCCTGCTAATCGGGGGTCTGACAGGATGCGTGGCCGCACCGGCCCAGCCGGGAGCGAGCGAGCGGCCGGGAGCGATTCGAGCCTCCCTTCGGGTCGGACCGGAGGGCGTCCAGGTGGTGAGTGCTTACTTCTCGAACGAGCTCCCTTCGCGTGACCCCGTGGAGGACCCCATCGGGGTCTTGCAGGTCGTCGACAGCCGGGGTAAGCCGCTCGCAAGCACGCCGATCCCTCGACCTGAACGCGTGAGTATCATTCACGAAGAGGGTGGTGGAGAGGCGGCAACCTCCCCGCTGGTGTCGGTGGTTGTCGAGTGGCCGGAGGGAGCCCACGCGGTCACAGACGGGTCAGTCGAGGTTGTGCCGGCCCCACCGCCTATCGCTCCGCTATCGAGTGAGAGCGTGGCGACCGCGGTCGCAGGCGCGTCGCTGAGCCAGACCGCGTCGGGTGCCGTGGCGATTCACGAGAGCGGGCCGAGCGATCGGCGGTTTGATTTCGTCGTCGTCGGAGACAACTACGGGCCGACCGATCAGGCGCAGTTCCTCTCGGATGTCTCGCAGTTCAGCCAGGCGCTGCTCGGGACCGAGCCGTACGCCTCGTTTCAGCATTTGGTTAATGTCTGGGCAGTCCCCGTCGTCAGCGGCTCCTCACCTGCTCTGGGCTGCGCTCACAACTGCTTCGGCAGCGCTCGACTCATCTGCTGCGACTCGAGCGCTGCGCTGTCGGCCGGTCGTGGTGCCGTCAGCGACGCGGAGTCGGTATTGATCCTGATGAACGACCCGAACTACGGCGGCTCGGGTGGCGAGGTACCGGTGTCCTACAACGGCCCGAACATGAATCGGGTGATGCTCCACGAGCTTGGGCACTCCCTTGGATTGCATGACGAGTATGTGTATTCGGGAGAAGCGTCGGACCCCTCACGGCCCCAAGAACGAGGGCCCAACTGCAGCAGCAATGCCTCGCTCTGGTCACACTGGATGGACGAACCAGGGGTCGGTGCCTTCACGGGTTGCAGTTTTCCCGACTTGGTCCGCCCGACCGACTCGGACTGTCTGATGAAAACGGTCGGCCATTCGACTTATTGCCCGGTGTGCCGAGAGTACGTGACGCTGAAGCTCTATGAAGCCCTCGGCGGCTTGGTGGAGTCGGCATCTCCCGAGGTGGATGCGGGAGACGAGCTCGAGGTAGGCTCATCGCCGATCACGTTCGAAATCACCGCCAACACCACGGGCGAGGCGATCTACGAGTGGCAGCTCGACTTTGGCGACACCGGCGTCACCGAGCCGCGCTATTCGGCGGAGGTCTGTGAGCTTCAAGATGCGGGCCGCGTGGAGGTATCTGTCACCGACCAGACCGAGTTCGTTCGCAACGATCCCCGCGGGTACCTCACCGACTCCTACCTGTGGACCCTGGCTCCCGTCGACGACGACGCGAGGGTGGCGTGCCTACCAACCTGCATTGGCCAGCTGTGTTCCGAGGCGGAGCGATGCGATGACATGCTCGTCTGCGGCGTGGATACCGGTGGCGCGGAGGTCTGGTGTGTGGTGGAAGGCCAGTCCTGTGGAGCGAACGGCGATTGCTGTGGGGAGATGCAGTGCACCGACAATCGCTGTGAGTGCCAAGCCGTGGGTCAACCTTGCGCGAGCGGTCGTGACTGCTGCGGTGGCGCGTTCTGTGATGAAGGCGTTTGTTCTGGGGGGTGATCTGGTTACTCGTGCAGCGGTAGCTCAGCATGAGTGCGGCGACGTCGATTGGGGGGAACGAGACTTCCACCAGTCCAGCGCGCTCCAGTGTCAGAGCACCGATGTGGACGCGGAGGCTTACCACGTCGAGGTACTTGTTGAGCTGCTTTGGCTAGTGGTTGCGATGCCAACGAGTCCGATTGAAGAACACGACTGCTGGTGGCGGGCGGATGCGCTCATCGCTCTGGAGCTCGCCCGTAGCGCTTCGGACGCGCCTTCGTGCCACCGACATGCCTTCGCCGCGGCTTTCGCACCGGTTCCGAGTCGAGTACAGCGTCAGGAAGAAGCGCTCTTGCTGGCACCGAACGGTGAAAAACACGGGCTTACGGCTTGCGTAGAGAAGCGGATATCCCATGCTCCCTTATCGACACGGGGCCACGCCAGTTCCGCAACGAGTGGGCCTTGTGGCCTGGGCTCCCGCCGTGACGAGCCGAGCGGAAATCGACTGTGGACGAGCGACGCAACTCGCGGTCCGTCCGCCCGATGAGGAAGGCCTCATGCCTTCCATGGTCCATGAGGCGATCGTTGATGTGTTTCAGCAGTGCCCCGAGCTCGCTGCCGAGCTGTTGGAACGGGTCGCGGGAGCGCCTGTGGCGCATGGGCTCGCCGCGCGGGTGGTCGAGTCGGGCGTGACCGATGCGGTACCGCTGTCGCACAAGGCGGACTGTGTGGTGATGCTCTACGACCAGGATCGTGCGCAGCTCGCGCTCATCGTCGAGGTGCAGCTCTCGAAAGACCCGGCCAAGAAGTACTCTTGGCCCCGCTACCTTACAGGCGTTGCTGCGACCTTTGGGGTGATGGCGAATGTGCTCGTCGTGACTACCCACGTCCGCGTGCAGCGCTGGGCGGCCGAGCCGATCCAAGTCGGCCTTGGCAACAACGTCATCACGCCATTTGTGGTAGGTCCGGCGGACCTTCCGGCGGTCGATCGTGAGCTCGCAAGCGCTCGGCCCGAGCTCGCGGTGCTGTCGGCGATCGCTCATCCGAGCGACATCAAGAAGTTCGAGACTGCGCTCAGCGCGGTGGCCCGCCTCGACGAGGATCGGGCGAAAGACTACACTTTATACCTGTTCGCCACGGCCGCCCCGGCGGTCCGGCGAGCGCTGGAGCGAGACATGCCTCAGGACATTCACATCGATGGCATCGGTAGCTTGCGTGAGTACCTCGGCAAGTGGCGGGACAGCGGGCGCGAAGAGGGTCAGGCGCACGCGATCGTGGCGGTGCTTGAATCGCGGGGAATCTCTGTCGACGAGGCGACGCGGGCACGCATTCTCTCATGCGGTGACCATGCCCAGCTCGACGAGTGGCTTGCGGCTGCCGCGCGGGCTGAGCGTCTCGAAGACGTGCTCGGCGATCGCTGAGCGCGTGAAGCCCGATCAGTCTCAACAACGCGCCGTAGGTGAGTCCTTACACCCTCGAACTCCTCCGGAGTGCCCTCACTTCTCAGACACCTGAGTGTGGGACATCTAAGGAGCCTTCACGTTTACCCGAACGGCCACACACGGTTGATGGTGCTCCTCGACGCAGAGGCGCCTCTGGCGATACTCCATTCATCGCCTGCCGATGGAGAGCATCGCGAACGGCGTCTCCGTCGGGGAAGGAGTGGCGACTGTCCGGGTCTGGCTCCCCGACCGCCACTGCGAGATGCATGCGCTGTCGTTGGAAGACGGTAAGGTACGGTGGCGTCACCGGCGCGGTGCGGTCATCGAAACGGAAACACGCGTGCAGCGGGGAACACGTTCTACGAGCGATACGATTCGCGACAGCCGGATCGTTGACGGGAGGCCTCGGTGAGCCTGGGTTCGTAGTTCCTACGTTGGAATCGTGATCCGTTCCCCCAGGGGAAGCCACTGCACGTCGTGCGTGGTGGCTTGAAGCGCATCGCGAAGTTCATCCGTGTCTTCGGAGAAGTGAGACCACCCGTCGAAGTGGATGGGAACGACCCGCGCGGGGCGGAGGGTCTCAACCGTGCGGCGGACCTCCGCGCCATCCATCGAATAGCGCATGGGACCGGTTGCGGGAAAGCAGCCGCTTCCCGCGTGAATGAAACAGGTTCCGATCGTCGTGTGAGCAGCGATGTCGTGAATGCCTTGAAAGTAGCGGGTGTCGCCGGAGATGTAGATGCCGCCGTCGCGCTGTCCTTCCCACTCGAGAAGAAACCCCGTCACGGTTCCTGTGAGCCACTCCGTGCCGGGCGGGCCGTGGCGCGCCGGCATTCCGGTCACGCGGACCTCAAGGCCGGAAGGGGCTCGCAGCACCGTTTGTTCGAAGGGCCGGAGTCCAGTCGCGCGCTCGCCGACATGCCTTGCGAGTCGTTCGGCACCCTCGGGCGTCGTCAGCGTACGCGGTGCGGCTTTCACGATCTCTCGCCCCCGTCGATCGAGGTTGTCTCGATGCTGATCGTGGGAGAGGAGAACTGCGTCCACAGGTCCGAGCGTGTCCGCGTCGATCGCCGGGCCCGTAAGGTTGATGTACCGCGCGAGGCGGGTCCTTCCAACGCGATACTCGGAACCCGCGGGGTCGAACACGGGATCGGTGAGCAAGCGAAGGCCGTCGATGTCGAGGAGCATCGTGGCAGTGCCGATATAGGTGACGTGAAGGTCCATGCCTTCACTCTGGAGAGGATTGCCCAACTCGCAGGTGTCGTTTACGACTTGTAACGTGCAGAAAACGACAACACGCAAGATCGCCGTCGTGGTGATGCCGGGAGGCCTCTCGACGGCGGTGGCCGGCCCAATGGACATCTTTGAAGCAGCAAATGTGCTGACGTCGGCTCATGGGGTTGTCGGTCCGCGCTTTCAGTGCCGCGCCGTAGGAGCCACAAGCACGGTGTCCACCTTCGGGGGCCTGGCCTATGCCGTTGACCCCCTTCCGACACGAACCACACCCGACGCGATTCTCGTAGCCGCGGCGGGCGTCAGCGTCGATGATGTCATCGAACAGGCCCGCGCCGAAGTCGGGGGCTCGCCGCGTCTCGCGCGCTGGCTTCGACGCTCGGCGGAACGAGGAACGATCATCGCGTCAGGATGCGTAGGCACCGCATGGCTCGCCGCCGCAGGCCTTCTCGAAGGCCGTCGGGCAACCGCGTCGTGGTGGCTCTGCCGAGAGCTCGCCGGAGCCTTTCCCGACGTTCGGGTGGACCGGGACGCGATGGTCGTCGAGGACGGACCGATTGTGACTGCAGGAGCCGCAATGGCATTTCTGGACGTCGCGCTCCACCTCGTGGGACGACTCGGAAACCCGGTGCTGCGAGGGCACTGCGCGGAAGCGCTGTTGCTCGACGGACGTCGTCGCTCGCAGGCAATGTTCGCGACGCTCACGCATCTCCGAACGCAAGACGCGCTGGTTCGTGCTGCGGCAGAGCGGATGCACCGACAGCCGACCGGAGGCGAGATCCCCGTGCTCTGTCGCTCCCTTGGCGTGACGCCGCGAACGCTTCAGCGGCGATTCCAACAGGCGACCGGCGGGAGCCCGAAAGAGTATTGGCAGCGCGTTCGCATGGAGCATGCACGACTGCTTTTGGAGACGACGCAGCACAGCGTTGCAGAGATTGCGTTCGAAGTTGGCTACGAAGACGTCGGCGCGTTTCGCCGTGCGTTTCAGCGCCGCCTCGCGGTTGCCCCCGGTGCGTATCGTGCGCGGCTCTCGCAAACGCGTTAGCGAGGCGGATCGCGTTGAGGACCTAGGGATTCTCGATCTGAATCGCGGCACGACGGTAGCGACGTACAACCCAACCAGCGAAGATGCGAAAGCCTACTCGCGGCGCCTGGAGACCCTGCCCCTTCCGGTGGGTGGCCCCTGACTTGCGCTTCCCACGGGGAAGACCACAGGGGGAAGACCACAGAGGGAAGAGGGAAGAGGGAAGCGGGAAGCGGGAAGCGAAGACCACCAGGAAGCTACGGAACCTCCACCGTCACCGCTCGAATGTCCTCAAGCGGGCTAGCGATCGAGAACACCACGTGCTCAACAATCGAGGACGAGGCTCCATCCACCCGAATGACGAGTCGACTCACTTCTCCGGGCGCAAGCTCAAGCTTGCCGTCGTCTTCGAGCTGGATGCCCGCGAGGTTCTCGCGAAGCCGGGCCGCCGATCGCGTGACCGTTTCAGCGCATTGGTTCTCGATCGTGATCTCTCCGGTGGCGCCGGCCTCGATCGAAATGACGAAGGACGGCTGAACCGTGAGACAAGCGGGAAGGGGCTCGGTCTGCGCCAGGCCGAGGTCTCCCACGACGACATCGACCGGTAGCGACCTCTCCCCCGCGCCGGCGCGAACCTGCAGGCGAATACGTTCTGTCGTGAGTCCCCCAACCTGCAGCTCGAAGCTGCCGTCCGCATTCACCGGGCCTATCGCGGGGGGGAGGTTGTTCTCCAGGTTCCATGCGAACACCTGGCCCGTTGGCGGAGCGATCGAATCCGGCTCGCCGGAGATGCTCACCATTGGCGGGGGCGGCGGGACCGTCGCAGGGGCCACGGCGTTGCCCGAGCTCGGTTCGAAACGATGGGTAAATCCTGGATTTCCCGTTTCGGTTGCGACGCACCCCAGTGCGAGGACGGCCACCGCAAGCCATACTCGTCTCATGTTCCACCTCGTCGTTCGGTCAACGGGAACACCTGCACGGCGAGGTGAACGACCTCGTCACCCTCGCCGTCCGATGCCTCCATGGCAATAATCTCTTTTCGAAACTCCTGAATGCGCTTCTTGAGTTTGGGCACCGCATGCTTCGGCAGGCAGAGCGTCACGCCCGAAATATCCCTTCGGTCGGGACCCACAAGATCGATCGACTCGACGGCCTTTTCCAACATCGCCGTGTGGTAGTGCACCACGTGAAGGCCTTTCGTGACGGGCCCGGTGGACACCACCTGGTCCGATCGCGCCAGCTCCCCTTCCGGGCCCCGCTGAAGCATGCCCAACCCTTCAAGCACATCGATCGCCTCCGCCGCTTCGCGCTCGGTGATCGGGGGGACAAGCTGTGCGGCAATCCACTTGGGATCCGACTGAAAGTCCTCAAGCGGCAGCATTTCGCGAATGGTCGGAATGTACCACTCGGAGTGATACTGATCGTGCTTGGCGTCCAGAGCCTGTGCGCGGCGATAGCCGCGGTATCCCGTGAGTCGGCGGTACGAGGCACTGCGTTCCTTTCGAGACTTGGCTTGGTCGAAGCGAACCAGCTCGCAGAAATAGAGGCCCTCGTCGCCTTCGAGGCCAATCGTCTCGGCATATCGAATCGCCGCTTCCTCGCTGAGATTGCGCTCGCGTTCGATCACCCGCTTGAGGTGGTTGGGAGAACGCAGACCACATCGACGAGCGAATGCTCGGTAGCTAAATCCGCGCTGTTCCTTCTTCTTGCGCGTGTAGTACTCACCGAGGAACTTACGGTAGTCGAGGTAACGAAACACGTCGATCGCCTTTGCTCTGCTTTCGGATCGGCTCATCCCACCCTCCCAATCGAGCGAAGCGGGACCGCGCCGAATCCCCGAGGGGAGCCGACGCGGCGCTCGTCGGGGGCCGAAACGTCAGTCAGGGACGCATTCGCCACCGCTGAGATCGGCGGTGCAGAGCCAGCCTTCGTGAGTGCAGGCGCAGGCGCTGGGATTTGCTCCCACCGTCGTGTCGCAGTGAAACCCTGCCTCACACCCAGTGGAAACACAGCCCGCCGGGTTCTCGCCGGGACAGACGGGGCTGCACCACACGGACTGACCGCAGATCGAAACCTCGCGGCATCCCGCGTCGGACGGACACTCCTCGGGCGACGCAAAGGTCGCCTCTCCAGGCGCGCAGGTGGGGGCCGCAAGGCACATTGCGGTGGGCGCACACCAGATCGTCGACCCGCAGATCGAGACTTCGCGACACGAGGTTCCGGCGGGGCAGTCCTCGGCTCGGTCGAACTGCATCTCGCCTTCTCCACACACGGGCAGCGCCGCGCATTGGACTCCCGTTCCGCACCAGACGGTCGCACCGCAGATGCTGCTGGCATAGCAGGACTCGCCGGGAGGACAGTCCTCCTCACGATCGTACTGTGTTTCGCCAGGCCCGCAGGTTGGATACGCCAAACATGTGGCTCCGGGTGAACACCAGATCGTCTCACCGCAGAGAGAGACTTCGCGGCAGGCATTGGGGTCGGCGCAATCGGAGGGAGAGCTATGGGCGGTCTCACCCGCATCGCAGGTGGGGACCGCCGCGCACTGAACGCAGTCGGTGTCGATCTCGGGGCAGAAACTGTCGCACACGCTGTCGCCGTACCAGGCTTCCATCGCGCAGATGTCGGTACCATCGGGGGCGCGACCCTCGAGGGCCGCCGCCTGCTCTTTGGTATAGCCGTCGAGGCTTTGAGTGCAGCCGACGGTGAGAAGTACAGCAAAGAAAGAGAAGGGGGGGTTACGCATCGAAAAGCTCCTTGTGCTCGGTGTCGATGCGTTAGAGGTACGGTGAAGTTCATCGCGGCGCCACCTCGTGAGGTTACAAAATGTTCCTCTCAGGTTACAGGCAGAATCGTTATGCTCTGTTATTATTGAGATATTTGATGCACGAGTCTGACAAGATCTACCTCACGGGTTACAAGAGGCTGCCGTGACGGCTCGCTAGATGTGCACCGATCGGGCTATGGAAAGCACTCGGCCTCCGCTCGCGACTGGAAACGAAAGTCGTACTACCGCTCGATTGGCGATCGGGAGCCGTCACTCAAGCCGTCGTCGAAGCTCCGCGTAGTAGCGACGACCCACCGGGATGACTGTGTTGTCCACTCGGACGGCCCACCCGTTGGCCCGCTTTTCAAGCGACGCGATCCGGCTGCGGCGGACGATATGACTGCGGTGCACGCGCACGAAGCTCTCCGAAAGTCGACTCATCCACTCGGTCATCCGAATCTCACTCAGGTGCGCGGCCCTCCCGATCGTGAACACCTCCGTGTAGTCTCCCCGCGCTTCGATTCGCGTGACCGTGGAGAGCGGAACAAACCGAAGCCCGCGCCGGCTCCGCACCGCCACGGTATCGGTCTCTTGAAGCGCGGCCTCCGGGGAGATCACCGGCGCGGTCACCCGGCGGAGCGCGGCCTCAAATCGTGAGGGATCGATCGGTTTAAGAAGGTAGTCGAGGGCATTCACTTCGAACGCACGGACCGCAAAGCGATCGTAAGCGGTGGTGAAGATCACGGCGGCGGTGACGTTCACCTTTTCGAACAGCTCAAACGCGTTGCGCTTGCCCAGCTGAATATCCAGAAAAACGAGGTCGGGCGCAGTCCGGATGTACGCTCGCTCCGCGGCGGCAAGCGACGCCGCCTCGTCGACCACCTCGAACTGCGGAAACGGTTCGAGCAGCTGGCGAATGCGACGACGCGCGGGGGGCTCGTCGTCGACAACGAGGGTCCGGGTCGTCATCTCCGGCGCCCTCCCGGCATTTCCAGCTCCGCATGAACCCATCCGTCGGCCGCCCGAAGCTCGAGCTGGTAGGCGCCGGGCGCGACCGCCTCCAGACGCCGCCGCACGTTTTCGAGGCCAAGGCCTCGCTCGCCCGCGGAGTCCGCACCATCGGACAGCTCCCCGGAGTTCGATACGCGAATCGAAAGCTCGTCGTTCTGGTTCAGCCGGACCACGATCCGCAGGAGCAGACGCTGATCGGCCTCCTTTCCATGTCGAACCGCGTTTTCGACCAGTGGCTGAAGGAGCAACGGGGGCATCGAAGACGCGAGGGCGTCTGCATCCACGTCGATGGTGACGTCCAGCTCGTCCTCGAAACGAGCAGATTCAAGTTCGAGATACAGCCGCAGCCGTCGGACCTCGTCCTCCACGGTGCCGTGGTCCCCCGCGTCGAGCGTGTCTCGAAGCAACTCGCTCAGCCCCGCGAGAGCTCGTTGAGCAGCTGCGGGGTCTTCTTCGATCGCCGTCGAAATCGAGTTGAGCGCATTAAACAAGAAATGGGGGCGCAGCTGGTAGCGCAGCGAGCGCAGCGTGGCCTCGTTGGCTTCGAGGCGGGCTGCCACGAGGCGCCGCCGCTCCGCCTGCGTCTTTCTTATCTGACGAGCGAAAACGAAGAACGCGCCCCACGTCACGGTGACCACGCCAATGAAACTCGCCGTCGTCCACACCGTTTGCGGGCGATGAGGCTGCCCCGTGGCCGCCCAGTGCACCGCCGCAACGATTCCGTACCACATGGCGATGACGCCGCCCCACGCTACCGCGTGCGCGAGCGGCCCCTGAAGCCGTCGTGCCATCTTCGCAACTGCGGTGGTGAGCAAGGCTCCCGGCGTGACCCACAAAACCGCGCTGATCAGCACGGTCGCCAAAGGCCATGGCTTGAGGATGGCAAGAGAAGTAACTGCGAACCCCGCCATCAGGGCCCAGAACACGAGATGGCCAAACCAAAGCCACGAATGGATCGGCGGGTCGGTTTGGCTATCCCCGGGGGCGCTCATTCCGTGAGCGGAGTATACCGGCCACCCCCCACCGCGCGGAGACTGGGAGTGACCGCGCCGTCCCACTGCTCGGCGGCGGCGTTCCATTGGGCACCCAGCCAGAACGACCGCTGGCGTCCGTTCTCGGTACGGATGGGAAGTCCGCGCGCTCGAACCGCGTCCACTACGCGCGCATCAACCGCGCCCGGAGGGATGAACTCCTCGAACGGCCCCGTACCGTCGATGATTGGGCTCGTCACCATCTCTTCAACGGTGAAACCGTGATCGAGAATGCCATGGAGATGCGAGAACATCGCGAAGTGCGGATGGCCAATGGTGGTCGCCGCGAGGTTCACCCGTTCCTCGTCCGAGACGATCGTGGGGTTTAGGATCGAGGGCAGATAGCCGCCGGGTCCTGCCAAGTGAACCGCACCCTGCTGAAACGATGCAGAGTCCGGAACGCTCACACCATCCACGTTTAGCCCGGTGGTACCCCACCGAGAGGTATTGATGGTGTGCGTGAGAGCAACCACATTGCCCTGGCCGTCGATCACGACGACCCCATCGGAATGAGAGCTCGACTCGTAGGCCTCACCCCATTCGCGCAGCATCGCATCGAATCGGCCCGTCTCGATGTGCTCCACGATCGCGGCCGCCTGCGCGCGCGACATCCGCGCGGCTACCGACGGCTCGACCCCTGCGAGGCGGTCGTTAGCAAACGTCGGATCCTTGGGAAGCAGCCACGGCAGGTAGGTCATCAGCGAGCCGGTTTGCTGGGACCGGAGCAGCCAATACACCGCGTCCGGGGTGTCGAGATAGCCCCCGCGGTCGCGAAGCCGGACTTCGTTCGCAACGAGCATCGACTCACCCAAGGCGATTCCACCCGCATCCCGCGCGCCTAGGGTGCAAAGGGTGTTGGCCGCATACTCAAAACAAATCGGCTCAGCCCAGACAGCCTCGTAGGACGCAAGATCTTCCAAGGTAACCCGCCCTCCTTCAGCGCTGACTTGGTCGACGAACCGCTCCGCCCAGGCTCCTTCATACATGTAGTCCGCCCCCGCAGAGGCGACCTCACGAAGCGTCGTGGCAAGCGCGGGCTGTCGAAAAACCGTGCCTTCCACCGGGATGCGACCCTCGGGGAGATACACTCGTCGGGTTTCGGTGAGTCGAGTCAGTACGTCGAC
>JBCCZL010000066.1:0-24302 GCA_039187775.1 Myxococcota bacterium
CTCTCGCCGGCCTACATCGTGCCAAGCGCGCCACTTCACTTCGATGACGATGACCAGCTTCCCGAAACTCCGCCGGTGGTGGAGGTGCCGTTTCAGGAGCTGGTATCCGGCCACGCCGAAGGGGCGATCGCGCCAAGCCTGAGCAAGGTGTTGCAGGACACCGCGGAGCAGCTTCAGCCGGTGGTCGCCGCGCTCACCGAGCTCGAACATGTGCTCACCTTCAAGATGGAGTTGGCGACCGCCGAGCTCGATCCGATCCTCGACGCAGCGGTCACCAAAGAAACGACCAAGGTGCTCCACGAAATGCTCGTGGTCGGTCTGGAGCGCAACCGAGACATCATTCGCGGCCATCTTCATAAAGCGAAGGACTGGCCCGAGGAACTCGAAGCCGAGATCCGCGAGATCACCCTCGGGGGCTTGGCCGAGCTCCGCGAGCAGCTCATGGGGAGCGAGCTCTCCAAGCTGCGCCTCGACGTCCTCCGTCGACGGGTAGCAGGGCGCCGGTTCATTCGCCGTACCGAGACGCTTCCCGGGCTCTTCCATCGGCTCAAAGAGCTCAGCGCACGCACCGCCCGCGCGCTTGTGGGGGAAGAGCGGCTCGAGCAGCTGTGGTACGTCCTCGGCCTCCCGAGCGTCGCCGAAGGCACCCCATCCGCCGAAGAGCTCAGTCCTCCGCGGGAAGCCGATGCGCTTCCTCTGGTCTACCGTCGGTTGTTTTCGGCGGAGGCGCTCGACCTGCGACCGGCGCGTGAACTGGAGATCGAAAAGGCCGCGTCGACCCTCGCCAACTCGAGCGGCAACCTCCGGACTGTGGCGCTGGTGGGGCCGGATGGCGTCGGAAAGACCGCGCTCCTTCGAGCGATCATGCGAACCCGGAACTGGAAGGAAGTGCGTCGGCTGGCGCTGGACCGGCCGGTGCGCCTTGCCGACGTGGAGCAATGGTTCGTGGATGGTGAGGCGGGTCACCTCACCGTGCTGTCCGGCCTCCACTGGCTCGCGTCGGCACAGGTGGGGGGCTTCGAGCCGCTCCGCGCGTTTATCCGAGGGATCATCCGCGATCGGGGTCAGTCCGCCTGGTTGGTGAGCGCGGACTCGCTGGTGTGGGACTTTGTCCGCGAAGCCGCTCCGCTCGAGGACGCGTTCGCCGAAGTGATTCACATCACGCCGCTGACCAGCGAAGAACTCGAAGCGGTGGTCCTCGCCCGGCATCAGCTCAGCGGCTATGGGTTGAACTTCGAGTCCCCGGAGGTGGAGGGCGCGCTCGAGGATCTCGTGGCCCGCGGCGCAGGGCGCATCCAGCGCCCCTACGAGCAGTTTTTCCGGGAGCTCCACGCCAACTCCGGCGGCCTCGTACGGGACGCGCTTTCGCTTTGGCTCTCCGCGGTCGACGAGATCGACCAGACCGAAGACTTCGTTCGGGTGGGCCTCGTCCCCCACTCACCGCTGCAGGCGGTACGCCGGCTCAGCGACGACATTCTGGTGAACCTGCTCCAAGTGTGCCGGCAGGGTTGGATCGACCTGAAAACTCAGGCCCAGCTCTACCGGGTGGATTCGGCCGAGGCCGAAGCGCAGCTTCGCCGGCTCACCAATCTTGGCCTCCTCGAAAAGCAGGGCCAGATCTATCAGATCAGCGGACACCTCCGAGGTCACGTGGTACGGGTGCTCGCGGAACGGGGATGGCTCACGTGAGCCGCCGATTCTGGTTCGGAGGGCTCCTCGCGCTGATCATCGCGGGAGTCCTAAGCGCGGGCGTCGGTCAGGCGCAGGAAGCCGGGGTAGCCGAGGGAGGGCTTGATGCGGGAGTCGACGCCGATGGCGAAGCTCCCGTGGACGCAGGCGTGGCCGATGGCGAGCCCGATGGCGAAGCCGAAGCCGTCATCGCACCGCCGCCTCCAGCCCGGCCAACCGAGCCTCCAGCCCCGCCGGAGCCGGCCCAAGCGCCACCGCCCGCACCAACCCCCGTCGATGTCGACGTCGCGTCGCCCACCATCGTGAACAACCCGCCCGGCATTCAGGTGGTCACGGTGCCGGCCATCCAAGACGGGGGGGAATCGTTTCTTGATTCGCTCCTCCCCGGACTTCCGGCCGTGGTGAGCGGCTCCTGGCTCGGCACCGCCGCCCTCATCTTGCTCTTGATGGTGCTCGTCTATGCGGTGCGGCGAACGCGCGATCGCCTACCGGAACACGGGGTATTGCCGATGGTCGTCCGAACGGCGCACATCGGCCTCCGCCTTCTCGTGTTTCTTGGCATGGTGGCCCTCGGGGTGCGGGTCGTCGCACCCGCCCTCGGCAATGCGCTTCCGTTCGCCATCGTGGCGGGGGTCATCGCTATCGGCTGGTCCGCTCGGGATGTGCTGCCCGATGCGGTCGCGGGGGTCGCAGTGCTCTTCGAACGGCGGATCCGACCGGGGATGTGGATCTCCGGCGAAGGATTCGAAGGGGTGGTCGAAGCCCGAGGGCTCCGCGCGATCGCGCTTCGGCATCCGAGTGGAGACCGTGTCGCGGTCCCGAACCGCCGCCTCCTCACCTCCGTGGTCCGGCTTCAAGACGGCGGCGCCACCCACGATGTGGCGCTTCGCTTCGACGGGTCGATTCCCGCAGTCCGAATCCGACCCGCCCTTCGCGACGCCGTTCTGACGTCACCATGGGTGAAGAGCAAAATGGAGATGAGCATCGCTCGAGATGGAGCGGACCCAACCCTCTGGCATGTCCGAGCGCATCTCCTCGACGAAAAGCACGCGACCCGTTTCGCCGGCGAACTTCTTGAACGGGCAGAAGACATCCTCGCGTTTCATGGCGACGAGTCGGCTAAGTAAGCGCTGGCCGGGCATCGCCGGGCTTCCTCGGCTCTCGCTGGTGGACGGTCCGACGACGATCGTCCATCTCGACACGATCTCCGATCGATGTGGCGCCGACGTGTGGTGCAAACGCGACGACCAAAGCTCCGCGTGCGTCGGCGGCAACAAGGTGCGAAAGCTCGAGTGGCTTCTTGCGGACCTCCGAGACCGCCACGTGGATGCGATCATCACGACCGGCGGCACCGGTTCGCACTTCGTCCTTGCGGCGGGCCGCCTTGCTGCATCGTACGGCATCGACACCCATGCCCTGATCGTGCCGCAGGGCCCAAGCAAACATGCCGACCAAGTCGCGATGGCACATCGGCGTGCGTCGATCGCCCTGCACAACGTGTCTTTGTGGGAGGTTCCGGCCCGAGCCGCCCTGCTCTTTCGGAGGCTTCAACACCAAGGCCACCGGCCGGCGTGGATTGGGCCCGGCGGAAGCTCGCCGATCGGCAATCTTGGTTTCGTCGAGGCGGGCCTGGAACTCGCGGCGCAGATCGAAGACGGATCGGTTCCCGAGCCGGAGGAAATCTGGATCGCGTTCGGATCGGGGGGGAGCGCGATCGGCCTGGCGATCGGCCTCGCCGCGCTCGGGATCACGAGTCGCGTGATGGCGGTGCGAGTGGCGTCGCGGACGATTGCGCATCGCCCCTACGTTCAAGCTTCGGTGAGCCGCACCGTCGGGCTTCTCCGACGGGCCGACCCGACGTTTCCGGATGTGACCCACCAGGCGACCCGCCTCGTTTCACTGGTCCATGACGCGGTTGGTTCCGGCTACGGATACGAAACGAGCGAAGGAACCGAGGCGCGGCAGCTTGCCGCACATGACTCGCTCGCGGTCGATCCGACCTACACGGCCAAGACGCTCGCGGCGCTTCTTCGCCGAAGCCGTTCGAAACGTTGCCTCTACTGGCATACGCTCCCTGATCTTCGCACCGTATTCTAAGGGCTTACGGGCGGCGACTTCGCCCTGGTTACTCCCTTCGAGGAAGCCACCCGCGGCCACGCGGCCCATTGAAGTTTTCGATGGTTGACAGGGTGGTGACGGATCCGCGCGCGCCCCAGAGACCTCCTCATGGTCGCGCTACGATACAGCCTGGTCTTGGTCACCGCGTGGAGCGCAGGCTGCAGTCTCGGACCGTCGGGCAGCCAGCTCGACACGATCGTTGCCGGAAAGGAAACCGGCGAACTTCACACCGAACTCGCCTCGGTGGGTCGACGACCGAGTGAGCGAACCTGCGCCCTCGTGATGCTTCCCGGGGTCGGAGACCGGGCCGCTTCGTTTGTCGAACACGGCTTTATCGACGAGCTTCAGTCGCACGCGTCCGAATGCGATGCAGTGATGGTCGACGCGGATATCACGTACTACCTCGACCAGTCGCTGGTGCAGAAGCTCACCCGCGACGTGCTGACGGAAGTGCATCGGCAAGGGTATCGAAGCGTGTGGCTCGTTGGGATTTCGCTCGGGGGTTATGGCGCGCTCCTTACCGCGCGGTCGCAACATGACCTGATCGACGGCGTGGTCCTGATCGCCCCACTGTTGGGGGCACCCGCGGACCGAGCCACCAACGAGATCTCGGCGGCGGGAGGCCTTCACGCCTGGCCGGGTCTTCCGGTGGATCACCCGGAGCCTCGACACCACTTTCGAGACCCCCGCCTCGTCTGGAACTGGCTACGGAGTGCGACCTTGAGCGAGTCGCACCCAGTGGTGGTGGCCTACGGAACCGAAGATTCCATGGCGCGTCACCACGATGTGCTTGCCGCGGCGCTGCCCGAGGGCCGAGTCATTCGCCGGTCGGGAAGTCACGACTGGGAAACGTGGCGTGCTCTCTGGAGCGACGTCCTGGACGCGCCGCCGTGGGTCGAGCCGCTTGGCTCGGCGAAGTAGGCCCCCCACGAATTCGTGCGTCGTTCGACCCCGCGTGGAGTTGGAGAGGCGTGCACGGATTCGCTCCCCAGGCTCGCTCGAGATCTCGGTCGTTGGGCAAATCGAGTCTATCCGCAACTGGAGGCAATCGGACGCTTGTGCGATCGGCGTTGCCACACCATGACACCCATCGAGGTGTTCGATGGAGTGGCTCAACTACCACCATTTGCTCTATTTCTGGACCGTTGCGAAGGAAGGCAGCGTCACGAAGGCCGCGAAGGCTCTATCGCTGACCCAGCCGACGATTAGCGGGCAAATTCGCTCACTTGAAGAGTCTCTCGGAGAGAAGCTCTTTCAGCGAGTCGGCCGCGGTCTCGAACTCACTGAAGTGGGGACGGTAGTTTTTCGTTACGCGGACGACATCTTCCGCCTCGGGCGCGAGCTCCAGGACACCCTCAAAGGCCGGCCGATGGGAAAGACCCCGTTGTTGCAGGTCGGCATTTCGGATCTGTTGCCCAAGCTGATCTCCTATCGGCTCCTCGCCCCAGCACTCGCCATGGCGCCAGCGGTACGGATCGTCTGCCAGGAAAACAAAACCGAGCGCCTCCTCGCCGACCTGTCGATCCATGGGCTCGACCTCGTGCTCTCGGACGAGCCGTTGGGGAGCCATGCACGGGTTCGCGCCTACAACCATCTCCTCGGCGAGAGCGGCGTGTCGGTATTCGCCACACGGCAGGTGGCCGGCAAGTACCGTGCAGACTTTCCCTACTCCCTCGACAACGCCCCGATGCTGCTCCCCACCGAGAACACCCCGCTCCGCCGGTCCCTCGAGCACTGGTTCGAAGAAGTCGAGATCCGACCCATGGTCACCGCTGAATTCGAGGACTCGGCTCTGCTCAAAGTATTCGGACAACACGGGGCGGGACTCTTCGCCGCGGCGTCGGTCATCGAGAAGGACATCGAACGCCAATACGGCCTCGAGGTCGTCGGTCGGACCGAAGAGGTTCGTGAGCGGTTCTATGCCATTAGTGTCGAGCGCCGAATCAAACACCCAGCCGTCGCCGAGATTCGACGCGTCGCCCAAGAAACGCTATTCGCCGGGGTCAACTAAAGGGGACGAGGTAACTAATTGCCTCACCACGGTCGCTAACCCCTTGAAATCACGTTGGCGCACCCAAGTTCTCCCTCGGAGGCTCGAGCCCCAGCCCATCCTCCACCGCTAATTTCAGCGACTTGCGGGTCATGGCGAGGCAACCAATGGTCCCCGAGTTGTTGACTCTCGCTATCGCGCCTTCGTAATTTCGGCGACTTACACGTCGTGGTGAGGCAAATAGTTACCTCGTCCCCAAGAGTTGTTAGCTCTCGCTATCGCGCCTTCGTAATTTCGGCGACTTACACGTCGTGGTGAGGCAAATAGTTACCTCGTCCCCAAAAGTTGCGCAGCCTATGAGACGAGCCGAGATGCGCGGGCGAGTCGCCGAGAAGCCGCGCGCTCAGCCTTTTGCATCGCACTGTCGATCGCTTCGTATCCGCTGGCCTCGACCGCGCTTACCGCGATGGGCTCGAGATGGGTCAGCCGGAGCTCCACCACACACCGCTTCTCGAGACTCCCTCGAGGACCTTGGTCATTCGCCAGACGGACCGTCACTCGCGTCACCCTGGGCCGGAAGCGGCTCAGCGACAGCCGGACCCGCTCGGTGGCGTAGCTACTGATGGCTTCGGTAACGCTAAAGTCTCGGGCGCGAACCTCGATCCGCATCGGCTGCTCCTTGCTGTCGACCAAAAAGGTCTTAGGTGTTCGGCCGACGGGTCACCATTTGAAAAATGCCGGGTCCTTCCCAAGGCCTCACCTATACGGCATTCGGCGACCCACGACGTGAAGTGGCGTGACTCCCCAATCGCCCCCACAACGTTTGCGGGAGGAGCGCGTGAGGCTGCGCAAGATTCTCGCCTACGTCGATTCACCGACCCACGACGATCCATCGGTTACTCGCGCGTGCCAACTCGCGATGGCAACCGGCGCCCGGGTGACCGTCGCCAACGTGATTCCAAAAGATGTTGCCCACACACCACTCGACTGGCGACTCGACGGACACGTGCGACGCCTTGGCGAACACGCGAAGTATCTCCGCCGCCGCGGCATCAACGCAGAGATCCGAATCGCCGTGGGCCCGCCCGCGACCGAGCTCACGCGAATGGTGTTGAAGCAAGAGCACGACCTCGTCACCAAGACCGCCCGGCCCAATCACCAGTCACCCGGAGGCCACTTCGGAGCCACCGCCCACGCGCTTCTCACCCTCTGTCCTTGCCCGGTGTGGATCGCGGGGGCAAACGATCGCCCCCGTCTTCGGAAAGTGCTCGCCGTCGTCCACCCGTGGAGCCCCGACGACGGCGAAGCCACCCACGCCCTCTTCGACGTTGCCCGCCAGGTCGCAGAATACGATGGGGCGGAGCTTCATATCGCGCGGTCCTTTTCGACGCCGAAGAAGGGCAGTGCCGCGGCGACCGCCCGCGCCGAGCTTCGGAAGCTTGGAAGCACGGCGGGGGCCGCTCAATGTTGGCCACACCTCCTCGATGGCCCACTCGAGCAGTCGATTCCAACGATCGCTGAACGGCTGGACGCCGATCTCGTGGTGATGCAAACCCCAGCAGAAGCAGGCACCGACGAATTTCGAGCACCCAAAGGCTCAAGGGAGACCAACCGGGGAGCCGCGATCCTCCGGCGGGTCCCGAAAGCGGTGCTCGCCCTAAAAGCGCCCAATTTCGAGGTACCCGCACTTCAGGACCCTGCCGGGCCGACGATCGACCCCGTCGTTCCCGATGCAGACCACACATAGTCACAGCCTATCTGTAGAAGTCGTATTATCGACTAGCCCTCGGTACGGTCGGGTCCCAGGATCGTCCCATGGACACGACATCGAGGAGTCGGAACTTCCTACATCGCCTCGACAGGTTCGAGCGACTCACCGCCGAGGA
Source organism: Myxococcota bacterium (assembly GCA_039187775.1). Lineage (GTDB taxonomy): Bacteria > Myxococcota_A > Polyangia > Polyangiales > JBCCZL01 > JBCCZL01. Next base: position 7,684 of record JBCCZL010000066.1, read on the forward strand.
AGAACGCGCCCTGGCCAGACGCTCCTCCCAAGGCGACCGACGGGCCCGGAATCGTCTCGTCGAAGCGTCACTGCCGTACGCCCGCGCAATGGCGGCAAGGCTTCATCGCTATGGGGTTCCCTTGGAGGAGCTTGTGTCGGAGGCCACCCTCGGTCTGATTCGGGCGGCCGAGAAATTCGACCCTGAGCGAGGCGTCCGCTTCAACACCTACGCGACGCCCTGGATGCGCTCCTACCTGATGAACCACATCGTGCGCAGCAGCTCGAGCTTCGGTGGGTCCAGTCAAGTCTTCAATACCAAGTTCTGGTTCCAGGTCCGACGAGAACGAGCCAAGCTTCAGGCGCAGCGTCTCACCCATGATGAGATCGTGGACGTCCTCGCCGTCCGCCTCGGCAAGTCATCGCAGGCGGTTCAAACGATGCTCGATCAGCTCGACCAGCAAATGGTGTCGCTCTCGGGAACCGAACCGGGAAAGCGTCCGTGGAGCGAAAAGATCCCCACCGATTCACAGCCCCTCGACGAGCTGACGGAGCGGGTTCGCGTGACCCGTCGAGTACGAGAGAAGCTCCCCAAAGCGATGCGTCGGCTAGACAAGCGGGGCAAGTCCATCGTCCGAGAACGACTGATGAGCGACGCGCCGGCGACCCTCGACGAACTCGGAAAACGACACGGCATCAGCCGGGAACGGGTTCGACAGATCGAGACCAAAACCAAGCATGTGCTTCGTCGCTATCTCGAGCCTCTCCAGGAAGCGGTTTAGTAATCCAAGCAACAAATCGCCGCAGGTGGGTGAGCGTCACCTGCTAGAAGGCTCGGATGCTCTATCCCTTCCTTGCGGTGTCGGCTCAATAGATACATGCGGATTCGGCCACGCGATGTGGTCGACCGGCTCGGCGAGGCACGAGGAAGAACTAAGCGATCTTTCGGGGGACACGCCGCAGCCCCGGTCGCGGATGCGAACACTCGCGCTCCAGGCCGAAGGCGCCCGTGGATCTTGGGCGGATGCTAGCCCGCATCGGTCATCAGTCGGCGTGTCTCGCGCCCGAAAGCACCGCATTCCCACGGCCTTCTCCCTCCAGCCGTCCTCGCGGTACGTCGAGTACCGCTGCGGCGTCTTCCAGTCCGAGGTCCGCGGGAATCCAGCACTCTCGAACGCGATCCATCACCTCTGGTGACCGATCCGGGCTAGGCTTCCGCCCCGCGCATGGATCGGATCGGCCGCTACGAAATCGTACGCCCCCTCGGAGAGGGCGGGATGGGCACCGTGTTCCTCGCTCGAGACCCGACGCTCGAACGGCTGATCGCGCTCAAGGTGCTACGCCCCGAGGTTGCGAGCACCCCTCGCGCCCGGGCCCGATTGATTCGCGAAGCCAAGGCGCTCGCTCGGCTGAGCCACCCGGGGATCGTGACGGTGCACGACGTCGGTCGAGACGGCGACCGGGACTTCATTGCCATGGAGTTCCTCGACGGGAAGTCCCTCGACGGCGTCCTCCACGATGGGATCTCCTTTCCTCGACTCTGTGAGATCGCCGGATCGGTCGCGTCGGCCCTTGCTGCCGCGCATGACGCGGGAGTGCTCCACCGAGACGTGAAACCGGCGAACGTGATGGTGCTGGAGGACTCGGTAAAGGTGGTGGACTTCGGACTCGCTCATCAGCGAGGCGACTTTGTTGCGGACCCGGGTCCTGAATCCGCCCCGACTCCAGCACCGCTTCCTCATCACACCGACCCCCACGGCGTGTTCGGCACTCCCGGCTACATTGCCCCGGAGTGTCTTCGAGGTGAGAAAAGCACGCCGGCATCCGATGTGTTCGGTCTCGGGGTGCTGTTTTACGAGGGCGCAACCGGCGCGAACCCCTTTGCAGGGAAGAACATCACCGCCACCACTCGAAAGACGCTTCGCGCCGATCGCCCACCTTCGCTCGCCGATCTGGCAAAGGCTCCGGCCCACGTTTCAGACATCGTAGACCAAGCGCTGCTCCTCGATCCGACGGCCCGACCGAGCATGCAGACTCTGGCGCGCGTCTTCAAAAGAGCCAGCGATCTCTCCGGAGCCCAAGCGCTCTCCCCCGACGCCACACCCCTGACTCCGGCGCTGGATACCGGTCCCGCGCCGCCCAAGAACACCCGCGCGGCGATCTATCTGTTCACTGCGCTCGCCCTCGCCGCGGCCACCCTCCTCGTGGCGTGGCTTGCAAAAGAGCAGCCATCCGCCCCGATCGCCACCGAACTCCAGACCGATGCGTCCTCCGCGACGCCGACCGAACGACCCGCGTTGGCGGTGCCTCCATTTCGGGCGAGTGCTCTGAATCCGGACGATGCCCTCGAAGGTTCCGATGCGGCGGCCCACATCTTCGCCGGGCTCCTTCGACGATCGGACACTCTTCGAGTCATCGGCATCCACGAGATGCGCGACCGGATCGGCCTCGTGCCCTTCGACGACCCGGACTGGGACACTGCGGCGGAGACGCTCGGGGCAACCCACATGGTCAGCGGCGTGTTGACCGAACAAGCCGGGCAACTCGAAGCCACCCTCGAGATCCGTTAGGTGGACGGAGGTGCCCCGACGCTGGTCGTTCGCAAACGGGCTGCCGACGACGAGCTCGACGGACTGCTCGGTGACCTCGCGAGCGAGGTCCTGGCCTCACTCACCGGCGAAGGTGCGGTCGAAGCCTCCGGCGCCCCATCGACCCTTGATAGCCTCGGTCACTACGAGCTCGGAACCCGGGCTCTTCATCAGCGAGAGTGGGGCCCCGCCGCACTACATCTTGAGCGCTCGGTTGCCGAGAACCCGGACTTCTTCGAAGCCTGGTATCACCTCGCGCTGGCTCGAGCTTGGTCTGCTGGCTCGACGGGAGATATGCGCGCGGCCGCGCGCCGGGCGGGAGAGCTCGCCCCCACCGAGCGTGACCGCGCAACGATGCGAGGGCTCTTTCTCTTTCTGACGCGTCGCTACGACGAAGCGGTGACGATTCTTCGCGCGGAGTACGAGCAAAACCCCCGCTCCCGCGATGTCCTCTACCTCCTCGCTGAGTGCGTGTACCACAGTGGTCACTACGCCGAAGGAATCGAGCTGTTCCGCGAAACGTTGGTCGTCGCACCGCGCTTCAGCCTTGCGGCCATTCACCCGTTTCGGTACGCCCTCGCCCAACGCGATGAAGCGCGTGCGCTCGCGTACCGCGAATCGCTGTCGGACGGCAGCTGGACGTCGACCGTCGAAGCGATCGATCTTGCGATGGGCCGACTCGAGGCGGCGGCCGCGTCCGGCGGTACTCCGTCGGTGCGGTGGGCCGCGCTCGGTCTCCTCGGCCGCGACGAAGAGGCGCTCGCATTGCTGCAGACGACCCTCGAAGAAGGCGCGGCAGAGCGACTCATCGAGGAGCTTGCTCGAGCGATCCTTGCGGGCAATGAGGCCTCCGTCCGACAAAAGACGCGCCGCGTGTTCGATGCGCTCGAATCCAGCGCGGTGGACCGACGCGAGGGGACGCTGATTCGGCTCGCGTCGGTGCTGATCGCCGCGGAACGAACGGACGAGCTCCGAACTCTCGTCGCGCTTCCCCTCGCCGTCGATGACGGGGTCGCATCCGAGTCGTTTCTTCGCGCGAAGATCCACAGCGCGCCTCTGTTGGGAGAAGAGGCGCTCCCTCATGAAGATCTCTTGTGGTGGGGCCTTCGCCAAGAACGGTTGGCGATCGGGGCTGAAGTGCGCGGCGATCACGAGGAAGCGATTCGGCGCTGGCGTGAGCGGCTCGCGGATCCGGGCGAAGGTGGCGACCATATGGCGCGCTTTGCACTCGCTCGCAATCTCGCCTCTCTCGGACACGAGGACGAGCTCCGAGTCGCATGCGAGAAGATCGCAGACCCGGCAGTGTACTCACCCCAGGTCCTCATCGCGATCGATCGATGCAAAGAATGGAGTGCGCTCGACGACCACCGAGCTCGATGATTGGACTAGCAGCTCGTGATTGGACTCGCAGGTCGCTGCAAACTCCGCACGCGTCTCCAGCACGGAATTCTACGTGCGATCGGGCGGGCGCCCATCCACAACCCCGGTGCGGTCGCACATCCGGTGTCATCTTCGACCAAATTCGTGAGACAAAGTCCTATGGAGCTCTCCCGAGAAGCGGACCTCTCCGCCGCGCAGCTCTGGGATGCGATGGAGCGACTCCAAGAGACCGCCGCGGCAGAGTCTGACCAACCCCTCGACGACCTCCTCGAACAGTTGGTGACGATCTTTGGAGCGGACCGGGGCTGTGTGATTCAGGTGCACGAAGACGGAAGCACCACGGTGACGAGTGGGCGAACCTACGATCGCCAGCTCTCGATCACCGAGCGCGAGGAGGTCAGCAAAACCGTGATGCGGGAAGCGCTCCAAACCCGACGACCGGTGCTTCACATCGGTGCCGACGACGCGCTCGAGAGCATCGCGGAGCTCGAGATCCTTGGTGCGATCGCAGCTCCGATCATCGCCGGCGATTCGAGCCTCCACGGCGCGATCTACCTCGACGTTCGCACACACGGAAAATGCCTCGGCCCGCGCCACCTCGAACTTGCGGCGGCGGCGGCTCGGCTGGTTTCTCTCGTGATCGATCGGCACCAACGCCCCAAGGTCCGACGGCAAGCCACACCGCGCGATGAGCACGAGCGGCTAAGCCTCGAAGCGATCCTCGACCTGCCCGGTCTCACCGGCGTTCGCGAAGAGCTCGCCGCGTGGGTGCACGCCGACCTGCCGCTGCTCATCACCGGCGAGTCCGGGGTGGGAAAGACGCTTCTCGCCACCGCCCTCGCCCATGAGCTCGGACGTCAGCCGATCGTCCGGGCGACCCTCGGCTCCACCGATGATCTCAACACCCTGACGTCGGAACTCTTCGGCCACGAGCGGGGCAGCTTCTCCGGTGCGCTGACCCGACGGAGCGGCCTGGTGGAAACCGCCCACGGAGGAACGCTGATCCTCGATGAGGTGCTCTCGCTTCCTTCTCGGGCCCAGCAGCTGCTTCTCGACTTCACCCAGTTCGGTAGCTACCGGCCCCTCGGTTACACCGGCGTGCGCCCCAAGCGTGCGGATGTTCGTCTGATCGCCGTGACCAACGGCGACCTTGAGGCAGCGGTCGCGGAGGGCCGCTTTCGACAGGATCTGTTTTATCGCCTGGTCGGTGCCGCGATTCGCGTTCCACCGCTTCGCGAACGACGCGAAGACGTTCCCACGCTGATCGAGCGCACGCTCGAACGGATCGATCCCGGCCGCGGCTGGCGGCTCGGGGTGTCCCTTCGACGTGTCCTCGTGAGCGAAGACCTCGACTGGTCCGGCAATGTACGTCAGCTGGACTTCACCGTTCGGCGACTTCGCATGCGTGCGTTGGCCGAAGATCCAGAAGCCCGGTCGCTCGAGGAAAGGCACCTGCGGCCAGCCGACCTTGGTTTCGAAGGTCGACCCGCGAGCGCATCGAAGTCCCTGGGCGATCGATGGACCGCACTCCAGCGAAGCCGGACCTCGCTCGACCGAACCGAAGTGGAGCTCATCGAGGGAGCGCTCCGAAAGTGGGGCGGCGTCGTATCGCGCGCGGCGAGAGAGCTCGGCGCCAAACGTACGAGTCTCCTCAGCCGAATGCGGAAGCTCGGCATCGAACGATGGCCCGACGATGAAACGCAGGGGCCATGACGGACTCGGTGACAAGCTTCGCGCCGCTCGGCGATCGCTTCGATGTCCGGGAAACCCTCGGGTCAGGGAGCTCCGGCACCGTCTATCGGGCCCATGACCACGTGCGGAACGAAGAAGTCGCGGTCAAGGTGCTTCACAACTTGAGCCCCGCCTCGGTGCTTCGGTTCAAGCGCGAGTTTCGGAGCCTCGCCGAGCTCCGCCATCCGAACCTCCTGCGTCTCCACGAGCTCGTTTCCCGAGACGGTGGATGGCTCTTGGTGATGGAGCTGGTGCCGGGGGTGAGCATCACGGAAGCGGTCGCCGCCGGCCCGATCGAGATCGGCGACGCCTTCCGACAACTCGCCCGGGCCCTCTCGGCTCTTCACGCGGCCGGGCAGGTCCACCGCGATCTGAAACCCTCGAACATTCTCGTCAACCCCGCGGGTCGGCTGGTGCTTCTTGACTTCGGCTTCGTCACGGATCTCGATGGCACGGTGAGCACCCACCTCGTCGGCACCCCGCTCTATGCCAGCCCTGAGCAGATTCAGGGGGAAGCGACCGAAGCGAGCGATTGGTACTCGTTTGGGACCGTGCTCTTCGAAGCGCTGACCCGCACCACACCGTTTTCGGGGCGGGCCCTCGAGGTCATGGCCCGAAAGCAACAACAGGATGCACCCCCGGTGCGAGACCTTGCCCCGAACGCGCCCGCCGCCCTTGCGCGGTTAGCCGATCGCCTCCTCGCGCGCGAACCCGAGGCGCGCCCCGCCGGGCTTGAGGTGCTTCGGGGGCTGAGCGCAGAAGACGTCGAACGGCCGGGTGAACTTGTGCTGGTGGGGCGAGACGAGGAGCTCGCGGCGCTGACCGCGGCGTTTGAGCGAGCCAAAGAAGGCCGACCGGTGCTCGCGTGGATCGAAGGCACATCGGGCATTGGAAAGACCGCGCTCCTCCGAGCGTTTACGGACAAAGTGCGCTCCGAGGCGTGGGTGCTCGCCGGCCGCTGTTACCAGCAGGAATCGGTTCCGCACAAGGCGCTCGACGGGATCATCGATCACCTTTCGCATCGTCTGATGGGGCTCGACGAGGCGGCGCTGACGGCGCTCGGGCGCGATGAAGTGTTCAAGGCTTCGGCGCTCTTTCCGGTCCTCGCACGCCTTCCTCGAATTTCCGGGGGCGAGCCGGCGGAAGCGATCGAGCCGCGTCGACGTCGCGAGATCGCCATCGCCGCACTCCGCCGCCTGTTCGAGCGTCTCGGCAAGAACCAGCCGCTCGTGCTGTGCGCCGACGACCTGCATTGGGGGGACGCCGACAGCGCGGCCCTCCTTGGCGCACTCACCGAAGATCTCGAAGGCGTCTCGATGCTGTTTGTTGGAGCGTTTCGCAAGGTCGACCGGTCGTCATCCCCGTTTCTTTCTCAGCTCCCTCCCCCCACCACACACCGAGAAGTCATCGAAGTGCCCCTTGCCCCGCTGTCGCGCGCAGGAAGCCACACCCTCGCCCGGGTTCTCCTGCCTGACGGCGAGCCGTCTCACATCGCTGCCATCGCTGACGAAGCGGGGGGTCACCCGTTCCTCCTGGGACAGCTGGCGCGCTACGGCTCCGCAGCGTACGGGCTCCGCGCCACCGACGTCCTCGAACGCCGCGCCGGATCGCTGGAACCGGACGCCCGACGTCTTTTGATGATCCTATCGATAGCGCGGCGGCCGATCGCCGCCGACACCCTTCGCCGGGTGCTAGGCCTTGAGCGACCGCTCGCGGGGCTGATGGACGACCTTCGCCAACAGCGCTGGATCCAGCTTCGCGGCGATGGGCCCACCTTCGTCGAGACTTACCACGACCGCATCGCGGAGACCTTTCGCGCATCGTTGAGTCAAGCGGAGCGGGCCGAGATTCACTCCGCGCTTGCCGATGCCCTCATCGGCCACGACACCGGACCGGAAGCGCTTGCGGTCCACCTTGAGGAGGCCGGCCGCCACGAGGAAGCCTCCCGCTACGTCACCGAAGCCGGGCACCGCGCCGCCATGTCGCTCGCCTGGGACGCGGCGGTTCGGCTCTACCAGCGAGCGCGGACTCTCGCCGACCGCGCGGACCGCGATTTGGAGATCGCGCTCGGTCATGCGCTCGCGGGCGCTGGGCGCGGGCTCGAGGCAGTGGAGATCTACCGCCACGCGTGCCGTGGCGCAGACCCGCCCCTCCTGCGAGAGCTGGAGCTTCGCATTGCCGACCAGCTTCTTCGGGCGGGCTACATCGACGAGGGCTATCGGGCGATCGATATCGTGCTGCGCTCGATCGGGACCCACCTTCAGTCCAGCCCCCGGGCGGCCATCGCGTCGCTGCTCTACCACCGGGCCGCGCTTCGAGTTCGAGGCCTCGGTGCGACCCTTCGTTCGGAAGCCGACATCGATCCGGCGGCGCTTCGAGAGATCGATGTGCTGTGGTCGGCGGGGGTGGGAATGAGCTTTGTCGACAGCCCGCGTGGCGCCGACTTTCTCGCGCGCAGTTTGCTTGCGGCCCTTCGTGCGGGGGAGCCTCGACGCCTTGCCCGCTCGGTCGCGTACGAAGCGTGTTACGTCTCGAACCGAGGCTGGAAAAGCCGGGAGCCGGCCCGGATGCTCATCGAGCGGGCGCGGACGATCGCCTCGGATCTCGACGATCCTTACCTCCACACCCTGGTCGAGGGCTCCTCCTGCATCGCGGCGTTTCACGCGGGGGGTTTTCGTCGCTGCGTCGCCCACGCCGAGCGAGCGGTGGAGCTCTTTCATACCCAGGTCGCGGGACATATCCGAGAGGTCGCAAGCCTCGAGTTCTTCTGGCTGACTGCGAAGGTGCTCCTCGGCGAGCTCACCGATGTTCACGAACGCCTTCCGCGGCTCCTTCGCGCCGCGGCGGAGCGGGGCGACCGATTCTCGACGGCGAGCTTTCGCACGGGCTATGTGAACCTCGTTTGGCTTGCTGAGGACGACCCCACACGCGCCCAGAAAGAAGCCGAAACCGCGATGAACACCTGGACGCAGGACGGGTTTCACGTGCAGCACTTTCTCGATCTTGTCGCCCGAACCAGTCACGATCTGTACGTGGGAGACGCGGAAGCCGCAGCCGCACGGGTCCGCACCACGTGGTCACGATTTCGGCGTTCGCTCCTCCCGCGCCTGGAGTTCGTGCGGGTCGCAGGGCTCGAGCTTCGGGCGCGCGCTGAACTCGCCGCCCTCCATCAGCGACGCTGGAACCGGGCCGCCCGAGAGAAGCAGCTCTGGGCCGACATTCGAAAGCTCCGACAGGAAAGCCCGCCACGCGCCCAGGCCCATGCCACCTTGCTCGCGGCCGGGGTACACCGACTGCACGAGCCCGCCGAAGCGGTCGCCGACTATGCGGAAGCTGCGGTGATGTTCGAAGCGATCGACATGGTGCTTCACAGTCTGGTGGCGCGCCGAGCGGCCCTTGTCGCCCAGGGGCGACCGGCGACCGCCGAAGAAGAAGCCCTTCGTGCCCGCGGCATTCACCGCCCATCGCGGTTCGCGCAGCTTCTGGCTCCCGGGAGCTGAGTCAATCTCTAAGAGCGGTTGTCTAGCAGGCTCCTAGGGAGCGAGGAACGCTTGCCTTGCGACGACCTTGTCCAGGACCACGTTCACCGTGAGGGAAAAGTCGTCGAGGCTCGCCGGGCTGCTGCTCCGGCTACCCAGCTCGATCTGCTGAAACGGGATCCACTGACCCGAGATTTCGATGGCGAGGGGCCCGAAGACCCGGGCCCGAACGCCGAGCTGGGCGCGAATCTCTTGCCGAGTGAGGAGGTCGCCCCGCGCCTCACCGTTCGTCAGGCTCCAGACGTGACTCTCCCAGTGCCCCATCACGAAGACTTCCGCGTTGCCGAAGGGAACCGCCACTTCCACATAGCGGGGGAGAAGCGCGTCGATCCGAAGCGGGACGCCTTCCGGATGGTAGTAGACCCCAAACAGCGGGACCGGGATCAGGCCGAGCCCGGTGCGGGTCCAGAGAGCTGAGATCGATGCGGTGAAGTCTCGGGAGATCGCCCAGTTCGCAGCGAATCGAAGGTTCGGGTACCAGCCCTCCGAGTAGTGCTCGTCGAGCGCACCGGCGTACACGGCGCGAAGGTCGATATCGAGCGCCCAGGCCGAACTGATCTGAACCCCAATGAAGGTGCCGAGTTCGAAGCGATGGAGCGACTCGCTGTCGGTGATGCCGTTCGCTTGGAGCCGGTCGAAGCGGTACGACGGGAGCAGAGTCACCGCGATGTGGCGCTCGGCAACCAGCGGAAACGCCGGCGCCACCAGAAGTGAACCTCGGGTGAGGGCGCCGTTCGGCCGGAGTTCGCCACGAAGGAGCTCTTGCCATTGGAACGGACTGATGAGGAGCGGGTCCACTGCATCTTCGGGATCCTCCTCGGCCTCCTGCCGTCCCTCCGCGGCGCCGGTTTGCGGCAGGAAGATTACAAAAAGCAGGGCCCACACACCGAACCCGCGTCGAAGGGCAGCACCGTTCACATGACGGTGTCTAGCGCCAATGTAGACAGCGTCAAGCTGAGAGGGTCTCAAGAGATGTTTTTCGCGCCGAGCATCTCTACTGGTAGCCCTCAGCCTGGAGCGTGAACATCCGCTGATAGCCGCCGGCCCGCGCCATCAGCTCGTCATGGGTGCCCAGTTCGGACACTCGGCCCTGGCTCAGCACCGCGATCCGATCGGCCATCCGCACCGTTGAAAAGCGATGGCTGATCAGGATCGCCATCCGATCGTCGGCGAGATTCCGCACCCGGTCGAAGATCAACGACTCCGCGTCCGCATCCATCGAGTGGGTAGGCTCGTCGAAGATCAGGAGGTCCGCGTCAGTGCGCATGAACGCGCGCGACAGTGCGATCTTTTGCCACTGGCCGAGCGAGAGCTCTTGGCCTCCGCCGAACCACCGACCGAGCTGCGTCTCGAAGCCCTCGGGCAGGTCCTCGATGAAGTCCTCGGCCATTCCTTTGTGAGCGGCGGCGCGCTGCCGCGCCTCGTCATCGAACGCCCGCACATCGCCCGCGCCAATGTTCTCACCCACCTGGAGTTGGTAGCGCACGAAGTCCTGAAAAATCACCCCGATGCGCTCCCGAAGCACCTCGGGGGCCCAGCGCTCGATCTCGAGCCCATCGAGGAGCACCCGTCCGCGGGTGGGTTGATAGAGGCCAGTGATGAGTTTGATCAGCGTCGTCTTGCCCGCACCGTTCTGTCCCACGATCGCCAGCTTGGTGCCCGGAGGCACATGAAGATCGACGCCTCGAAGCGTGTCTTGTTTGGCGTCGGGATATCGATAGCTCACCGCTTCCAGCCGGAGACCGTCGCCCGGCCGAGGTCCGACAGTTTCGCCGGCCAGGCGCTCGGTCGGCGCGCCCTCCTCGAGAAACTCGTACAGGTTGGAGAGATAGAGGTTGTCCTCATACATCCCTCCGATCCCGGTCAGGATCGAAGACAGCGCACTCTGCCCCTGTTTGAACAGGAGGAGGTACATCGTCATGTCGCCAAGCGAGATCTTTTGGTCCACCGTCTGGACCGCGATCCAGCCGTAGGCGAAGTAGAGCGAACCACTCGACACCAATCCGAGAACGTAACCGTAGGCCCCCCGCCGAAGGGTGAGGCGTCGGTCTTCGCCGTAGAGCAGCCGAAAGATCGATCGGTACCGCTCGAGGAGGAGGGGTCCGAGCCCAAACAGCTTCACTTCCTTTGCGTAGTCCTCCCGCGCCAGGACCGTCTCGAGATACATCTGGCGCCGCGCCTCAGGGGCTCGCCATCGAAACAGTCGAAACGCGTCGTTGCTGAACCGCGTCTCGACGAGGAACGCAGGCACCGCGGCGAGCGCGATGATCCCTACCGCCCACGGCGAAAACGAGAACAGCAACCCGCTGTATGCGGCGAGCGAGATCGCGTTCTGCACCAACCCGAAGGTCCGTCGCACGAGACTTAGGGGCCGAGTCGACGCCTCCCGCCGAGCGCGCACCATTCGATCGTAGAATTCCGGATCTTCGAACGCCGCGAGCTCGAGGGTGAGCGCCCGCTCAAGGATCAACTCGTTGACCTTTTGACCGAGGAGCGCCCGAAGCAGCGACTGGCTGACATCGAGACCACGCTGCGCACCCGCGATGAGGGCGACGAGTCCGAGCTCGAGCCCCACGAACCAGAGCGCTCGTTCCCGATCCGCCACCGCTCCGGTTTCGATCGCTTGCACGACCGCATCCACGATCAGCTTGCCGACGTAGGCCACCCCGGCGGGCAGAAGACCAGCCGCGAGACTGAGCAGCAGGATCGCCACGGTAAGGCCTCGGTGGGTGTCCCACACAAGGCCGAGGGCGCGCCGGGTGTAGCGGAAGACTTCAAAAAACCTCCGCAATCCACCGTTTTCGGGAGGGCTCATCGGGGGAGGGTCTATAGAGCGAGCCTCCGGGAATCGTCAGTCCGGCGCCTTTGACCCGCCCGGTGCCTTGCCAGACGAGGGCGAAGCGCCTAAAGGCCCAGCGTGGGCTCCGAGATCCAGCAGCGAAAAGTAGACCACCTCGACCTCTGCGCCACCGACGCGGTGGCGTTCAAGAACGAGGGAACCCTCCTCGACTGCGTGCGCCTCCTCCACCAGTCCCTTCCCGACCTCCACCTGGACGACCTCGACACCGAGATCGAACTCTTCGGAAAAAAGCTTCGCGCCCCGATCGTGATCGCGGCAATGACCGGCGGAACCGACCGAGCCGCCGAGGTCAACCAGGCGCTATCGACGATCGCCGACCGGCGCGGCTACGGGTTTGGCCTTGGGAGCCAGCGCGCGATGAAGCGAGAACCCGGCACCGCCTGGACCTATCAGGTTCGCGAATGGGCACCCAACGTATTGCTGTTCGGCAATGTGGGGGTCGTTCAAGCTCGGGACTACGACACCGCCACGATCGACGCCCTGGCCCGCGACATCGGCGCCGACGCGATGTGCATTCACATGAACCCAGCGATGGAGCTCGTGCAGCCGGGCGGGGATCGGGACTTTCGCGGGGGCACTGAGACCTTCGCGCGGTTGGTCGACGGCCTGTCGGTTCCCGTGATCGGCAAGGAGACCGGGAACGGGATCAGTCCCGAAACCGCGGCCAAGCTCTACCGGGCGGGAGTCCGCACCATCGATGTTTCGGGAGCCGGCGGCACCTCCTGGGTGGGCGTGGAGACCCTTCGAGCAAAGGGAGACCAGCGTGAGCTTGGGGAGCTGCTTTGGGACTGGGGCATTCCCACCGCCGCCTCGGTTCACTTTACCGTGGCGGCAGGACATCAGGCGATCGCGACCGGAGGCATTCGCAATGGCGTCGATATTGCGCGAGCCGTGGCGCTCGGAGCGAGCGCGGGAGGCCTCGCCCGGCGGGTGCTGCAGGCGTTCATGGAGGGCGGGACCGAAGGCGCGGAAGCGTTCCTCGAACGGGTTGAACAGCAGTTTCGTGCGGTGATGCTGTTGACGGGGTGTCGAACGGTCGCCGATCTTCAAACCGCGCCGCGCCGTATCGTCGGGGAGCTCGCTTCCTGGGCGACCCTTTCGGAGTAGCCTACTGCGCCACTTCGGTGGGGGCCTCGACGATCAGGGGGCGGCTGGTCCCGAGCTGGCCGCCGATATCACGACCCCAACACCACACCTGGGCGCCGCGGACGGCACAGGTGTGCCGGGTGCCGGCCGACAGGGCGCTCACTCCATCGAGTCCAATCACCGGCACAAACCCCGATGGCCGCGCGTCGGTATCACCCTGGCCAAGCTGGCCGTGCTCATTCGCACCGGCGCAGTGCACCTGTCCGTCTCCATCGGTAGCGCACACGTGGTTCAGGCCCACCGCGATGTCCTCCGGAACGAAGCCCCACTCGACGGTACGGGGAATGTCGAGAGCTCCGCCCGCGGAATCGAGCTGCCGACTCACGTTCGCGCCCCAGCACTGAAGCGAATCCGACAACGCGCATGCACCGTTCCAGCTCCCAAAGAGACGAATCGCATTGCCGATCATCGGCACGGGAAGCGGCGCGCCGGGGGTCGCGGAGTCGTAGCCGATTTGAGAACGCAGGCCCCAGCACTGAACCATGGTTTCCGACCGGGCACAGGTCGCGCGGCTAAGAAGGGCGATCTCATCCACCGAAGGCAGTGACAGTTGCCCGGGGGCGAGCGAGTCCACCTCCATTGCGCTTACTTGACGTGACACATTGAGTCCCCAGCAATAGAGCGCGCCGCCCGACTGGACCGCACAGGTGTGTTCGCTGCCCGCGGCAAGCTGCACGAACCTATCCGCTTCGGGAACCGCCGGCGCTGCTCGACTGGATGCCGCGGCGCCGCTCTGACCAAAGGAGTTGCTGCCCCAGCATTGAACGGTCCCCGCCGCGATCGCGCACGCGTGGCCGCTGCCAGTGGCCACCTTGATCACACCCGAGAGTGGACTGCCGTCGTCGGTCACGACGGGCCTGGGAACCGAGGACCTCAGGAAGTCCCCACGCCCCAGCTGCCCACTTGGGTTGGCCCCGAAGCACGACACCCCCCCGCTGATCTCGAGGACACAGGTGAACTCGGCACCTCCCGCCACCTCGGCTCCCAACACCATGGGCACCTCGAACGGCTCGGCTCGATGAAGCGGATCCCCACCTCCGGCCTGCCCTGAAGCATCCCGACCCCAGCAGTGAAGGTCTCCCGTTTCCTTGATGATCGCACAACTGTGGGCGGCGCCGGATGCGATCAGCGAGGCCGTGGTGTCAAGGCGCTGCGGGCGTTGAGGGGTGGGGGAATCGACGCGCAACCCATCCTGGCCTTCAAGCGTCGATCCCCAGCACCACACTTCGCCAGTCTCTTCCCGCACACACGAATGACGGGCGCCGAGCGCTAGCTCCGCGAGGTCCTCCGGCGTGGGGCCCGTGCCAAAGCGGTCGACTTCGATTGGAGAGCGTGCATCGTCGAACGCCCCGTCACCGAGCTGCCCCTGGCTTCCGAACCCCCAGCACGACAGGGCTCCGGTGTTGCCGATGGCGCAACCGTGAAAGGTCCCAACGGCGAGCGTCCGGATGTCGGTGAGGCCCGTCGACTCGGGGAGCAGCACTTTGCTGGCGCTGTCGCCGTTGCCGACTTGGCCTTGCGCGTTGGATCCCCAGCACAGCACCTCCCCTTCTTGGAGGGCACAGGTCGTGTTGCCTCCCGCCGCGATCGACGTGGTTGTCCGCGACGCATCCAATCCGAACACCGGCACGAACGACGCACTCGACGTTTCCTCTCCGGTTCCCAGCTGCCCTTCGTCCCCGCGCCCCGCGCAGTACACACGTCCGTTTTCAAAGAGCACGCAGGTGTGATTCGCCCCAAGCGCGAGCTCACGGACCGGCGTGTCGGCCTCGGGCAAGTTGCTCGTCGTTGGAACGGCGCTAAGCGCCGTCTCTCCGTTCCCAAACGGCCCCTCGCCATTGGTCCCCCAGCAGGTAAGCCCAGGTCCCGCGCCACCGTGGACTGCGCAGGTGTGCCTGTCGCCCGCCGCCAAGTGATCTACCGGGCCGAGCAAAGAAATCTGAACGAAGCGATTTTGTGCCCGGCGAGGGCCGCCCGTCTCGAGCCGGTCGGCGCCTCCGAGGCAGTACACGTCGCCGTCCGACGTCAGCACACAGGTGTGGGAAATGCCGAGCGCGAGCTGCGTGATCGTCCGACACCGCCCCTCGAGGCAAAGTCCATTGCATTCGCCGCAGCTGGAAACGACCACCGCGTCGGCATCGGAGCTCGCGTCGGCCACATCCGCGTCGGAGCCGGCCTCGACGCCGGCGTCCTTCACCGTCGCTTCGTAGTCGAACGGAAAGATGACACTGCACCCTGACGTCGCGAACATCGCGACAGCCCCCCAGGGCACCTGATTCCAACGCGATCTTCCCACCCTCCACAGGTTAGAGAGGTTGTGGAGTCGTCGCACGAGAATTTTCCAGGCCGTTCACCCGTACCGTCGTGCAATTTTGGTCGTCGCGGTCGATCGAGATCCGCGAGCCGAGAAAGGCTCCGATCACGTCGATGTTGGTTTGGGTGTGGAGGGACAGCGGGCCGGTCCGAAACGCTCCGCCGCCGAACAGCGCCAAGGGGAGGAGCAGCTGGTCGGCCAGATACTCCCCCACTGGGACGTTTCGATCGAGAAAGGTCCGAACGGACTTCACCGCCGCCATCGCCACCGCTTCGGCAGGCGTACCCTTGGCGCCGAAGGCGGTAATGATCTCCGGTAGGCTGCGCTCCACTTCGATGGTCACCAGATTTCCTGGCCCCGGAGAGCGAACGGCTCGGTCCTCGACTTCCACGTCCGGGCCTAGCTGCTCCTTGAGCACCTGAGTTTCGCGCTCCGCGACGTGTCGAGGAAGCTTCGAATGGACCACCACCGCGCGCCGAAGCGAAGTAGCGCCCGGATTCATCCATTCTACGACACGGTGGCCCTTCGGTGGCGTAGTCCGAAGTGAAAATGCGCCCCCGCCCGCCGGATAGAACCCGTGCTGGTGAAGCTCTGCGTCAACTGCGATTCCGAGCTGCCGAAGGGCCACGAAGAACACCCGCGTGAGGAAATCGTAGTGCGGTGCAGCCGGGTTGTGGGTCCCGCCCTCGAAGCGGACTTCGGAAGGGCCGCCTGCCTTCAGCAAGATTGGCAGCACCGTCTGCGCCACGAGACAAGCGCTGCCCGCACTGCCAACTGAAAAGCGATACGTGCCCCCTCGGATCGGCCCCGGACGAAAGCTCAGGGCCCGGCTCCGGAGTTCGGCCCCCTCGACCTCGGCGTCGCAGATGTCCCGCGCCGCGTGAACCGCCGTGAGATGCTGGCGAAGGAGCCCCGGCTTGGCCCGACCGGCTCGGATGCGCTCGATCCGAAAGGATCGGCCGGTAATGGCGGAAAGGGAGAGGGCGGTCCGAAGAACCTGCCCTCCCCCTTCGCCCAAGGATCCATCGATCGCAATGTCCATGGCTAGCCCTTGACGCATACCACTTGCCGAAGGGTGTGCAC
>JBCCZL010000067.1:0-24293 GCA_039187775.1 Myxococcota bacterium
CACGGGCCGTTCAAGCGTGGCTGCTAGCCCGCATCGGTCGGATCGCGTTCGAAAGTGCTGGATTCCCGCGGACCTCGGACGGGAAGACGCCGCAGCGGTACTCGACGTACCGCGAGGACGGCTGGAGGGAGAAGGCCGGGGAGAAGGCCCGGGGAAGGAGGTGCTTTCGGGCGCGAGCCACGCCGACTGGTGACCGATGCGGGCTAGGCAAGCCGTTCGTCGCGTGCCTCGCGAGTCGTGATCGCGTGGAGGGTGATGTGCACCGTCTGAATGAGCAATGCTCGTTCGGTGCCCGCCTTCACCATGGTCCGAAGACCGTTCATGGCGGTGATGAGGTAAGTGGCGAGGCCGGTTCGGTCCCCTGCACCGATCGAGCCGTCCGCCTGTCCTCGAGCGATCGCATCTTCAAACACCCCGCGAAAGTGAGCGAAGCTCTCTGCGATCGCTTCCGCCACGCCGGGATCGATCTGGCCAAACTCGGTCGCCGTGTTCGTCACGAAGCAGCCACGAGGCCGTTTCAGCGACCCTTCGTTGACCACGTTGGTCAGCGTGCTCCGAACGAAGTGAAGGGCGGTGGGCGCCGCGTCGAGGTCCGCTCGGAGGCTTTTTTCCATGAAGCCTCGGTAGCGATCGAGGCACTTCAAGAACAGGCTGCGTTTGTTGCCGAGGCTTGCGTACAGGCTGCTCTTTGAAAGCCCGGTCGAGTCGAGGAGCTGCTGGAGCGAGGTGGCGTCGTAACCCTGGCTCCAAAAGAGCTGCATCGCAGCCTCGAGGGCAGCATCCGGATCAAAAGCGCGGGGGCGTCCGACGGCCATAAGATAGTCTGGACCGGTCGATCGGGAAATCCAATTCCCGAAGTGATAAATCCGGGATCGGCCGCCAACCCACCGACCCGTGCAATTCTGACTATCCCCGATCAGTATGGATCGTAGCTATCGTAGCTGCCGTAGTCCCTTCGGCACAGAGCTTCGCAACTCGAACGAGTGCTTGGCGTCGCGAGACTCGTGACACCGCACGCTTCGCGACAGTAGTCGGTCCCGGAACCGTCGAGGGTGCCGCCGCACTGGGTGGCCTGCTGCACCACGCTCTCGCACGACCGGCCATCGGCCCCATCCAAGCAAGCGTCGACCGTCTCGGAGGCCGTCAGATCGTCGTCGCTGTAGCGGAAGTCGTCGGTGCAGTCCTGAAAGCAGTCGACGTAGAGGTCCTGGCATTCCTCGGGGCGCGTCTGGAACGCCGTGATCTCCGAGATCAGCCGGTCACAGCTCGTCGCGTTCTCGTCTTCGCATGCGTCTTCGCAGCTTCCGTAGGCCTGGGCGAGGCACTCGTTGAAGTGGTCCTCGGGGCTCTGGCCTGGCGCTGGCTCCTGACGGAGACTGCAACGCTGAGCCGACCGAATGCACCGGAGGTTGCCGGAATCGTCGATCCCATCGACCACATGGAAGACCGCCCCGACCCCGACGGCGGCCGCGACCATGAGCAGGGCCACCATGGCCAGGTTCACGAATTTCATGACCCGAAAGAACGACCGGTCGGCGGCGTGCCCCGGGCCTTCGAGCTGACACTTTTTCTCGGCGCTTCGCGCGACGAAGTAGGCGGGTATCGAGAAGACGGCGCATATCACAAACGACAAGACGGTCAGGACGATCGTCGCGGTTCGGTCTGGCGGCCGCGTAGACTGGAGCGTTGGTTCGCCGAGCGGAGGCTGCGCCATCGACGGCGGAGGGCCGTGCGGCGTGGGGCCGGTCGGAGGGATGGGGGAGTCGCTCACCGCGGAGAATACGAGCGAAAGGTGGAAATCTTCCCGGTGCCTCCCGCCCGAAGTCTGTTCCGGATCCCGTCGAGAAATCGGGTTCGGGGTCGGTCTCCTAGGCACTATTGCGAAGATGAGCGGCGTGATGCTGGAGGTGGTCCTCCATAAAGGACGCGATAAAAAAGTACGAGTGATCGTAGCCTGCGTGTCGCCGGAGCTCGAGGGCTTGCCCGGCGGTCTCGCAGGCTGCTTCAAAGAGCTCGGGCTTGAGCTCTCGCTCGAGAAACTGGTCTCGGGTCCCTTGGTCGACGAGGATCGTGGTCGGGTGGGTTTTCGTGGTGACGAGCTCGGTGGCGTCGTAGCGCGCCCAGCTGGCGCGGTCTTCGCCAAGGTAGCCGGTGAAGGCTTTTTGGCCCCAGGGGACTTGGGACGGAGCGACGACCGGCGAAAAGGCGGACACAGATCGCCAAGCTCGTGGGCTCCGAAGCGCGGCCACAAGGGCGCCGTGGCCACCCATCGCATGACCGAAGATGCTTCTTTGGTCTTTCCCCTGGGTTGGGTACGTGTCGTCGATGAGCTGAGGAAGCTCTTCGGTGATGTAGCTATACATCTGATAGCTCTCGCGCCACGGTTCCTCGGTCGCGTCGACATAGAAGCCGGCGCCGGTGCCGTAGTCCCAGTCGTCCGCCTCGCCGGGAACCTCCGCCGCTCGCGGGCTCGTGTCGGGCGCGACGAGGATGAGGCCGAGTTCGGCGGCGATTCGCTGGGCGCCGGCCTGCACGGTGAAGTTTTCGGGCGTGCAGGTCAGCCCCGAGAGATAGTAGACGACCGGCGCGCGCTCTCGTTCCGCGAGCGGAGGGATGAACACCGAAAACTCCATTGGGCCGTTGCATACTTCGGACCGGTGGCGTTGGTAGCGGACCTGACCGCCGAAGGCCCGGTGGTGCTTGAGGAGTTCGAGGGCAGAAGCCATGGCCTACTTTTACATCACGACTTGCGACCTGTGAGCCTTTGACGCATGACTGGAGAAGGCGTGTCCCACACCCTCGTTTTTGCCAGCGTAGCCGCCGGCGGATGGCTCCTTGCGGTGGCCATTGCCGCCGCGTTTCGCGGGCGCTTCTTTGCGGTCTTCGCTGGCGTGATCCTAGGGCTTGTCGCGCTCTCCTCGGTCGGGCTCTACCGAGCACTTCCCGGTCTTGAGCCCGCGTTCTTTTATCTGTCCGTCGTGACGTCGGTTCACTTTGTTTCCCTGTCCTTTGCCGCGCTTCGACCACTCCCCTATCGGTTGCTGGTGAGCATTCCGGCATCGTTCTTCGCCGCAGGAGCGCTCCTTGGGTTTCCCTGGGCGATCCTCGCGGGGTTCGGTTTCGAACCGTTTGGCGCGTTTATTCCGTTTGTGCTGGCAGGGATCGGGATTCTCGAGTCGCTGATCAGTCGGGAGAGCGTCCGGGATTTGGTGGTCGACGGAGCGCCTGCGGGTTCGGAGCCGGCGCGGCATCGAGTGCCTGACGTCCGCGTCGACCGGCCGCTTCGCATTGTGCAGATCAGCGACCCGCACCTTGGGCCGTTCATGCCGATCGCGCGTCTCCGGCGGATCTGCGAGCTTGCGGTGGCCAAGGATCCGGACCTCATTCTGTTGACCGGTGACTTTCTGACGATGGAATCGCAGGCGAGCCCGAACTACCTCGACGAGGCATTTGCGCCGCTTGCGGCGCTCCCCGGAAGAGTCTTCGCCTGCAACGGCAACCACGATCACGAGGCGCCGCATATCGTGCAGCATGCTTGTCGAAAGCATGGCATCTCGCTTCTCATCGACGATGAAGCGGTGGTCGAAACGCCGGCGGGCACGGTGCAGATCGTCGGGTTCGACTACGCGTTTCGACGGCGGAAGGAACGAATGGCGGCGTTGTGCAAGCGCTATCCCCGCCGGGACGAACACCTTCGCATCCTTCTCCTTCACGACCCGGGCGCGTTCAGACACTTGCCCGAGGGCGAAGGGGACTTGGTGCTGAGCGGGCATACCCACGGGGGCCAGCTTGGCCTCGTGAGCCTAGGCCTTCCTTGGACCCTTCTCAGCGTACTTACCCGGATGCCTGACCATGGGTTTTGGGCCCGCGGGACGGACCGGCTGTATGTCCACCGAGGCACTGGCCACTATGGATTTCCGCTTCGGTTGGGGGTGCCGGCCGAAGAGGGTCTTCTCCGCGTGCACTGGATTCGCTCGTGACGAGCCGCGACCCCCGGCCAACGTCCGGGGGAAGTGGTGCTGCCGATCACGATCCCACCGGGCTCTGCGGAGATTGCGTCCACTGCAAGCGGATCGAAACCAAACGCGGTTCGGTGTTCTTTCAGTGCCTCCGCGCAAAGACCGACCCGAAGTACCAAAAGTATCCCTCGCTGCCCGTGCGAAGCTGCCCCGGTCACGAGACCGCCGCTTAGCCCGCATCGGTCACCAGAGGTGATGGATCGCGCTCGAAAGTGCTGGATTCCCGCGGACCTCGGACGGGAAGACGCCGCGGCGGTACTCGACGTACCGCGAGGACGGCTGGAGGGAGAAGGCCGGGGAGAAGGCCCGGGGAAGGAGGTGCTTTCGGGCGCGAGACACGCCGACTGGTGACCGATGCGGGCTAGACGCGTCGTGCGCTCCGCCGCCGCGAAGCTACTGCTGAAAGGTCACGCGTCCGAATCGATCGGGCACGTGATAGTCACCCACCAACGGGGGTGACCAACCGACCCCGCGCTGGCCCCCCTCGACGGCGTCCAGCACATACAGCGCAATCCGCCACGTCGTGTCCGGTCCGGGCGGCTCCGCGGGCGTCGCGCCGACTGCGAAACTCGAAAAGGGAATCGCGATCTCGGCGACGTATCCCCCGTCGACTGCGTCATCGTTCGCCTCGCCCTGCGCGACCACGGCGGCTCGGAGATTGCTCTGCCAGTTCAGGTGCCCGAACGGCTGAGGCTGGCGCCGTGAGTCAAACCGCGTGTCGAACACCAGTTCGGTGGGCGACACCTGGATCTCGAAGTAGTTTTCTCCGTCGCCGTCCGGGTCGATCATGAGCTCCACGGCGTCCTGTTCCCACAAATGATCGTCGTGGTTCTCGAAGCTGCAGCGAAGGTCCCGGTCGTCGACCTCGAAGGCGACATAGAGATGATCGTCGTCCCAGGCCATTCGCGCCGCCGCGCTCGGCTCCGCATAGGCGCCATTCATCGTGTTCACAAAGCGCTCCGTACGGTTCGCGTCGCGCCACACCACTTCGTCCAGCCGACCATCGATCTCGATGGCGGTCTCCGCCCGCTTCACCGTGAGGGTCGGGATCGCGGTTCGGGGTTCGGGTTCGCATTGGCATCCGACGAAGGTCGCCAAGAGGAAAACGAGAGGGCGCATGGACGCGCATCCTGGCCGCCGATGCCGAACCCGTCAATCACTCGAGAAAGCGGTAGCTGGCTCCGAGCGTGAGCTGATAGCGGCCCGTCCGAGACCGCAACGCATCGCCGAGCGCTCCTCGAAAGCCCACGCCGATCTGCAACGGGCCAAAATGGAGAAAGGTCCCTCCGCCGATGGCCCCCCCGCGAACGCGTTCGCCCTCCGATTCGCCAATGGCAAGATCCGCCTCTGCGGCGATGCCCCAAATCTCGTCGAGCAGGATGTCGATCCCGTAGGCCGAGACCCAGGCGAACTCCTCCTTGCGCGTGTCGGTGGTCAGTCCCTGGCGAACCCGGAGGAGGATCCGGTCGGTCGCCTGAATGTACGCCTGCCCCGAATAAGCGATGTCCGCCGTATCGTCGCCGAACGGCACATACCCGCCGACTTCGAAGAACAGCGCGAGCGGCCCCTCGTCATGAATGAGCCAGCCAAGCCCGACGCGAAGGTCGTGGTCGCCTCCGTTCGGCTGTGCGTTTCCAAAGATGCCTTCGAGGGAGAACCGAAGCTGGTTGTCGACGAGGCCGAACTGCAATCCGGCCATTCCTCGAAGCTCGCTCGCTTCGTTGGTCAAGGTGCCGATGCCGTTGACCGATCCCCACACCACACTTCCTCGAGGGTTGCCGTAGAGCGCCAGGAGTTCGGGCGTGGGCACCTGATAGAAGGCGTCGAACATCGTCCGGGGCCGAAGGAGCGATGCCTGTCCGTCGACGAGTCCTTCCGCATCGGCTACGGCGGCGTTGGTGATGGTGATCGGAGTTTCGCTCAGCTTCGCGTCTCCGTAGCGAAGCGCCAGGGTCACTTCGTCGGGTGCCGACCGCGCCACGGTGACCCGGACCCGGAGCACATCGCGGTCGTCGCGAACCACCTCTTCGACGGTGGCGCCCTCGGACGCGCGCACTTCGACTTCGGGCGGAAGCGGGGTGTCGGCGGTCCGAAGCGTGATCCACCGTTCGGCTCCGCGGGGCATCCGTGCCCGGTCGTTCCCCTCGACCGCCGCGGCGATCGTCACCGTGTGGGCGATCAGATCGAAGGCCATCGCCGGACCGTCGTCGGATGCGCAGTGTGCCTCGAGCTCGCCGGCTTGAAGGGTGACCTCTTCTCCGTCGGCGAGTTCTTCGCCGCCTTGAAGGATTCGGCAGCGGTAGCCGGTCGGTGCACGAAGCCGAGTGCCTGCGAGCACCGAAGGGGCCTCGGGATCCTCGCTTGGGTCGGCCACATCGTAGTCGCCAAGGGCATTCTCCCCCGAAGGGAGCTCGAGTCGTCCCACCGCGACCGAAAAGGCATGGGGAGGAGAGAGCCGACTCTCAAAAAAGTCGTTGTCGATGGTGGAGAGCCGGGCGCGGTATTGGCCCGCGGGAAGCCCGTGGACCTCGAAGCGAGTCACGTTCGCCGGCACGGTTGCCGCAGCGACAAGTTCGTCTCCCTCGGTCCGCACGAACACCCGGTAGCGGGTTGCGTCCGGCACCGCACTCCACTCCCCTCGTACCGTGGCTCCGGCGCCCTCCACACCCACGAACCGCTCAGGAGGAGCGGCCCAGGCCGGCGCTGCGGGAAGGGGCCGAGGCCGGGTGGGCCGTCGCCCACGGGGGGCCTTGGTTCCGAACCCCGGTCGAACCTGGGTTCGGCCCCCGCTGTTCGAGGCGAGGACCGCGGCGTTTCCGTCGTGGTGAGAGAGACGCGAGGTTCCGGCTTCGTCCACGCTGACCACCGACGAACCACCGTCGAGACTCGCCACGGCGGCTGGCGTATTCACTTCCATTCGGAGGTTTCCGATCGCGGTGCGAAGCGACCCACGGTCCAAGTTGGCCTGACTCGTTCGACGTCGGGCTTCGGCGCTGCTGCTGCCGAAGATGATCACCAGCGTGTTCTCCCGCATCACGATGCGAGAGCGGTCCTGGAACGTGAGCTCTGCCGCCGATCGCTCGGAGGTGTTCACCCGCCAGCCGCGGTAAAGGTCCTGTCCACGAGGGGCCGGGCGCCACTCCGTCGCGGCTGGCGCTTGGGCCTCGACGCGCCGCACCGCGGCGGTGACCTCGGCGTCGGGGCCTCCCGAAGGCGTTTCCTGCGTTGGCATTCGCCCCGGAATGATGATGATCGTCCCGGGGCGGGCGATCGCGCTCGGGGGGACCGAGGGGTTCGCCTCGAGGATCCGCGAGCACAGGCGGCGACTGCCGAGGAAGCGCTGGGCGATCCGAATGCACGTATCACCAAACTGGACCTCGTACTCTTGTGCCTCGCGTTCCTCGGTGGCCTGGCCTTCGGCCGCGCCGACCCCCTGCGCCGCGAAGCAGAGCATCAGGGCGAGCAATCCCTCGCGTCTCATCGGCTCCTGGTCCGCTCCGAGTGTTTCTGCACGGCTCGTAGGATCTTGGCCGCTGCGACGGATGCCTCCACCGGTTGCAGAAGGACATCCGCCGCGCCCGCGCGGAGATATGCGGCCAAGTTTGCGATTTCTTCCTTGGGTGCGTCGACCAACACCGGAACCTCCCCTTGCGCCAGAACCCGAACTTCGTCCGGACTGACGCCAAAGGCAAGGATCGCTTTCCCCACGCCAGACTTCTTTTCCAGCACGATGCCGTTTGCCAAGAGGCCAAGCCGAAGTTCGTGATCGAGCTTACCGTGGACTTCGATCGCCACCGCTTCCGCCTCGAGGGGTGGAAGTTCGCCGAGCGGCGGCGGAGGTGCCGAGATCATCCGCGCCTCCCGTCCCAAGAGGGCCCCTCCGGCCCGGCCTTTTCCTTTTCGCTCAGGAATCGAAGGATCGAAGCTCGTCAGCGTATCGAACACCGCCTGCGCGGTCGGCCGATCCTCTGGGGCTTTTTTTAGCATGCGAAAAATCAGCTCTTCGATGATGCTCGGCAGCTCGAGTCCAGGGTGGAACTGCTGAAGGGGCGGCGGGTCCATGAACATGTGCTGGCTCAGGAGCACCCCCGGATCGCCGCGAAACGGCGTAAACGCGGTAAGCATCTCGTAGAAGCAAACCCCCAGCGAGTAGATGTCGGTGGGCGGGCCGACGCTCCGCCCGCGCGCCTGCTCCGGTGAAAGATAGTCTGGGGTGCCGGTGATCACTCCCTCGCGGGTCATTCGACCGAGATCGCCGTCGTTGCCCGCGATAAACGCGAGCCCAAAGTCCACCACTACCGCGCGTTCGTCGCCGTTCTGATCGGTCTCGAGAAAGATGTTCTCCGGTTTTAGATCGCGGTGCACGAGACCGATGGCATGGGCGGCAATCAGGGCGTCGGCCACGTCGAGCACGATCTCGAGCGCGTCCTCGACGTCGAGCGGCGGGCGAGTGACGTCAACTCGGTTTCGCAGGTCCTCCCCGGTAAGGAGCTCCATGACCAGAAACAAGCGCCCCGCGTCTTCGCCAAAGTCATAGATCGCGATCGCGTTGTCGTGCCGAAGCTGCGACGCCACCCGCGCCTCGCGTTCGAAGCGGAGGCGAGCGCCCTCCTTCTGGCTGTGGGTCGTGTGCATCATCTTCAGCGCACAGTCGCGACTGAGGTTGAGCTGTCGTGCTCGAAATACCGTCCCCATTCCGCCGATGCCGAGCTGGTTCAGGATTCGGTAGCGCCCGGCGACCAGGTCGCCGATCTCGGGCATCGTGCTCACGACACGACCTCGAGAAGCTCCACCGACGTGTCTCGCCCCGAAAGCTCCCGTCCGCCGAGCTCTCGGTAGGAAAACCCGTCTCCCGCCAAGGTCATCGTTTCTTTGGTGATCAAGATCTGATTGGGCCGGGCAATGGATTCGAGCCGCGCTGCGACGTTTACGACGTCTCCGATCGCGGTGTATTCCATGCGGCTCTCCGATCCGATATTTCCCACGACGGCCTCGCCGCTATGGATTCCGATCGCGAGCTGAATGTCGACGCCGTGACGCTCCCGCCATAGCTCGTTGCCGAGCTCGAGCCACTGAAGCATGTCCTGCGCGGCTTGGAGCGCGCGCTCCGCGTGATCCGCCTGCGAGCGAGGGGCCCCCCAGATCGCCATGACGCAGTCGCCGATAAACTTGTCGATGGTCCCGCCGTGGCGAAATACGATTTCGGTGAGGATCGTAAATAGCTCGTTCAGGATCGTGACCACTTCCTCCGCGGCGAGTTTGTCGGTCAGCGGCGTGAACGCGACGACGTCGGCGAACAGAACCGTGACCTGCTGTCGCTTTCCGCCGAGGGCCATGTCCTGCTGTCGTTTTACGACCTGGTCCACCAGCTCGGCGGGGAGGTAGCGACCAAGGTCGGTGCGAATCTCGACCTCTTCCTGGATCCGCTTCTCGCTCTCCTCGAGATCCGCCGCGGCGTTACTCATCACGTCGGCGAGCACCGCGAGTTCGTCCGAGGTGGCGACGGTGATCCGAGAGTCGAAGCGCCGCTGCGCAAGATTATCGGCAAACTTGCTGAGTTCCTTGATCGGCCGGGAGATGCGTCGGGCCATCGACACGGCGATCGCGAGCGCCAGCGCCACCGCGATCAGCCCGGTTGCGATGAGGTAGCGACGAACGGTGATCACCGAGCCGTAGGCGAACGATTCCGGGACCTGCGCCACCACCGCCCAACCCCGCGAGGTCACTGGGACAATGGTGCCGAGCATCGCTTCGCCCGCATCCGACCGCGCGTATTCCGCGCTGATCGCGGGAGCGGACGGACTCGAGAACACCGCAGGGTCGATGTCGGCGAAGAGCGGGTGCTCCCGGAGGTCTCGCAGCTCCTTCGCGACCTCGGGGTCCGGATGGACGATCTGGCGAAGCGAGCCGTCCACCACAAACACGGCGTCCGGCAAGTCCGCATAATGACCCTCGGCGAGGCGGGTCACTTTGGCTTGAGCGTTCCGCATCGGCACCCGACTCGCGACGAATCCCGAAACGTCGTCGCCAAAGCGCACCGGCACGACGAGGAGCACCCGAATCCCGAAACGTCCGTGACTCACCTCGCCGGTCGCGGTGTTGCGGTCGATCGCTGCGGTGCGAAGCGCTTCCGGGAGTGTTTCGGGCAGGTCGTCGTCTTCGCTGTCCTGCTCGCGAAGTACGGCGTCGAGTCGGCCGGTCCGGTCATAGACTCCCGCGTGATCGACGGCGGCGCTCGAACCGAGCAGCGTGAGGGCGAGTTCGCCTGCGGCCGCAGGTTCGAGCGCCGGGTTCGCGAGGGTTTGACCCAGCCCATCGAGCGCGTCTTCGGCTTCGCGAAACGATGCGTCGATATCGGTTGCGATGTCCTGGGCCACCGAGATCCGGAGCTCCCGGTTGAGCCGCTCGAGGGTTGCGCTCGCTTCCGACAACACGAGCGGACCGAGAACGGCCACGGGGCCCACCACGAGCCCTGCGCCCATGAGGGTGAGCTTCGTCCAGAACGGAATCTTGGCTCGTCGTGCCGCCACCCACGGATTAATCCCTATTCGAGCCGAGATAGCGAGGCTCGACATCCTCGGCGGCGCCGCGGGGTCATTGCTCGGCGAGGCTCCGTTCGCTAGCTTCTCGTCGCCGTGCCGAAGAAGACCCTGCCGTACCCGGACGATCTGCCTCCGCTCTCGGTGGGGACCCTTCGGGTCGAGGTCACCGAGGGCCCGGACGCGGGAAAAGCAACCACCGCGCAGAGTGAGACGCTGACCGTCGGCACCGCCGATGGAAACGACGCGGTCCTCACCGACGAGACGGTGTCTCGCTATCATCTGGAACTCGAGCGTAGAGACGACGGAGTGCTGGTCCGGGACCACGGCTCCACCAATGGAACGTTCTCCGGCCCGGTGCGGATTCAAGAGGCGATCATTCCGCCGGGAACCCCCCTCCGGATCGGCCGGAGCGAACTTCGCGTGGTCGAAGGGTCGGTGGTGCCGGTCCCGCTTCATCAAGACGACCGGCTCGGTGACCTCCGCGGGCGAAGTCGGTCGATGCGCCGACTCATGGCGCGGATCGAGAAGGTCGCGGGAACCGATGCCCCGGTGCTCGTGGTCGGCGAGTCGGGAACGGGCAAGGAACTCGTCGCTCGTGCGGTTCACGACCTCAGCGCGCGGTCGCAGAAGCCGTTCGTCACCGTCGACTGCGGTGCCTTGGCTCCAAATCTGGTCGCGAGTGAGCTCTTCGGCCACGAGCGCGGTGCGTTTACCGGTGCAGACCGGCAGCACGCGGGCGCGTTTGAGCGTGCGCACGGCGGAACCGTGTTTCTCGACGAGGTGGGCGAACTTCCCCGCGACCTTCAGCCGACCCTTCTCGGGGCGCTCGAGCGACGCAACTTTCGCCGCGTGGGAGGGCGTGAAGAAATTCGGGTCGATGTCCGCATCGTCGCCGCGACCAACCGCGATCTTCGCGCCGAAGTCAACAAGGGCACGTTTCGGCTGGACCTGTTCTACCGGCTGGCGGTGGTCATGCTGTCCCTTCCGCCCCTTCGGGATCGTCCGGAGGATGTCGCTCTGTTGATCGAGCATTTCCTGAGTGAGTGCGGTCACCTGGGCGGGCGGGCGTCGCTCTTCGCCGACGACGTTCTCCAACAGCTCGCCGCCCATCACTGGCCGGGAAATGTGCGTGAGCTTCGAAATCTCGTGGAAGCAACCCTGGCGATGGGCGAGGTGCCCACGGACTCACTCATGCCGGGCCTCGAGCCGAGTCACGAAGACACGATCCCGCTCGGAGGAATCCTTGGTCAGCCGTACAAGGATGCTCGCCAACACGTGTTGAACGAGTTTGAGACTCGGTATGTGCGTCATTGGTTGGACTTGACCGATGGCAACGTGGCGCGTGCGGCCCGCGAAGCGCGAATGGACCGCTCGTACCTGTTCCATCTCATCAAGCGGCATCGACTCAAGGACTAGCACCTCGCGATCTCGGCAAGAGGGTTAGGCATCCGCGTACGAGCGGGCGACGAAGAGGGGGCCGAAGTACGGCGGAAGGACCGCGGCGGACGGATTTGAGCCCCTAAACATAAGTGCCGCAGGCACTCGGTGTTTGGGGGCGGTTCCGAATGCCTGCGGCGCCTCGAGCCGCTAAGCCCGAGGCTTCTGTCGTGCGCACAATGAAAGGAGCGTGCCAGTTGCGGGAAGTGGCACTTCGTGCTGAACGGCGGCGGAGCGTGGCCTGAAATCGTCGGTACGAGCCCACGCTTCGCGGGGTTTGCCCCTCGGTGCCGAGCTGCACGGCAGGGCCAATTTGCATTTGCGCCGCCAAAACACCCATGCTCGCTCGATGAGCAAGACCGACGACGGCAAAAAGAGTGAGGAAGCCAACGAAGAGGCCGAGAACGGTGCCAACGAAAGCGCTAAGAAAGCGCCGAAGGAAGTCCTTCCTCGCTCATCGGTGACCCACCACGAGCTCACCCTTGGAGGGAAGACCATCGCCTACACCGCGACCGCGGGAACCCTCGTCCTCAAGGACGACGAGGACAAGCCGCGGGCTAGCGTCTTTTTTGTCGCTTACACGCAGGACGGGGCGGAAGCGACCGAACGACCGGTCACCTTTGCCTTCAATGGAGGTCCGGGGTCCGCCTCGCTGTGGCTCCAGCTAGGAACCTTCGGTCCTCGCCGAGTTGATTTTCCCGACGCGGTCCAACCCCCGCCCGGGCCCTACGGGCTCGTCGATAACGAACAAAGCATTCTCGATTTGACCGATCTTGTGTTCATCGACCCGGTGCTGACCGGTTACTCGAAGGCGGAGGGCGAAGCCAAGGCCGAGGAGTTTTTGGCGCTCCAACCCGACGTCGCGACCGTATCGGCTTTCATTCGTCGCTGGGTGACCGAGAACCAACGATGGCGTTCTCCCAAGTACGTGGCGGGGGAGAGTTACGGCACCACTCGAGCCGCGGGTGTTCTCGGCGCCCTTCACGATCAGGGCATGGCCTTTCACGGCGCGATTCTGGTGTCCACGATCCTGGATTTCGCCACGGTGATATTCGAGGGCGACAACGATCTTCCCCCGGTGCTTCATCTGCCGACGTACGCGGCCACCGCCTGGTACCACGATGCGCTTCCGCAGCGGCCCAAGGAGCTCGAGCCGTTCCTCGATGAAGTGCGGGAGTTTGCGCGGGGAGAGTATCTTCAGGCGCTGTTCGCAGGTGCGCGTCTCGATTCGGACACGCGAGCCCAGGTCGCGCAAAAACTCCATCGTTACACCGGAATCGACCCGAGTTTTATTGTTGGCTCTCGCCTTCGCCTCGAGATCAGCCGGTTCTGCAAAGAGCTTCTTCGTCAGCGGGGAAGGACCGTCGGGCGCCTCGACACCCGCTACCTCGGTCGTGATCACCAGAGCGTAGGTGACGTTCCCGAGCACGATCCGGCATTCACCGCAGCCCTCGGTCCCTACACCGCGGTGATGCAGGACTACCTCCGGCGGGAGCTTGAATTCGAAGAAGACCGGGCCTACCAAGCGATCAACATGGAGGCGAATCGAAAGTGGAACTGGGCGGAGGACAAGCGCCTCGGGTATCCCAGCACCATGGCCGCGCTGCGGAAGGCGATGTTGCAGAACACCCACCTTCGACTGTTCGTCGCCAATGGGTATTACGACCTTGCCACGCCCTTCTTCGCGGCCGAGCACACCATCGATCATTTGGGGATCGACTCCGAAGACTACGATCGGGTGGCCATGACCTACTACGAAGCGGGACACATGATGTACATCCACCCGCCGTCTCTTGCGAAGCTCAAGCGCGACCTCCGCGCGTGGTTTGAACCCAACTCTTCGACGCGACCCCAGGCAAAGACCCCGGAGTTCGAGTGAGAAAGAAGCGGGTCGTGATCGTCGGCGGCGGCTTCGGTGGGCTGACCCTCGCTCGAAAGCTGAAGAGAGCGCCCGTCGATGTGACGATCATCGACCGCGAAAACCACCATCTGTTCCAGCCGCTTCTCTACCAGGTGGCCACCGCGAGCCTTTCGCCCGGGGACATCGCGATCCCGATCCGAACCGTTCTTCGTCGTCACAAAAACGCGGAAGTGCTCATGGGAGAAGTCCGGGGCGTGGATTACGACGCGCGGCGGCTGCGGCTCTCTGACGGTGAGACGGTGGACTACGACTACCTCGTCATTGCCGCCGGTGCGAAGACGAACTTCTTCGGCAACGATCGCTGGGAAGAGCACGCCTTCGGTATGAAGAATCTTCGGGAGGCGCTGACCGTCCGCGAAAAGATCCTCGTCGCGTTTGAGGAGGCGGAGCGAATGCACGACTCCGAGGCGCGTCGCGACCTGCTCACCTTTGTGGTGATTGGGGGTGGCCCCACCGGGGTTGAAGTCGCGGGTGCGATCAGCGAGCTGTCACGCCAAACCCTTCGCCGGGATTTCCGAAATGTACGGCCCGAAGAGATTCGGGTGATTCTCGTGGAGGCCGCTGACCGTCTCCTCACCGATCTGTCGCCCGAGCTCTCTGCGTCCGCCGAAGCATCGCTTCAGCAGCTCGAAGTGGAGGTGCTGACCGGGCACAAAGTGACCGACATGGGGCCGGCGGGACCGGAGGTGGACGGAGAGCTGATCCCCGCCTTGATGGTGATCTGGGCGGCAGGAGTGCGTGCGGTGACCCTCGCCGAGAGCAGCGGCCTCCCCCTCGAGTGGGGCCGGATCAAGGTCGAGCAGGACTGTTCGGTCCCGGGGCATCCGAATGTCTTTGCCATCGGGGACATCGCGTTCTTTGTTCCTGCCGGCGAGAGCGATCCGCTTCCCCAGGTGTCGCCGGTGGCGATGCAGCAGGGGCGGCACGTCGCGCGAATGATCCTCGATAGTGAGCTTGGGTTTAGCCGCGCGCCATTTCTGTACCGAGACAAAGGCAGCATGGCCACGATCGGCCGATCCAAGGCGGTCGCAGAGGTGGGTACGATCAAGCTCCGCGGATTCGTTGCGTGGGTCGCCTGGCTCGTGGTGCACATCGTCTATCTGATCGACTTTCAAAACCGCCTCGCGGTGCTTCTGAGCTGGTTCTTCGCGTACGTGGTGTTCCGGCGGGGGGCTCGACTGATCTCCAAGACGAAGAACACCGAGTTCGGTCATGGGCCCTCCCTTCTCGACAAGGCCAGCTCACGAGGAAGGTCGGCGGGGAGTTCGGGCGGTGTGTCATCGGACGGTTCGACCTCCGTGGTTGGCTCGTCAGCGTTGGAATCCGCGCCCGCCGACTCGCTGCCGGTGGGCGACATATCTGGCGCGGACGCGCCGAGCGCGGTGTAGCCCCGTGGAAGAGCCCGGTTCGACGGATCCGATCGACGGATCGATTTTCGGTGAAAACCAACCTTGCTTTGGCTGTGCACCCGATCACCCGATCGGTTTTCGCCTTCGTTTTGCTCGCGATGGGGACGATGTGGTGGCTCGCTTCATGCCGGGCGAGCGCTACCAAGGACCGCCGGGCATCATGCACGGCGGATTGGTGTGCACCTTGGCCGACGAGGTTGGTGCCTGGGCAATCATCCTGCTCCTTGGCAAGTTCGGCTTCACCGCAGAGATGCACAGTCGGTTGCACAAGCCGATCCGTATCGGCGAAGAAGTGGAGGCGCGAAGCCGGATCAAAAAACCCGGATCCCGAGTGGTTCTCGTGGAAGTTGAACTTCGGCAAGGGCCGGTTCGAGCCTACAGCGGCGAGCTTCGGTTTGTGCTCCTCGACGAGAAAGGCGCGGAGCGAATGCTTGGCGCTCCCCTGCCCGAAGCCTGGCGTCGCTTCGGACGTTAGTTAGCCGCCTCGCGGACTACGGCGAAAAGACAAGGCCGAGTCGGAACGGGAGCTGAAGGTCGGTAAAGTTCACTACGCGTCGGCCCGCGGCGAGGCCATCGTAGCCCCGGAGAACCAACCCGACTCCCGCTTCGAGTCGCGCAGCGAGCCAGTCGTTCAAATCGAGCTCCACCCGGACGAACGCGGCCGCATCCACCACCGCCGTGGTGTTGTCCTGGACGACGACCCCGTCGTCGGCGCCCGTACCATTCGCGATGGCGAGACCGGCTGCGATCTCCGCGGCGGGGCCGATGGCCACCACCCCTGCGTCCCACAGATAGCCGCCGGTGAGCGCGATGCGTGGAATCAGGAGCTCAACGGAACCAAGGGTATCGTCGCTCGAAGCCCGCGTGACGCCGAGCGTGAGCCCCACCGAAAGGGGCCCGCGACGAAGGTCCACGCTCGCTCCGCCGCCTGCAAAGAGCGAGCTGCCGGCGACGACCAGGGCAACCTCGCCGCGGGCCCCGACCCGAAGACGCCACGGCTCGGTCCCTTCGATCGGCGGGGACGCAAGGGTTCCAGCCGGGCTGGGCTCGGTCGCGGAGCCTTCCGATGTTTCCGACGTGTCCGATGCAAGGAGCGCCTGCGCCTCGCTGCTCCGAGCCTCGTTGCTCCGAGCCTCGTTGGCGACGATCGCTTCGGCATCGTTTTCATCGCCTCGAGCGTCTACTGAATCTGCCGAGGTTTCGTTCCCGGGGGGAAGGTTTGTCCCGTTCTCGGGGTTGGAAGTCGGAGGGCTAGAGCCTTCCTCGGAAGGTGAGTCCGTTGCGGGCGAGTCCGATCCTGGGTCGCCTTCGGGCGAGAGCAGCAGATCGGTAAGCAGGATGGCGACCACGCGCAGATGGGCTGGATCTTCTTCTCCAAGCTCCGCGGACCGAGTATTGCGCCGGTCTCCCCGTGCTCGGGTGAGGGTAGCTACAATATTGTCGGGGCAACCTGCGAGTTGAAGCGACAGCCGGATATTCTGCGCGGTTTCGACGATCTGAACCGAGCCTCGCGCCGCGAGTTCCACCTGAACAACGGGAGCGAGGATGGCGAAGTCGGCCCACGGCGTCTCACAGCCTGACACCTCGAGCTGCACGGCTTGCGCGTGGGCGGTTCCGCTGACTCCGAAGGAGTGCGCGCCATGGAGCAGCGTTATACACCCCCGGACCTTTCCCATGACCCGAGATGGTACCGGTCCACCCCCGCGTCGTCGCGGGGGTGCCGGCCGGCCTCGTCAGTCGTCGTCGTCGTCACCCCGGCGCCGGTGGCCCCGCCTTCCGCCGCGTCTGCCCTGGGACCCGACCCGGACGGAGTGACGCACACGTACGTTGACCTCGGGCTGAGGCGGCCGGATGTTGACATCGATGCGCGGGCGAGGGGGCTCGGGCGCGTGGATGTTCAGTTGAACCCGCGGCCGCCTCGGTCGAGGAGGCTCCGGCGGGCGAACGTCGACCTGGACTCGCGCCGGCGGCGGGCGTGGAGCTCGCACGTTAACCTCGAGATGGGTGCGAGCGGCGGGAGCGAAGTGGGCGCTCGGCTCGGGGGGCCTTCCAGCGAGCTCGACGTCGAGCGACGCCGAACCCGCAAAGGCGTCGACCACCCGGTAAGTCTCGATCCGACCACGACGCGCCCGCCCATCGATGGTCAGAACCACGCTGGCGGGCCCGGGTGCCGGTCGAACCTCGAGCAGCTGCCCCACATACGAGGCAGTTTCGGTGCTCCAACTCATTTCGACGGGATGCAGGGTGTCGTCGCTTCCGTGGATGTTGACCAAGATGTCGGCTTCCGCCGGCGGAGGAGCCTCACCGTCGACTCCAACGACCCACCCCCGAATTTCTCCACCTTCGCCCGGGAGGATTTCCACGGCGTGGTCTTGCGCCACGATCACCGTGCCACCGTGGCGCGGCTGAGCGACCTCAGCCGATATGGGCGGGAGCTCGACCGATGAAGGCGGGTTGGCGGATGCGGGAAGCTCTGCGTGTTCCGGCTCGCCACATCCCGAGAGAAAGAGGACCACAAGCGTTGTGAAAACCGCTCTCATGAACTTGAAGGAGTTGCGCATGATGATCCTCAAACGTCGAAGGTGATGCCGAGCTGGGCGCCCACCGGCCAAGTCAGTTTCATGAGGAGCGCGTTGTTATCGCCGAAGTGCCAGCGGGCTCCAAGGCTGCCAACGAACTCTGCAAAGACGTGGGAGTGATCGTCGTTGCCTTCGTCGTGATGATGGTGACGATGCGCTTGGTTGCCGAACCAGAGCCCGAACCCTAGCTCCGGAAACACCGACCATTCGTCGGAGACATAGAAGTTCCACTGCCACACGAGCTGGCCAACGAACACGACGTCGTTGTGCCCGTGGTCATGATCGTGGTCGTGGTGACCGAGATGAACGAACAGGAAGTCGCCGCCGATGCCGAGGACCATTTCGTCCTCCACCTCGCTGACCACTCCGTCGCTCACCACGGGGATTTCGATGCTTCCACCGAGCCCAAGCCCGCCGTACCAACCGACGTTTCCGTGCAGCTCGAAGCGGAGCGTGTCGATCTTGTGATTCTGCTGAGCCGCTGCCGGCGCCACGAATCCCCCCGCGCCTACCGCAACCGCCACCGCCCAAAGCCAGATCCGAGTCATTGCCGTCATGGTCTTGCTCCTCTCTTCCGCCGAGTTCGGCGTCAGGTCGAAACCATGGATGTCAATCTGTATACATACAGATATAGATACAAGGAGTTTCTCATAGGTGAGAAATTCCGAGTAATTTTAGCGTCCATAGACGAAAAGCCGCGTCGGTTGGGCTTCTGTAGGGGTCGGCGATGACCAAAACGGGGCGGTCTCCCGCTCGGCCCTCGGAGGGTTCGCGGAGCGTAGGTCCGCTCTCTAGGGGCTCCGCTCTCTAGGGCTCCGCTCTCTAGGGGCGGAGCGCGTCCAGTCGGCGCCGCACGTCCGGACCCAGACTCGGCGGTAGACCCAACGCTTCGGCCCGCTCAAACGCGTGTCGGGCGCGGTCCGGCCGGTTGAGCTGATCCATTTCGATGCGACCGAGGATCGCACCGGCCACCGCTGCGCGGCTGTCTTGGGGATGGAGCTCCATGATCTTCTCCAAGGGGCCGACCGCTTCCGCGGGATGTCCGCTCAGCCGGGCGACATCGGCAAGAAGAAAGAGCGTCTCCACCGAAGCCGTCTCCGCCTCCCGACGGACGCCAGCGGGTCCGAGTTCGGCAAACGCCCGTCGGTGCTCCGAGGCTTCCGCCAGCACGTGCCAATCCGGGCGGGCTTCCGACGGTTCCTCGTGACCTCCCTCCAAGCCTTCCTCGAGGGGTTCCTCCGGCGCGGAAACCGGCGTTTCGTCGGCCGACGGCGACACGCTCGGCGCCTCTTTGATTCGTACCGACTGTCCGGCTCGAAGCGTCACCACTTCCTCAGAAAGCCGCGGGTCGCGGACTTGAACTTCGCCCCGCTCCACATGGACCTCGGTTGCCGTGCTCCGATAGTTGACGCGGAAAGAAGTGCCGAGAACTTCAATGGTGGTCGTGCCCGCGCGCACCGTCCAGCGCCGAGGCCCGCCGGGCGTGATGTGAAAGCGCGCGTCCCCTTCGCTGAGCTCGCTTTCGAACACATCGCTGGCGTTTCGAACAGGAATCCAGCGCGTCGCCTCGCCGATCTCGATCTCCGATCGGTCGGACAGGACCAGCGTCTCACCGACGACCGCCACCGGAGCGTCGCCGTTGGAGAGCGTGAGAAACTCAGGGGATTCTGCGGGCGATGCCGCATCCCCCAAGAAGACGAACAGGAATCCTGCCATGAGCGTCGCCCCGAGCACGAGCGCCCCGCCGCTCATCGCGGCCCGTCGGCGTTTTGCGGCCGTTCGCACGCGGCGGTCCGCTCCACGGAGGATCGTTTGGATCTCTTCTTCGTTGTCTGGATCCGAAATCAGTTCCCCGATCTGTTCCGGAAGATGATCGCCGAAGCGGGCACTCATTGGACCATTCTCCTCACGACGCAGACCTCGCAAACGCTCGCACATGGGTGTCGGCGGCCGCGATCCGTCGCTTTGCCGTCGCGAGCGAGCAGCCAAGGAGTTTGCCAACCTCTTCGAGCTTCTCACCCTCCACTCGACGGAGGACCCAGGCGCTTCGTTCCTCCAGGGGAAGGCGCCGAAGCGCGTCGTCGATCAGTCGAAGCTCGGCCAGCGCTTCAGGGCTGGTCCCCGGGCTGGCGAGCTGTGCCAGGGTGGCATCGTCGACCCGACGATCGAGCGCGAAGGCCCGCGCCACTTTGCGCTTTCGGAACGCACGCCGACTTCGGATGAACACGATCTGGTAGAGCCAGGGCCGAAACGCTTCCGGGTCGCGGAGCTTCGCCAGGTTTTGAAGGGCGTGGGCAAACGCCTCCTGCACCACATCGTCGGCGTCTTCACGGTTGGCCATGAGATGAAGGGCAAAGCGCCGGACGGGAACGACGTAGCGCCGAAAGAGGGCGTTCGTGGCCCACTGATCTCCCTCCTGTGCTCGACGGGCGAGCTCTGCATCGGATACCTCGGCCGCAAACTCACGCCGCTTGCCGGAGAGGACTCGGGGCTCTTCCAACGGGGGGTGAATGGGCACGAGGGACATCGGACGCCAAGGAGGATCCTACGTGAGTTCCCGCCGGTGGCCGAATCGGCTCATCGTTTTCGGAATTCAATAGATGTGAGCCGATTCCATGATCGATTGGCACTCGGCACCATGCTGAACCATCGACGAATCCACTTCGCCATGCTCATCGCCCTCACCCCTTTGGTTGCCTGTGAGGAGGTTGACCCAAAGGATCCCCAGCCCCCGGCTCCGGATGCCTCGGTGACCGATGCCCAACCCGATGGGTCAGCCGTGGACGCTTCCAAGCCGACGGTTTGCGACCCCACCCCGATCTTTCAGCAGAGCTGCGCCCTGGCCGGCTGCCACGATTCGGAGACCGCGGTGGCGTCCCTCGACCTCACCACTCCCGGCGACGGGTCGCAGTTTCTACGTGCCGCGGCCTCCGATGGCGTGTGCGGCGATGTTGGAATCCCGCTGATCGATCCAGCGAATCCCGCGTTGAGCCTCATGACCGTCAAGCTGCTTGACACCGTTCCCTGTGGCACCCGGATGCCTCTTCCCTCGGCGCTCAGTGCGGGCGACATCGGCTGCATTGAAGATTGGGTCGGTGCGGTCCCTGCGCCATCAGGGCGCTGACACGAGCCGTTTCACCTCCGACCGGATCGCTCGCTCTTCGGCGATGTCGTAGGGCAGTCCGTAGTAGAGGAAGGTCTTTCCGACCCGCGCACGCCGGATCCCCGATCCGTCGAAGGCGTAGCCTCGGCTGCTCGCGCGAAGGAGCCCGCCGAGGAGCCCGTCCCCCCACTGCCAGCGGCCTTCCACCACCTCGAAGAGGAACGATCCGGAGACCTGGTTGAGGAAGTCCCAATCGGCGACCTCTCGTTGGACTTCGACGCCGTCGTTGCTCACTCGAATCGCGAAGGCCTCGGTCGTGTCGGGGTAGACCACTTCGACCTGGAACGTGAGGGGCCGTGCGCTCTCCATCGCCGGAAACGCACGAAGAAGTGACCGCGCGAGCGTCCCCTCGACAAACCCTCGATTGCGTGCGCGCTGGACGGCCACCGGCCGCGCGCTCAGCCCCGGATCCGAGAGCGGTGGCGTCTCGAACGGAGCATAGTCGTGTTCCTCGCGTGGCCCGACGGCGGTCACGTAGCGGTCGCCCGCTCCGAGATCGAGCGAGGTGGTACCCGGTGAGACCCGATAGCCGGCGCCGAGGACCGGTCGAAGGACTTCGAATCCTAGCGCCGCCGCGTCGGCGCAGAACTTCCCTTCGGTGAGCGGATACGCATGTCGGTTGAGCCATCCATACCTTGCGGTGCGCCGTGCTCCACACGCGGTCGGGCACACGGTGTGTGCGGGGAGCTCACGAAGCTGCGAGAGAAGGCCGGCGTAACTTCGAAACGGAAACGCGGTGGGCTCGCCGAGGACCGCGGCAACTTCGAGCATCGGCTGCCAGCGCACGAGCGCCAAGTCGAGCGCCGGATGCGCCGCGCGAATTGCCTCGAGACCCTGCTGCACCACCGCCCGGAGCTCTGCTCCGCTCTTCATGGCGGAATCGATCTGGTTCCACGCCGTCGCCCCCTGGCACGCCACCATCGCTCCCCATTCGTCGGGCGCGACCGACGGGGTGGTGACGATCTCGACGCCATCGAGGCGCAGATGTTGGCCCGCCGGCAGGGCGTGGGTGGTCTCGAACCCGAGGGCCTCGGCCGCCCACAGCACGAGGGGGTCCGGCGAGACCACCACTGACGCGGCATCCAGCTTGCGGAGCGCCTTGAGGCTCGGGAGGTCGAAGTGATCCGTGTGCCGATGTGAAATCAATAGGAAATCGGCTTCGAGTGCCGCGGCATCGATCTCCCGGGGAGGGTGCACTTCATAGACACCTGCGTGATGGGTCGGCCCGAGCACCGGGTCGAAAAGGAGCCGTAAACCCGCCGCTTCGACCAGCCAGGTCGCATGGCCCAGCGGAAACCAGCTCATGGACGCGCTCTCACCCAGCGGCACCGAGGCGGATCCTACAAACCGCGTGCGCCATTTCCAACACCGCGGGAACCCCGGAAGTACGGCCTCCCCCGCTGAGAAAATACAGTATCCTAGCGGCGTGGCGAATCTGGACCGCATGCCCGAGCCGGGACAGGTCATCGCCGACCGCTACCGGTTGGGGACAATCCTTGGCACCGGAGCCGCGGGAGTGGTGTACGAAGCGCGGCATGAGCTCATCGGTCGAAAGGTCGCCCTGAAGTGGCTCTATCCGCATTTTGCGGCCAACGAAGTCGTCGCGGCCCGCTTTCTTCGTGAAGCCCGCGCTGCGTGCACCGTCGACCATCCCAATGTGGTGGAAGTCTACGATGCGGGGCGCGACCGGGATTCGCTGTTTCTCGTGATGGAGCGGCTCTACGGCGAGCCGCTTTCGGACTTTCTGGAGCGCGGCGTGGCTCGGCCTCAGGAGCTTGTGGCGACGTTGATTCCGGCGCTTCGTGGGGTCGCCGCCGCGCATCGGAAAGGCGTCATCCATCGCGACCTCAAGCCTGACAACATCTATCTCGCTCGCGCCCGTCCCGGGCGACCGGGAGGTGCGAAGGTTCTCGACTTCGGAATCTCGAAGCTTCGTAACCCGCAGACCAATCTTCAGCTCACCACGGTGGGAAGCTTCATTGGCAGTCCGTACTACATGGCTCCCGAGCAGCTCGCTGACAGCAGCACGGTGGACGCCCGGGCCGATATCTATTCCCTTGGCGTGATGCTCTACGAGGGGCTTACCGGCTCCTTGCCCTACGAGTCGGAGTCCCTCGCCGAGATCTTCGTGATGATCAACAAAGGTGATGCTCGCCCCCTCGACGACTTTCGAAACGACGTTCCGACCAAACTTTCTCAAGTGATTCGCCGAGCGATGGACCCCGAGGCGTCGAACCGCTTCGACAGCATCGAGGCCTTCGCGGTCGCCCTCGAGCCGTTCTCCGACGGCCTTCTGTTCCGGATTGGTTCCGAGCTCGAAGACCTCACAGAGTGCGACGACGAGAACGACTTCCAGCTCGAGCCCGACGATGGCACGACCGGCGTCGACCTGGAGCAGGAGAGCACCCAGGTGGCCGAAGAAGACGTGATCGCGGGCGAAGCGACGCAGCTCACCTCGGCAGATGAGTTCGTGGAAACGGATCATGGCGATGACAAAGAGCCCGGTCGCGACACCGATGAGTCGGTGGAGAAACCTGCGACGGGCGGCGCCATCGATCGGCTCGACCTGCAGCGCGCCGAAGCGCTCGCGGAGAGTCCGACCCGACCTCGGATCGACATGGCGGATTCCGAAGAGGACCTCGTCGACGCGCGGCCGACTCCGAAACGGATGCCCGCCGCCGTGGTGCCTCCGCCCCCCTCGATCGCCCTCGGCGGAGCGAGCCGGCCGCCTCCGCCGCCGGTGCCAGTCTACGAAAGCGACGACGACGAAGACGACGAGGACGATCGGAAACCCACGGTCGAAATCAGCCGAGCGAGCATTGGAAGCGAGCTCGCGGCGCGGGACACCGCCCGACGTATCGAAGCCCCGGAAGAACGCCCGGTTCGCGACACCATCGCGACATTCGACCGGCCGCCACCTCCGCCGAGTCCCCTGCCTCAGCCGCCGGCCGCCCAAGACACCCAACCGGAAGCGATGGGCCTCCACGCGGCCTATCGTCCCCCGCCCGCGCCCCACCCCCACGACCTCACGCCGGGCCCGTCATCTTTCGCGGACGAAACATCGATCGTCAGCCGCTCCACCGCGCGAAACGACCTTCCTCCGTGGCCCATCCTTGCAGGGATCGGGGTGCTCCTGGTGGTGATCGGGTTTCTCGTGGCGGCGCTCCTCGCTCGCTAGAGCGGCGATCGGTTTGAATCCGTAGGGGAAACCAAGCATTTCGCC
>JBCCZL010000068.1:0-24291 GCA_039187775.1 Myxococcota bacterium
GTCCTCGGCTTTGCGATGGATGTGCACTTTGGCGCCTACTACGTCGGCGTGCAGGTCGACCTTCGAGAGCACTTCGGTTTAACCTCGTCCTCTCCGATCTCGCGGAGCTTTTTGCCCTCGGCGCTCATTCGGAGCGGGTTCGAGTTCGAGCTGTAGCCCTCCCGCGGTCGCGGTCTACGCTTGGGGCATGACGGATTCGATTGCCCCGCCCGAACGACTTGAAGATGTGTTTCCGGTGGGCGAGGGCCCCTGGGTGATGGTTAACCTTTTGCGGTTTCGGCCCGGCGGCGGCTCGAAGGCCTACGGAAAGTACGCCACCGCGTTCGCCAAGCTGCTCGAAGAGGCGGGCGGCCGCTTCCTCTATCGAGGCCGGGTCGGCGCGGCGATCATCGGCGGCAGCGAGCAGTGGCACGCGGTGGCACTCGTCGAGTATCCATCGCGCGAGGCGTTCATTCGACTCATCGAAAGCGACGCTTATCAAGCGATTCATCCGCACCGGGAAGACGGCCTCGAGGCCACGCGACTCTTGGCCACCCAAGCCTACCCAACTTCCTGATCCACCGGCTCTTCGAGCCGCGTTCATGCCGGCCATCGGCCCTGAGCGTGGCGGTTGGACCCTGGCGTTCGCCAGGATTGGGCCTACCGGTCCTGGGCCCAGAACCCCAAAGTGCGGAGGCGTGAATTCGTCTCAGCGAAAGACCATCGGCTTTGCGGCGGGACTCGGCGCCTTTCTGATGTGGGGGGTGCTTCCTCTCTACTGGAAGCAGCTCGATCACATCTCCGCCTTCGAGGTCCTTGCCAACCGAATCGTGTGGACGGCGGTGCTCACTGGGATCGCGCTGGCGGCCGGAGGCCGGCTCTCCGAGATCGGACGAGTGCTCCGGGATCGGCAGATGCTTCGCGCCACCGCGATCTCGAGCTTCCTCATCTCCGCCAACGGCGTGACGTTCATCTGGGCCGTCTCGGAGAATCGCATCACCGAAGTCGGGCTTGGCTACTACATTACTCCGCTCCTGAATGTGGTGCTCGGCCGGGTTCTCCTAAAGGAGGATCTGAGCCGAACTCAACTCGCGGCGGTGCTCCTTGCCGCGACCGGCGTCGGCTATCTGACGTGGGCAGCGGGGATCTTTCCGTGGGTGTCGCTCGTTCTCGGCCTGTGCTTTGCCCTCTACGGAGTCGTGCGAAAGACCGCGCCCGTCGAACCATTGCTCGGGCTCCATGTCGAGATGCTTCTGGCCACGCCGATCGCGATCGGCTGGCTTGTTTTTGCCACCGATACCACCGGAGGTGCCTTCTTCCAGAACGGCCGCGACGCGCTCCTTCTCTTGGCCTCGGGACTCGCCACCCTCGGCCCGCTCTATCTGTTTAATGTGGGGGCGAAGCGGCTTCGCTACGCGACGATCGGGATCATGATGTTCATTGCCCCGACGATGCAGGTGTTTCTCGCGGTGGTGGTCAACGACGAGCCGTTCACCGAGAACCACGGCATCTCCTTTGCGCTCATTTGGACCGCGATCAGCGTCTACGCCGTCGACACCCTACGACGCGCCGATTCAAAACCCGAACCCGCAAACGCCGTCGATCAATCGGCTGAAGCCGACGACTGAACCTCGCCCGGTCTCGCACCGACTCGGGACGGCAGTCGGATCGGGGCGCGCGCTGCAGTCTATGGCAGGCATTGCGCCGGTGCAGAGCGGACTTATCTTCGGTCGATGTTTCGCGACGACTTTCTTATGCGGCAGATCCAGCAGTTTGCCGAAGCGATCGCTCACTCGGTGGGGATCGCACAAGCCGGCAACGCTGAGGAGGCGACGAACGAACTTCAAGGGGCGTATGAAGAGTTTCTTCGAACGCGCGGCCTCCGCCTCGAGTTTACCGATAGCCTCGAGGCCCGAACACTGCTCAGCGTCCTTGGTGGAGAAGACCACGGCGAAACCGTCGCCATGTTCGAAGAGGCACTCGCCGAAGTGCGGCAGCTCGCCGGACATGATGACGCGGCCTCGCGCCATGCCGCGCGAGCGAAGGCGCTTCGGGGACTCCTTTCTCCAAACGGGGACTAGCCCGCATCGGTCTAGCCGTCACGGCAGCGGGTTTCTTACAAATACTCTTCGGGGCCAAGGGCATCCGACACTTGAAGGAGGGCCCTTCGAAGCCGCGTGAGGCCCGCGGCGGAGAGCACGGCTGCCCATTCTTCTTCGATCTCCGCGATTACCGACCTCGCCGCGGCAAGAAGCGATCGACCGCGCTTGGACAACACGATCCGCTGGGCCCGACCATCTTCCGGATCGGGGCGTCGAAGCACATAACCGCGCGCTTCGAGCCCTCGAACGAGCTTTCCCACCGCCTGCTTGCTGATCTGGGCTCGGTCCGCGAGTTCGGTGATGCGAGCCCCGTCGGGCACGGGAAGTCGGGCGATGATCTCGACGTCGGAGGGTCGAAAGTCTTCGAACCCGGCATCCCGGATCCGGTCCGCAAACTGCGCATCGAAGGTCCAGCGCGCCCGCGCGAGCGCTCGGCCCAGGTGCGTGCGACGAAATGCAGACAGCTCTTTCTCCGAGGGCTCCACGGCCTGAGAGCTTAGCCCGGCCCAGCGCCCGCCGCAGTATGCCTCATCGATCTATTTAGACAACCTAGTTGACTAATTAAGCAACCCGGTTTACTAACTACGTTATGAAAGCACGAACCCTCGCGCCGCTGATCCTTGGGGTGCTCCTGGCAGCCTGCGGTGCTCAATCCAGCCAAGGCGACGAAAGCAGTCGCGTCAACGAACCCGAGAGGTCCAGCATGATGGTGATCCGCGTGGTGGTAGAAGTGAAACCCGAACAGCGAGACCCGTTCGTCGCGCACCTTGCCGAAGAGGCTCGTGCGGTTCGGGAGCTCGATGGGTGTGAGCGCTACGAGCTCTTTC
This sequence comes from Myxococcota bacterium, assembly GCA_039187775.1. Taxonomy (GTDB): domain Bacteria; phylum Myxococcota_A; class Polyangia; order Polyangiales; family JBCCZL01; genus JBCCZL01. The sequence continues at coordinate 2,909 of JBCCZL010000068.1, forward strand.
AGGACCCGGCGAACACCAACCGATTTCTCCTCTACGAGGAATGGGCATCGCCAGCGGCGTTCGCGAGCTACCAGGAATCGGATCTTCTTCGCGAGAGCTTTGCGGTGCTCGGACCGATGATGGCCGGACCACCCGACTCCGAGTATTTTCAAGCCCAACCCACCCGAAACCCATAGCCGCGTGACCGGGCGTCTCCCATGGGCGGGCCCGGCGTCGCGGTACCTACATCAGCGGTACCTAAATCAGAGCGCGCGAACCCATACGCTTCGGCCGCGCTTTTCGAATTCGACCTTGCCAAGGTGCTCGAGCACCGGGGTCACGTAGGAGGCGAACCGCCCGCGATAGCCTTTTCGAATCCCGTACCAGCCCTTCACGGGGTTGTCTTTCGATCGGCCCCAATCCTCCACCGTCCCCGGTTTGGTCTCGGCCTTTTCGTCCTTGTTGCCGAGCTCCATCCAGTCTCCGTGCTTCTCCAGCATGGCGTGAAGATCGTCGAGCGCCCGGATGTGATAGTGCAGCCAGGTCGAACCGACCTGACAATGGAGGACTCCTTTTTCTTCGTCGCGGTGCATCTCGAATTCCGCTTTGCCGAGCGGAGTATTGAGCTTCCACGGATTGTCAGGAGTTCCCTTGCCAGTTCCCATCGCACCCTCCGATTCGGACCCACCCTAAGATTCCGACCGAACCAGGACAATCGCACTCTCAGCAAAACACTCGTCGCGAATCCGCAAAAATAGAGCGCAAGAATCGAGCGTGCACCTTGGAGGGCTCCCCGCGGCGTCCTCAGTGAGGCACGAATCGGGACAGTCGCGCCCAAACCCAATGAGGGCTCGAGCAAATGCCGAAGACCGGAGACTCAGCGCGCGTGCTCGTCCAAAAGGTCTTCGAAGTCGGCGTCGGTCATCTCGAGGCCTTCCTCGACCGCGGCTTCATAGACGCGGTAGGCGTCTTCTTCGGTGATGACCTCGAGGCCCACGAGGATCGCTGCCGCCTCGGGGTAGCTCTCATGCATGTGGAGTCCTTCGAGCCGGTGCTCGGACACGGTGCGGTTGACCTTGTGGATGAGGCCGCCGAGGAAGCGCTCGGGATAGAGGGCCAGAATCTCTTGGTAGGCCTCGGGGTCCCGATGACTCGTGTCGCCAAACAGCACAAAGGACTGCTCGGGGCTTCGGTCGAACACGCCGGAGATGTCTCGGACCTTCTCCGCCTGCGCCACCCAGGGGATTCCGGAAACGCCGGTCTCGATCGGCGCCTCGGGCATGCCGTGCTCCATCAGGTACGCGGGCACTTCTTCCACGCGCTCGGGGGTCCGCGCCGTCACGTAGGTGGTGTCCCCAGCTTCGCCCTCGCCGTCCGAGCCGTGCTCGAGGATCGCGTAGAGGGTGTGCACGCCAGGATAAGGTCGCGTGTCGAGGTCTTCGTCGGCGCCCGGAGGAATCACCGTCTTGTCGAGGTCCGAGATTAGGCCGAGCTCCCGCTCCTCCACCGGGGGCGGCATGTCGCCGTCGTTCTCGCAGGCCGCGACCATGCCCTGCTCCTCGGCGTACTCGAGGATCTGGCTCATCGCGTGGACGCCGACGTAGCTCACCCCGTCAAGCTCAGCGAGGCTCTCCAGCGGCATCACATCGCGGGCCGAAACGATGTTTCGGGCGGCGCGCCGGTTGAGCCGGGCATCGTCGTCGAGAATCTCGAGCGAAGACTCATTTGCGAGCTGCAGCATCGCCTGCGCCTCGCAGCTTCCCTCCTCGGGGATCGTCCAGGCGTCGGCCTTGTCGGCGCAAAGCGCGCAGTCGTCGGCATTGTCGAGCGGTTCATCGACGGTGGTCGCGCAACCGCCAAGGGCGAGGAGGATTCCAAGGGCGCGGGATTTCGGCGAGGTGAACATGCGCCGCCTCTTCGCATGGATCGTGCCCGCGACGTCGGCCGAGAAGCCGAATGGTTTCAAGGCCGAAAGCGGCCGATCGGCCTTCCACCGGCGCACCGGGTCGCCAGTCCCGTCCGGATTCAGGGGGTCGCGGTCGCTGAGCCGGTGCAGCGAATCGAGTTCCGCTCGGACATGAACCTCCCAGCGCCGTTCGAGCATCGCTCGCCCCAGCTGTGGTCCATGGCACCGCCAAACTGCAAACCAGCGGTTCGGGCAAATCCGGGACCCGGCTCCATCCGGCGCCCCCCGCGAGTAAAGTACAGGTCGCACAGGTCGGTAGTAAACGGCACCGGTCCGCTCGAAGAGAACGCTTCACGGAGAACCGGCGAATCGGCGAGTAGGGTCGTGCCGGGCCCATGAGGGCCTCCGGACAGCGCGAGGGTGGGGTTGTCCGAGCTCGTCGAAACCACGTTGCACTGAGCGTCGCGTCGGGTGACCTCACAGGTAAGGGGACTCGGATCCGGAAGGAGCGGGTAGCACGCGACCGCGGTAAGGCGCGTGGTTCCGCGGCAGTCGATGTCGATAAGCGACACCTCCGGGTCGCAATCCGTCAAGAAGCCCTGGCGCGTCGCCGAGAAACTCACGCTCAGCACGTCGCCGGTTCGATGGAGCACGACATCTACCAACCCGGTGTACTCCGTACGGTCATCGTTGGCGAAAAACTCCCCTCGAAGGACGGCAGTGAAGTCAAAGAAGCCGGGCATATCGCTCGCGATGAGGAACTCACCGCTCTCGTCGTCGAAGTAGAACTCGACGTCGCGGTACACCTGGAGTTCCTGGCGGCACCCGGGCACGCGACGCCGAACTTCGCAGGTCACCCCCGTCACCGCCGGCGGGGCATCGCCATCCGTCACGGCGTCGTCCGGCGCATCCACCGTCGCGTCGATCATCGCATCGACTGTCGCGTCACCCATCGCATCGGGAACCGCGCGGTCGACCGAGGCATCTGCGATCGGAGCAGGGACCGCGCACTGTCCTCCGATGCACGAGAGCGACGACGGGCACTCCATTGAGGTCGTGCACGGAATCCCGCACACCTGCGCCGCACCGCAGCTCGCACTCAGGCATCGCGCTTCTGCCCCGAACGCGCCACACGCCCCGTCGTCCGTGCAGTCTCGAGTGCAGATTCCGCACACGCATCCGAGACCCGCACCGCAATCCGAGTCCGCCGCACACTGGGTCAGCGCCTCCGTTGCCACTCCCGGTTCGGAATCGCAGCCGACGACTCCCCCGGTCATGATTAACCCGCAAACGACCCAGCCGTAGCGTTGAACCCTCATCATCCCTGCTCCATTTTCACGGCGGCGCGGAAAAGCTGCCCACAAAGTATGGACGTTGGAGAGTGTCCCCTCCGCCTTCCGACGGCTCACCAAGTTCCTTGGGCGCACCGGACATTCCTTCGGTCCATGGGTAATGATGGTTCGTCGATCCTGCGCTCAGGGACGGCTCGCATTCGTGATCCCAGCGCAACGGATCTCGTTTCGCTCCCTCCGCGAAGTGCCCCCACCACGACACCGCCCGCCCCATTCGTACTCCAATACAGCCTCAAAGCGCAGACCATCGACCCGGACGAAGAGCGGCAGGTATCCTTCGATACCGCGAGCGAACTTGCTTCCACACAGGTCTGCGGTGAAGGCCACGGCCGACGACGACGAAAACGCCTCGCGCATGAGCGGGGAGTCCGCCAGGAGCGTGGTGCCCGGCCCGTGCGGACCGTTCGACAGCACAAGCGCCGGAGCGTCAGTGCTGGTGGAGGTCACATTGCACTGGTCGTCGCGCCGGGTGACCTCGCACGCAAGCGGGCTCGGGTCCCTCACTTCCACAAGAGTGCAGCCCAGGCTGGACAGACGAGTGCTGCCCCAGCAGTCGACCTCAACGACGTTTTTGGGCGGGTCACACTGTTCCTGGCTGAGATTCCCGGAGCGCCCAGTGGAGAAGTTCGCCGTCAAGACATCACCTCTTCGCTGGAGCACCGTGTCGATCAGTCCGGCATATTCAGTGAAATCCGCATTCGCGTAGAACTCCCCGGGAACGCCCGCAGTGAGAGCAATAAAGCCGGGCATGTTGCTCTCAATCACCTGCTCTTCCCAGTCCCCGTTGAACCTGAACCTGACGTCTCGATACAGATCGACCTGATGTTCGCATCCCCCGCCGGGAACGATTCGGCGAACCTCGCAGGTGACCCCGGTGACGGCGGCTGACCCGTCTCCATCGTAGCCCCCGTCATCTGGCGCATCGACTGTCGCGTCGGTCATGGCGTCACCCATCACATCGGGGACCGCGCGATCGACCGAAGCATCTGCGGTCGGAGCGGGAACCGCGCACTGCCCTCCGATACAGGACAGGGACGACGGGCACTCCATCGAAGTCGTGCATGGAATCCCGCACACCTGCTCCGCACCACAGCTCGCACTCAGGCAACGCGCCTCCGCTCCGAACGCGCCACATACTGCGTCATCGGTACAGTCTCGGGTGCAGAGCCCGCACACACATCCGAGGCCGGCGCGGCAATCCGAGGCCGCCGCACACTGGGTCAGCGCTTCCGTTGCCAACCCCGGGTCGGAATCGCATCCCCCGAGTCCTCCGATCATGATCCAATAGACCATCCACACGCAGCGCTGAACTCTCATGATTCCCTCGCCTTTCCGCACGGCCGGCGCCGTCCCGCAATTCTGCTGCAGCCCGAGACTCTCGAGTGTCTCCTGATTGCTCCGGCGGCTCATCGATCTCGGATTCCGACCCTCTCGAGGAGTCCGGTGGTAAGACTCGAGCCCACACCGAACGGGGGTTGCGTCATAGGTGCGCACCTTTCCATTCCTTCCTGTCGACCCGGGTGCGACACATTTGCCGCAGACTGACCGGCCTTTCGCGAGGAGTAGTCCTTCGCCCGCGTGAGCTTGGTCGATGATCGGGGTGGAGGCGCCGCCGGCCGTCGTGCCGAGCCGACGAGGAATACCCGAGGTATTTCGAGGAGGCAGCGAAGCGGTCGGTTCGGCGGACGGGGGTGGATCCGTCGCGAGGGCGAGCAATGTCACGCGGGTGAAGGACTAGCCGGGCATGGGGACTGCAGTGGGGACCCGCATGGTTGGGATTCGCGGGGGAATGGTGGTGTTGCTCATCCTCACGGGCTGCGAAGGTGCAGTCTCCGACGCGGGAGGAAGCCAAGCTCCCGAGGACCCCGACGGGCCCGAAATTCCTGAGGACATTTCGGAATGCCGAAAACCCAACGCTGAAATCTACACCGGCCTTCATGGGAGCTGCGTCGGGTGCCACGACGAAGAGCACAACCGGCCGTTCTTCGCTTCGCTTGAGGCCTTCGAACGCCAGATCGCCTACAGCGCGATCGATCCGCTGCCTGGCGAACAGGTCTTCGTCGTGCCTGGCCAGCCGGAAGCGAGCGAGCTCCTTCGACTCCTCGACGGCAGCTCGGAAACGCTCGGTCAGATGCCCCCCGGCGTCAAATCGTACGCCGAGCTCGCCGCCGACAACGAAGCCCCCAACGGAGTGAGCATGGCGCGGGTCCAAGACTGGGTTCGAAGTCTGGAAATCTGCGAGCTCCCCGCACCACCCCCGATCGTCCACGCACGTCGCCTTCCCGCCGAGCTCATTCGGAGCGAGCTCCTGCGCCAGCTCGACCTCACCGACGCCGACGTCGATGGCTCGGGTCGCCCCCTGGGAAGCCCCGACGATTCACCGCAGCGCGTCGGCCGCCAGCGAGAGACCACGGCCCACGATGCGTGGCAGGACCTCGGCGGCGCCCACATTCTCGACGGGCGCCGCACCTCCCTCGAGGTAGCCGAAGCGATGGTGCAGACCCTCGTTCCCCTCTCGCAGGCGTGGTGTTCGATCTCGGTCGAGAACAAGTCGATTCTTCTTCGCCACGCGACGAAAGACGCGGACAGCGTCACCAACGAAGCCGCCATCAAGGCCAACATCGCGTACCTGTTCCTTCACATGCTGGGCGAGGTCGCCTCCGACGATGACGTCAACGCGATGTTCGATACCGTGTATCGACCGACCGAGCAGTCGACCGGCGGCGCCGCGGGCTGGACCGCGGTCTGCGCCACGCTCGTTCGCGACCCCCTTTGGCTCACCTACTGAGGAGACGAAGCATGAATCGACGGAACTTCCTCAAGTTTGGCGTGACCGGCGGAACGGTCGCGGTGATGTCCCCCTGGGGTGGCCCGCTCCTCCCAAACACCACGAGCGCCTTTCGTATCCCCGAAGAGTGCCCCTCGCGCTTTTTGACCATCTACGCCCCCGGCGGCTGGATGCCATCGATGTTCTTTGCGCCGTTTCAGGATGAGTCGATGGTCGGCGTGCATTGGCCGGGTTACCTCGCCGCTCCAAACCAAGTGGAAAACCTGGACGGATCGGGCGGTGCACCGAACGACGAAGACCCCCGCTACGGCCGCATCCGCGTGCCCGCCATCTGGGACGAAGCCCTGATGGTCAACCCCGCCAACTTCACCGGCGGAGGCGGCTGGCCGGCTCCCGATCCAAAGCCGAGCTACGGCTACGCATGGCGCCACTACAATCTCGCGGAGAACACCTGCGTCATCCATGGCGTCGACCAGCAGACCGCAGAGCATTTCTCGGGACGACAGGCCGCGCTTAGCGGCGTCGCCGGCGCGCGCTTTTCGGTGCCCGCGATCCACTGCGTCGCAGCGCACGCCCACGCGATGGCAGGAACCTCGCGACCGCTTGGCGCAGTGAGCATCAAAACCGGAGGACCGTGGGGAACAACGCCCAAGATCGACAAAGTCGGTCTTCCGGCGCATGCAAACCCGACGACCATCGGCGGCATTGCGTCGCTCAGTGCCAACTTCTCCGACACGTCGCCAGCGTGGGATGGGATTCGGCATCGCGACACGATCGCGGTCGCCGACTACTTCGACATGAACCCCGTCGACATTCCGCTGACTCGGATGGACCAGTTCGCTCTGAATCGCTTTCGGAAGTTCCGAGGGCTGAGCGACGACAGTTTCTACCAAGGACTCTACGAAGCCCACGTCGGGATGAGCCAAAAGATGGCCCTCGACCTGGTGTCGGTGCTCGAAAGCACTCCCGGCTGGGAAAGCCCGCACCCGCACTGGTCGTCGGGAAACAGTCCCTACCAGCTATCGGTCGGGCGGGTCTACGGCGACGGCGGCCAAACCTGGAACGAGCAGTTCGAGCTCGTGCTCAAACTCTTCAAGGCCGATGTGTGCACGGCGATCAATGTGCAAGCCCCCGGACCCAACGGGGAAGGCTTCGACATTCACGGAAGCGGCGAAGCCAACATGAAGGATCTCTTCAATCGCACGCGGGGAACCATGGAGGTGATTGGACGGCTCCTTGGCGAAATGAAAGCTACTCCCAACCCGAGCGGCGAAGGATCGCTCCTCGACGACACCCTGGTAATGCTCGTGAGCGAGTTCGGTCGATCCTGGCCTCAGCTCAGTACGTCCAACGGACACTGGCCCTTCACGTCCTACATCTTCTGCGGCGGCGGCATCATGACGAACCGAATGATCGGCGACTATGACCTCGATCCGGCCCAAGCCAATAACCCTACCGGAGTCGAAGTCGAGCTTGTCGACGGAGGCATGAAGCACCCAGCGGCGCGCGACGTCGCCCATACCGCACATCGGATCCTGGGCATCCCGGAGGGACTCGTGGAGATCAGCGGCGGGCCCAACGAAATCGCAGGCGTGAGGGCGCAATGATGCAGCTTCGTTGCATCGCCGCACTCTTCGCCGTCGTGATCGTCGCGCCGAGCCTCGCCTTGGCGCCAAGTCTTGCCTTCGCCCAGCGTGAGCCTCCGCCGATGAGCGACAGTCGGCTGCTTCGCCGAGTGCACCTGACGCTCCTCGGTCGAGCGCCCACGGTCGAGGAATACGAAGCCTTCCTCGCTCTCCCGGAAGGGGACCGGCGCTCGGCCATTGCCGACTTCGCGACGGCCGCGATGGCCGATCCGGCGTTCGGAACCCAGGTGCGCCTTTGGGCCCACGACTACCTCGGGGTTCCCGGCTATTTCGGTTCCCGCAACATCCACACCTACCAGTTCGATGGCGCGCTCTCGATGGTGGTCGGGCCGTGCGGGGATGGCACGCTCCATGCGGGACGCCTCGGCCTTCTGAACGACTCCGGCTCGGCGCCGGTGTACGGGCAAGACGTCGCCATCTGCAACGATCCCAACGCCCCCACCGCCGAGATCGAACCCTGGTGGGCCCCGGGAACCACCGTGCCGACGATCGGCGATGTGGCGACCGAGAACGCCGTGTCGGTGAACGGCGAAGACTGCGCCCAGAATCGCGCAACCTTTCGGGGCATGGAGGGGTGCGGCTGTGGACCCAATCTGATCTACTGCGCCCAGCGACCCATCGCAGAAGAGGGCGATTACTACATCGCGAATTCGATGCGGCGCCAGGTTCACGAGGAGCCCTCGCGACTCTTCGAGTTCATCGTGACCGCGAACCGGCCCTTCAGCGATTTGATCGCCGGGGATTACACCGTGGCGACCCGCACGCTTCGCATGGCCTACATGCGCCAGGCGCGAATGACGCCCGAAACCGCGTCGATGGATCAGACCGACTGGTGGCGCGCCTACGGAACGAACCCCGACGAGTGGCGTGAGATCAAGATCAGCGAACTCCATCCCCTCCTTCTGGACGATCGGAACTACGCGTTCGACCCGCGAAGCGAGAGCGGGCGCCCGATCGGCGTGCCCTCGGCGGGAGTGCTCACCACCATCGTGGCCAATCAGGCGTGGCCCCGAGAGCGCGTCCGCGCCGCGGCCTGGATCAAATCGCTCACCTGCCGCGAGTTTACGCCGCCCGCCTCCGACGTGGCCTTTCCCGAGTACGAGCGCGACCCCGGTACGGAAGGCGCCTGCGCCCACTGCCACCAGACGATCGACCCGGCGGCGATGTACTTCAAGCGGTTCTTCGACGCCGGGGTGTTCCTTGCCGGCGTCACCGACACCTGGTCATTGAACGGTCAGGTGAGCGGTGCCACCTTTCGGCTCAACGGGCACGCCCGAGGGGCGATGGTTGCCAACACGCTGATGACCCCGGTGACCGAGGAACAGCTCCAAGCGCAGTCCGATGTGCGCTTTGTCGATTTTATGCCGCCCGGCACGACGCTCTTCGGCACCGCAGGATCGGGCACGATCGGGCCCCTCGGATTTGCGGAAGTGCTCATCGCGTCGGGGGAATTCGACCGCTGCGCGGTTCGCCGAGCGTACGAGCGGTTCGGGGGACGGGACCTTTTGCCGGGCCGAGACGACGTCTTGCTCGATCAGCTCCATCGGAGCTTTGTGGAGAACGACCGCTCCATGCAGCGGCTCATCCAAGAGATCGTTGCGGCCGACGAATTCAGCTTAGGCATTTGAATTTATTCAGCAAAAACCGATTGAAGAGCATCGTCTGGTTCGCGTCGATTTGCCAGTAGGTACCGGCCAGCGCTGGATCGGGGACCGACTTCGTCCGACTTCGCTTCCGAGAACCCCACCGTGCCAAATACCGAAAAGCGACGGCGGGAACCGTAGGAGTCTTTAGGAGACCTTACTCCGCCGCGTCACCCGGACGTACATTGATCGCATACTTCGTGACCCCGTGGATGCGGAGAAGGTCGATAAGCGCGACAACATCGGCGTGGGGAATGCTCCCGTCGGCGGCAATCACCGCCCGGAGTTCTCGTTGGGATTGATCGATGTGCTCGGCGAGAGCCTCTTCGGTGGTCTCTTCGCCGTCTCGGAATAGCGTCCCCTCCGCCGTCAACGAAAGCGTCAGCGTTTCGGCCTGCACCGCGTCGGATGGAGCGCGCACGATCGGTATCGTTTGCACCGCTTCGAGCTCCGCCTGGACCCGCGCAAGCTCGGCTTCGAGGGCAGCTTTGTCTGCGCGAAGCCGCTCTACTTCGGCACTCCCACAAGCCGTTCCCCAAACCATGACGACCATCGCCAGCTGTATCACCCACACCCGCATGCGATGACAGTACTGGTTCTCTCGCCGCGAGAACACCCGGACTAAAGCGCGGCGGTCGACTCCACGACCTCCTGGGTCGGGACCTCGGCCGCGGCCTCCCGGGGATTGGCGACGCGACGGCAGTTCAGGTCCACCGCAAGGGCCACTCCGTGGAGCGAACGGCGGACGATGCGGACCCGGCCTTCCGACGCGCAGCGAATCTCCTCCGGAACGTAGCTCGGGGCGGCGAGCGCCGAGGCTTCACGCAAGCGGGCCAGCTCTCGCTCGAGGAGCGCGGTTCGGTGCGCATCAGGGTGGTCGATGGTGATTAGGGGCGCACCGACGATCACCCGATAGTCATCCGCATCCAGAGTCGGAAACACCCCCATGCACCCTTCGATCCGGGCCTGACGCGCACTCACATCCTCGGCGCCACTCAGATCGATGTCGAGCCGAAGGACCGACGATGCGTCCCACCGGTCCTCCCCTCGACGGACCGGCGGCTCGAAGTTTAGGGCATCTAGGCGACAACTGTCCTCTCGTTGGACTTCACGCTGGAGCTCTTGGAAGAGTTCGCGGACGTGGCCGAAGGCCGCCGCTCTCGTGCGTCCCCATGCTTCAACATGGACGCGAGCAAGCGCCCGGTCCGGAGCCACAAGCGGTGGGCCGTGCAGATCGGCTTCAAGCTCATCCGCCGAAAGCACTTCCGGCCGCGCTCCACGATAGGACCAATCCAGGTCGCTTCGCGGCGACTCACCGGCGAACGAGACCGGGGGCGTGTCGCTCCGGCCGATGTCCCCGCAGCCGGCGAGACACACGAGAGCGAGAGGGACGATCGTGAGAGGACGGGCAGAACGGGTGTTGACTGAAACGTTCATAACGAGAGCATTGCGCAGCGCCGTGGAACGGCACGTTCCGCTTCCTCGAACGGTCGAGTCGAGTCCACGAGCGGTCTCGGCCTCGCTTCCGCGGGCAACCCCGAAGGGCTTGACCTGAGATAGGGCCTGCCCAAGAAGCTCTCGGGCGGAGGTAGCGATGCTAGTCGAGGAACGATGGCCCTTTGAGGACCCAACCAAAATCCAGCTTTTCTCTCTCAATACGCCCAACGGCGTCAAAGTCGCGGCGGCACTCGAAGAGCTCGGCGTCCCGTACGAGCCACACACGATCAACATCATGAAGGACGATCAGTTCGCGAAGGAGTATGTCTCGATCAATCCCAACTCGAAGATCCCCGTGGTTGTTATTCCGGGAACCGACGGCGCTCCGCCACGGGCGATCTTCGAATCGGGGGCCATTCTGATTCACCTCGCGGACCAAGAGGGAAAGCTCTTGTCGAAGGATCCCGTCCTTCGCTCCGAGACCCTCCAGTGGCTGTTCTTTCAGGTCGGACACATTGGGCCAATGTTTGGTCAGTTCGGCCACTTCTTTAAGTTCGCAAAGGACAAGTGCGACCATCCCTACCCTCTCGAGCGCTACTCCAAAGAGGCAACGCGCCTCTTCGGCGTCCTCGACGCGCGCCTTGAGGGTCGCGAGTACCTGGTCGGTGACGAATACAGCATCGCCGACATCGCGACCTGGCCGTGGGTCTCTGGGCTCATTCACTTCTATCAGGCCAGCGATCACCTCGACATTCCCAGCTTCGCCAACGTCACCGCCTGGCTCGAGCGCTGCACTAGCCGACCGGCATCGCAGCGCGCAAAGAGCGTCACCTCCCTCCGCTAGACCGATGCGGGCTTCAGAGGTGATGGATCGCGTTCGAAAGTGCTGGATTCCCGCGGACCTCGGACTGTCGGACTCGAACATACTCGGCATGTGGAGATGAGCTCTGAGGAAGAAGCGTCCGGTGTCCGCGTACCCTGGGGGTGGGTCTGGTTCGTCTCATTGCTGAGGGCTTTGCTTGGACGCTTGGCAACATGGCCGCCAAAGACGTCGTCAACGGGCTGAAAGACGAACTCGACGACCCATCGCCCGAGGAGATCGCGGCGCGGGAAAAGAAGCGGCAGAAGGCCGAGCGGGCGGCCGCGCGGGCGCACGAAAAAGCCACAAGGAAGGCTGCGCGGGAGAAACGGGCGGCGAAGAAGCGGCAGGATCGGGCGATCGAAAAAGAGCTCCGCGACCTCAAGAAACGTCTCTGAGTCGAGGAGCTCAGCCTTCGTCATCCTCCGGGTCCACCGCGACCTGAGAGAGGCACGGCGATGGTGGCGTCCGGATCGGTCGAAGGCACGGGCGTGGTGTCGCCTCCTCGGGCTCGGGCACATACTCAAGGCACGGCGTGGGCACCGAAGTCGTGCCCTCTTCGGGATTCACCGGGCCTTCCGGTGGAGGTAGCTCGAGCCCCGACGGCGGTGGCTGTTGCGGCGGCGGCTCAATGTCGAGGCACGGCCGGGGAACGACAGTAAGGCAGGCCTGGCTGCTGCTGTCGCCGCAGCTGGCGAGACCAGCGAGAGCCACCGCCACAAAGCGCGCACGACGTCGAAGAATCGCCTGTTTGTCGACGTTGCGATCTTCTTGCTCCGCCGGCCTCTCCCCCGCTACATCATCCCGGTCGTCGGTCCCCACCACCCAAGATTGCCAGACATCCGGGTGGTGGAGAAGCCCGGGCTACTGAGCACAACTTAGAAGCGGCGCACACACTTGCGAAAGCAGTGCGCAGGGATCCGTCGACGAGGCGACCGCACACGCTTCGATCTCCGCCACGGTTGCCGTGCACATGCTCGCCGCGGAGAAGGACGTGACACAGTCTGCCGGTGTGCTCATCTCCAGCGTGAGCCCCATGCACATTTGCCCAGCCGTCATATTGGCCAGCGGGACCGTGTAGTTACAGACTGCCATCGCCTCGGCCGGAGTCAGGCTCGCAACCGTCTTCGAGGAGTCCACGCCCGAGCCGCTCCCCGGCCCCGTCTCCGCCATCGCCGAATCCGACCCGACGGTACTGTCCGGACGCGTTGCCGCATCCCCGCCCCGACGGTCGTCATCGCCGCACGCCACCAGCAACACACCACAGCCCACAATTCCAAGCAAAGTTCGCATCTCTCACCTCAAGCGTCCTTTAGCAGCAAACGTACCGCAGGAATTCGGAACGTCCGGGATCGATGGTCCGAAAGATCCGTGAACTTCCGACTACGCCGAGGTTGACACGAATCAGCACACTTACCCGTTCAGTGGTCGAGCCTTGTCCCGCCAGCACTTCTACAACCCGACGCCACTTTGAATGCCGATGGTTAGCCCTCCATGGAGCTCGATCAGCGGGTGCGGCTACCCTTGGAACGAAACGCTCGAAAAAGCCGGGCAAAATCTCTGTGCAGACGCTCGGCGTCAGGTCACGGAATGAATGGCGGTCGCGGCACGCTCATCCAATGAGCGTAGCCATGTCCGGCGAAGAGATAGACACACTTGCGGCGGAACTTTGCAGCCGCATGTCTTCTGCGCAGCGCGCGCGGATCGGAGCGCTCGATCCGGCAGCCATTCCGATCGCCGTGCCCGACGGTCAGTCGTGGACCGAGGAAGAGCTGGACCTGCTCCGTCGAGCACTCCACCGTGCCGCGCGCCAACGCCGCCCCAAGGCCGGCTGACGACGGGTCGGAGCTGTACCGATCGACGTCTTCTGAACTGCATCTGCACCGTTTGCGCAAAGCGGGCCAAGGTCCGCGGATGAAACATCGTCATCCGCTCTTGGGTTTATCCCTGGTTCTTCTGACGGTCGCCTGCAGCGACGATGCTTCATCGCCGATGGTCCCCGCGCCGGTTGGCGTCTTCACGCGCTCACCCTCGGACCCGGAGCCCGCGGGATCCTTCGCTTACCCTCGAGGATCGGTGACCACGACCTCGAAGACGTTGGCCGATGGAGATCCTGCCGCGGAGGGATGGGCGAGACAGGAGTTGTCGAGGGACGCTAGCTCGACCCCATCCATCCGCTCCTGGCTCCGGTATCGCGGTTGGCGGCAATGCCGTGCTCGAGGCCATCAACACCTTTTGTCAATTGAGCGACACAGCGGTTACAATAGTGTGTGCTGCGGCTGTCCGTTTTTTCATTTCCACTCGCAATCTTGGCTTCTTGTGGCGGGTCACCGAACTTGGATAGCCCCGACGCGGAAACCGACGCAACGGGGTGTTTCGAAGTCAGCCCGCATGAAGCTGGGGACTCCGACGGGCACCTTTCGCCACTCTCGCTGGAGGCGGGTCAAGCCCGCGCCGGGCGGCTGCGGGCCGAGGATCTTCCGGTTCATCGACACGGCTTGCTCCTGTGGGAACCGGGGGACTTCGTCTTGGCCAACGAACACCTCGCACTCGTCATCGAGGATGTTGGCCCGTCCGACCTTTACGACCCCTACGGTGGCAAGCCCGTTGGGATCGCGCGAACGGAAGCCGGCACCCTCACGGATCCCGCCGACTTTAACGAAGTTCTCTTTGGCATCGGCCGATACACGATCGCCGCAGAGCAGGTCACCGTGCTCGAGGATGGAACCGATGGGGGGCCTGCCATCGTGCGCGCGGCTGGACCGGCCGCCCCGGTACCGTTCATCAACGACTTCGCTCGCGCGCTCGCCCCGACCGACTACGACCTCGTGGTGGCGATCGATTACGAACTCCAGCCCGATGCTCGACACGTGGACATCTTCTTCGACTTCCTGAATCGGAGAGACCAGCCGCAGCCGGTCGACCTTCCCCTCGTGCTCTTCTTTCAGCGATTTCGGATGCCGGTGTACGCACCCGGCGCAGGGTTCGATCTCGAGGAAATCCGGGGAGACCTCCCTTGGGTGGGTTTCATCGAGCCCGAGGCCACCAGCTTCGCGTGGCAGCGGCCCGATGGGCCTCTCAGCTCGCTCCTCGAGGTGAGCGGAGCTCTTGCGTACGGCGGCCCCGGCTACACCATTCCTGGCTGCGCGAGGACCCGGCGCCACGTGGCGCGTCTGTTCGTGGGTGGACCCGGACTGCCGGGCCTCCTCGAGGCGATCACCCCCGAGCTTGGCGTCCGCGAAGTCCGCTCCACCGTGAGGAGTTCCGATGGGACCCCGGCGGTCGGCGCCGTCGTTCACGCGACGAGCGACGAGGCGTATCTAACCCAGTGCACCACCGACTCGGCCGGCACCTGCACGCTTCGCCTGCCCAGTACCGAGGCGTCGGTCGTCGCAACGCGAGATGGCCGAAGGGCCTCAGCCCCACAGAACGTCGATTCTCAGGCCACGGAGGTCGACATTGCGCTCCTCCCCGTCGCGCAGATCAACGTGGAGGTTCGGGATGACACGGGCACATCGATCCCCGGCCGAGTGCAGCTTATCGCGTTGGAAGAAACCCCCGATCTACCGCCAAGCTTCGGGGAGTCCCCGACCTCCGGCCGCTACACGTTCTTCGCGATCGACGGTCAGGTCACCGCGAATGTTCCGCCGGGAGAGTACGAGGTAGTCGTCTCGAGAGGCTACGAGTGGGAAATGTCGTCCGAGCGCGTTCTCGTGCAGGAGGGGTCGCCTTCCACCGTGATCGCGGAGCTCGCCCACGTGATCCCGACGCCCGGCATCATGTGCGCAGATTTTCATATTCATACGCATCGGTCTCCCGACTCCCCGGACCCGGCCACGATGAAACTGGCGAGTGCGATCGCCGACGGGCTGGAGATTCCTGCGCGCTCGGAGCATGAGTGGGTCGCAGACTTCGAGCCCATCATCGAGCAGCTCGGCGTTCAGGAGTACGCCTATGGCCTTAGCTCCCTCGAACTCACGACCTTCGCCTGGGGTCACTTCGGCGTAGTGCCCATCGAGGCTCAAGCCAACGTGCGCAACCGAGGGGCCTTCGAGTGGACCGACCAGATTCCACCCGAAGTGTTCCGTGAGGTCCGGAGCCGCTCCGGCACGATGGGCTCGTCGGCGCTCATCATCAATCATCCGCGCTCATCCAGTGGGCTTGGTTCCTCCGGTGCGTACTTTGACGCCGCAGGCTACGACCCAGCCACCACTCTCCTGAGCCGCCCCGAGTTTTGGGATGAGGAGTTTCAGCTCGTGGAGGTGTTCAACGACTCGGACTTCGACGAGAACTTCCCGGACGAAGACTCGTCGACGGTCCGAGACTGGTTCTCCCTCCTCAATAGCGGACGGCGAGTGTTTGCGGTGGGCTCGTCCGACAGTCACAGAGTGGCAAACTCGCCCGTCGGGTACCCCCGAACCTGCCTTCAGCTCGAAGTGGACCGTCCGGCCGAGCTTCGTGAGATGGGCCCTGCCCCGGTTCGGGAAGCACTGACCACCGGCCAGAGTGTCATCAACGGCGGGATTCAGATTGGCGCAGTCGCTCGCGGCGACCGAGGTCCCGGCCAGCAGGTTCCCGACGCCGCGGCTCGAGAGCCAGTGGTCGTCACGGTGCGTGCGGCAAGCTGGATCGAAGTCGATCGACTGAGAGTGTTTGTCGATGGGGCGCTGTCCGAAGATATCGTCATCGACGATTCCACCCGCGACCCGATGGATGCGGCAGTTCGATTTCGTGAGACGATCGAAGTGAGCCCGCGTCCGGGCGGATGGGCCATCTTCGTTGCGTCGGGGCCAAACACCCTGGCGCCAGTGCATCCTGGGCGTCGGCCATTCGGGGTGACGAACCCCATCTTCTTTTGAGGTTCTGTCTTCCCGGTGCCCGAATCGCACGCGCGCCCAGCCCGTCCCGCGAGCACGAGTTGACCTTCCGCTCACCCAGGCTAAAGGGTGCCGATGCGAAACATTGGCCTGGTCTTCATCCTGTTTGCCGCCTGCGGAGACGACGCCACGTCGGTTCGCGACGCTTCGGTCGATGCAGCCGTCGACGCCTCGATCGACAGCGCGGCGGATTCGGCCGCTGACAGCGCCGCCGATGCCAGAGAGGACGGGAGCACCGACGCCGTAGCAGACGCGAGCTTGGACGCAGTGGCCGACGCGACGCTCGATCGCGTCGACGCGGTGGTCGACGCGTCCAGCGATGGCTCGATCGATGGAGCATCGGACGCGCCGTTCGATGCTGGCGATATGTGCCACGGCACTCGCTTTGGGGCTCCCGCGGTCACCATCACGACCGTGGCGGCGCTCCCCACGATGACCGGCGGCACGATTGTTCCCGGCATTTATGATGCGGTCGCCCTCGAGACCACCGGCACGATCAGCGGGACGTTTCGAGGCACCTGGACCGTCTCGACCACCGACATCGACCAAGACCAGCAGCTATCGCTCGGGGCCGCGGGCGGACTTGTCCCAAGGAGCTTTTCCTGGACCGCTTCCGGGACGAGCCTCACACGAACGGAGACATGCCCCGACGTGAACTCGTTCTCGAATGAATACACTGCGACGGCGAGCCAGCTGCAGATCCGACAGGGCTCGATCATGTTCACGTTTCAGCGACGCTGAGTCGTGATTTGAGCCGGCGCTACTCGAGCACGCCTTCTTTGAGACCGACGAGCCGCTCCACGGCTCGCCGATAGGCGTATAGCTCTTCCGCGACCTGAGCCGGGTCGTCACGCATCGCTTCGCGAATCGTCGTCGTTCCGAGGTGAAGGATCATCTTCGCCGTGCGCGCCGGATCGGCGCAGTCGAACTCCTGCGCCTCGACACCTTCGCGAAGAACTTGAGTTAGGACGGGAAGCGCGAGGGCAAACGAGGCATCCTCGAGCGCGACACGAACGCGTAGGTTCTTCGGGTGGTAGAGCGCTTTGGCCAGTCGCCGGAGATTCGCTTCGCCCGCGACCCGTCGTTTTCGCTCCTCGGTGCGATGAAAGAACTGATGGAGTTTCTCGGTCGCCGAGACGTTCGCTCCGGCGAGCTGCTCCACGGTGGCAAGCGAGACCTCGGCCATGCGCTCCACCAGTCCGGCGAGGAGCTCCTCTTTCGACCGAAAGTGGTGATAAAAGGCGCCCGTGCTGAGCCCGACCGCCGCGAGGATCCGACTCACCGTCGTCGCTTCATACCCGTGCTTGGCAAAGAGGCCGCCCGCCACGTCGAGAAGCTCGGCGCGGCGTTCGGCCGCCGCCTTGACCTCACGACTCATGCCACGCCTTGAGACCGAATGGGAAATGCAATCCCCGACTCCTCGGGAGACGGAAGCTTGAGTTCGCGGCGGACGACGGCGAGCGGCCTTTCGAGGTTGTCCTCGTAGCGATAGGTGAGCAGGTAATTCGCGTCGCGCCCGAGGACGTGCCCGAGTCTACGGTTTCGCCGAATGGCCTTGCGGTTCGCAAAGTCACGGGCGGGGTAGTAGACCCGGGCTGCCCACTCCTGTGCGGTTCCGCCTGGCGCAAAACCCTGCTCCACGGTCGCCGCGAGGACCCCGAGCTCGCCCGCCCAGCCGGTGTCGAAACCGGTCACAAGATGGATGAAGTCGTGCGTCGCGATGTACCGCATCAAATACGTGTGTTGGAGCGCCCGGGGACGAAGGTCGGAGCTGATGAAGAACGGCTGAAGATCATTGTCCGCGAGAAGCTCCGCATACTCCCGCCCCAAGGTGCCCCGCGCCATCCTCCGAAGGTCGGTCAGTTTTGGCTCCGGCAAATAGCCATCGAGCGAGGCTTCTGAGAGACGCTCCGCGATCGCCGGCGGAGTCCGCACCCCGAAGAGCTCTGCCTTGAGGAGTCCCACATCGCCAGGCGAGCCGCCGCTCCGGGCCGTTCTCACAAGTCTCCGAAAATCATCAAAAAATCCCACCGCCACGTTCTCGCGCTCAACCGACCGTCGGTCGGTTTGTAGGTTGAGGTTGCGTAGGCGTCAAGGCAACGTCGGTTCGAGTTCGCGCGATTTCATCGGCTCGATTTCGTCGGTTCGAATCGGCCCGACGTGGCGGTGCCCGTGGCTCGACCGGTTCTTGGTTCCGCGGTCGCGAGTTCGCAGATGCTCAGGCCAGAGGCGCCACGCCACGCTAGGCTGTTCCTATGGCGCGTGTGATGAAGGACCGGGATGGTCGGCCCATCCGTGCGGGGACCGAGGTTCGAATCGTGTCGGTCCCCGATCTGTCTGCAATGGGAAGGAAGGCGCAGTCCAAGAGCCTTCCGGTGTTCGAACATCTGGTCGGAACGTATCGGTGAATCACCAATTTCAATGAGATCGGCTGGGCGGAAATCGAGTGTTGCATCCGGAGTGGTCCTCACGCCGGTTACCACACCGTCTGGATCGAGCCGTACTGCCTTAAGCGTCGGGAGCCGCGTGCCTGAGGGGCTTCGATGACGAGCCGAGGAGGAAAAGTGCGTCGCCTTCGAGGACTGAAGGCCTTGGTCCACGATGCGGTCGATGCCACCACGGATCTGGTCGGCGAAGGCCACGAGTCGGCGGCGCGAGCGGTCCGGCGCGTGACCGACGAGGTTTCGTCGATCGAGGAGCCCGCGCGAAAAGTCGACGACGCGCGTCGCATTGGGACGGGCGCCGTACTGAGCGCGATCAAGCGAGTCAACCGGATGGTCGAGACGGTGACCGACCTCGGCCTCGATGCGGCTGGGCTCGACGCGAAGGCGGAGAGTTCCGACACCGTTGTTCCAATGCGCTCCGACACGACGCAGAGTCCCGAATGGGTCGGCGATGCGGCCCTCGGACTCATCAACGCAGCCGTGGGGCATCACCTCGAAGCGAGAGACAACGGGCTCGATCTTTCGATGGTGCTTCGCGTAGGCGACCACTATCTGCAACCGGATCCCGCATCCCTTCAATCCGCGCTTCCCAACCCATCCCCTCGGGTCGCACTCTTTGTGCACGGCCTCGGAACCACCGAATGGTCCTGGTGTCTGGAGGCCGAGGCTTACCACGGCGATCCGGAAACAAGCTTCGGCACGCTGCTCGATCGCGACCTCGGCATCACGCCCGTCTACCTCCGCTACAACACCGGCCGTCGCATCTCAGAAAACGGGCGACGCCTCGCATCGCTCATCGAGGCGTTCGTCGAGGCCTACCCGATTCCTGTCGAGGAGCTGGTGCTTATCGGCCACAGCATGGGGGGCCTCGTGGTTCGAAGCGCCGGCCACTACGGCGTAGAATCCGGCGCCGAATGGACCACCAAGGTGAAACACGTGTTCTGCCTCGGCTCGCCGCATCAGGGCGCGCCCCTTGCGAAGGCGGGGCGCCTTCTCAGCGATGTGCTCGGCGCCATCGATCTCCCCGCGACCCAGGTCACGTCGCGGATCATCGCGGGGCGCAGTCACGGGATTCAGGATCTCGACGCGGGCGCCATCGTGGACCAGGACTGGCTCACCGACCATCGCGACCTCGCGGCGGCGTCGCCCACGATTCCTGGCGCCCAGCACTATTTTGTTTCGGCCACGGTCACCGAGGACCCGAACCACCCGCTCGGGCGCCTGGTCGGGGACCTTCTGGTGCGGGGCGGCTCGGCAACCCACGGCATCGAAGAGAGTCATTTCGCCATCGCCACGACCTACGGCGGCGTCCTCCATCATCAGCTTCAGAACCACCCGGCAATCTACGCGCAGATCCGAGCTGCGTTGGAAGCGGACCTGCAACCACGCAGCTGA
This sequence comes from Myxococcota bacterium, assembly GCA_039187775.1. Taxonomy (GTDB): domain Bacteria; phylum Myxococcota_A; class Polyangia; order Polyangiales; family JBCCZL01; genus JBCCZL01. Next base: position 23,235 of record JBCCZL010000068.1, read on the forward strand.
CGCTTGCCGAATCTCGGATTGGCTTCTTCGGACATGATTCCGATACTGAGGGCATGACTGACACAACCGGCGAGCCGCGTGCAAACGCCGAGCAAGGCGAGTTTTGGAATGGCTCCACCGCCCAGAAGTGGACGCAACAGTGGGAGGGCATCGACAGGCTGCTTGCGCCGCTAAGCGACGTGCTCGTGGCTCGCACCCACGCCCAGCCAGGTGAGCGGATCATCGATGTCGGGTGCGGCCATGGCACCACTACGCTCGCCCTCGCCTCCCAGGTGACTTCGTCGGGTAAGGTCCTCGGGGTGGACATCTCGGGCGTCATGCTCGAAACCGCACGCCGGCGGGCCAACGACGCAGAACTCTCCCACCTGAGCTTCGCGCAGGCCGACGCAACCACCCATCCCTTTCCGGCAGAAGGCTTCGACGTCGCGTTTTCTCGATTCGGGATCATGTTCTTCGAGGATCCGGTCGCCTCGTTCAAGAACATCGGGTCGGGACTGAAGCCTGGCGGCCGACTCACGTTTGCCTGTTGGCAAGCCATGGAAAAGAACCCCTGGCTCACCGTAGGCATGGAAGCGGCGATGCAGTACCTCGAGCCCCCCGAACCCCCCGAGCCGGGAAGCCCCGGCGCGTTCGCATTCGCCGACCCGGAACGGGTACGCACGATCCTAGCCGACGCCGGCTTTCACGAAATCGAGATCGAGCCGCTGACGCCGACCCTCCGCATCGGAGCCAGCCCCGAGGACGCCACCCGGTTCTTTATGGAGATGGGGCCCGTCGCTAGCCTGATCGAAGACGCCGATCCGGACCTTCGCCCAAAGATCGCAGCCGCGATGATCAAGCAATTTCAAGCGTACACGAGCGATGACGGAGTCCAGGTCGGCGCCGCCGCCTGGCTGACTTCGGCACGCCGCTAGCTGACTAGAGCGGCGATCGGTTTGAATCCTACGGAAACACGGCGCCTTTCACCGTTTGCGCGGCTTACCTCCTCACTTCTCGCTCGAAGTGCCTCAAGCACTCCTCGCTCCGAGGCTGTGGGGGCACTCGCGCATACGGCGAA
>JBCCZL010000069.1:0-24089 GCA_039187775.1 Myxococcota bacterium
CGGACCGGGCTTCAAGATGTCGAAGGCTCGGAATAACACGTAGCCGGCGGCGACCCACACGAGCTCGAAGGGCACGAAGGCCAACGCGATGAGGCACCCGAGGAGTTCGTCGAGGACCACCTCTTGCGGGTCCTTGGACTTCGCGTCGTTTCGGATGACGAGGTACCGATCCGCAAGGAGTACGCTCGCCGCCGTTCCCGCCACGAGGATGAGGACCCAGGTGGTGAGACCGGCCCCCTGAAGTCCCCAGGCGATACCGATCGCCGGCAGCGCTCCGAAGCTCCCAGGAGCCACTGGGATGCGTCCGAGGTAGCCGACGGTGACGGCCGCGTGGACAAGTTCGTCGATCGCCGAGCGTTTCTTCGCTGGCGCCGATCGGCTCACGTGGTCTTCCAGTCCGCAGGCTGCGGCGGGGACCCATCGCCGAGAAGCTCGTCTTCTTCGTCCGGTTCGGCCTCCCGCTCGTCGAACACGTAGTCTCGATGAAGCGGATAGTTCCAGGCCATGAACACGGCGACGCGTACGATCAGCCAAGCCAGCTGGTAGGGCACGTCGGGCAGGAGCGCGAAGAGCGCCACTCCCCCCGAGTTGAGCATGGCACTCGTCCCGCTCACGAAGACGTACCGAGAGATCTCCTTCCGGTACGAGCCGTGGCTGCGAAACGTCCACGCTCGGTTCATCGAGAAGTTTACCACTGCGCCGACCGCCGAACCGATGAGCGTGCCGAGCCACGGGTCCGTAAACCACAGGCTCACGAGGACCGCGACGACCGCAAAGTCGAGGCCCGTCGCGGTGACGCTCGCGAGCAGATTGCGAACGATCCCGCCGCGCCCGCCTACGCGGATCTTCTTGCCGCCAAGCGATTCGAGGCCGTGTGCCAGCCGCTCGATCCAGGTGTAGTGGGTCGCTGCCGCGACGATCGCGACCCCGACGAGGGCGAGCCGATGGATCGGTCGCGCGGCCATGGGATCGACCAGCACTTCGACGAGCGGGCTAAACAGGATGGTGACCCCGATGACCACCACCCGCTCGGGTCGTTGCATCAACCCGATATTCTTGAAGCCGACGCCGAGCGCTTCGCCCCGAGCCCGGACGTAGCTCACGAGGAGCGAGCCGACCAGCGCCGCGAGAACGAGGCCGAGGCCCCAGTGATCGCGAAAGTAAAAGCCGAGACCGACGAGGATGACCGCGTCGACGTATCGGTCGATCACCGAATCGAGGAGCGCACCACTCTCGTTCGACCGTTTCGTGATTCGAGCGACTCGGCCGTCGAGAAAGTCGCAGACGCCCGAGCTAAAGAAGAGCCAGCCACCCAAGCCGAACTGACCGCCGGCGATCGCGATCGCGGCTCCCGTCGCCAATAGCGCCGAGAGGGTGGTGATCGCGTTCGGTGGAATGCCCGAACGAACCGCCATCGACACTGCGGGCCGAATCACCCACGCGAAGTATTGGCGAAGGCCCATGCCCACGAGGAGCGTCGCTCCACGGGCGCGGATCTCCTCGTCAACGAACCGGTTTCTGCCGCGCTGTTGAATAGCGAAGGTGAGCCCGCTGATCGCGAGCGCCAGGAGGATCAGCCCCGCCGGCACCACCACCACGAGAAACCGCTGAAGCGTGAGGGTGTCCCAGCTCAGCATCGCGAGAAACTCGCTCATCCCGCGGCCTCCACTTTTTCAGTTCGCTGCGCCAGTTCGCGCGGGGTCGAGGTCAGGGTCGAGCTCCGGATCCAGTGCTCGGCAAGTCGGACGATTTGGTAGGCGGCGATTCCGGCGACGACTCCGAACAACACATCCAATACGTAGTGGTGGGTCAAGTAGATCGCCGAAAACCCGACCAGGCCGGCGAAAGCCACGGTGAGGTACCGGGCCGGTCGACTGAGCGTCCAACACGCGCAGGCCACCACGACGGGGTACGCGGTGTGCAGCGAGGGCATCGCGCCGAACACATTGGCGCTGCGCTCATAGAAGCCCGCGAAGAAGTCGACGCCGATCAGTTCGTCGAACCGCAGGGCTCCGGCGGCGCTTGGGACCGCGCTGAGGTCGGCGGGGCCGAGCCCGTAGTCCATCACGTACCACGGTGGCGCGGCCGGCCAGGTGATCCACGCGACCATGCCGATCACGTTCACCGCCACGAAGCCCCAGCCCAATCGGGACATCCGGTCGACGTCTCGAAAGTAGAGCCAGAGGCCCACTCCGAAGACTTCGAGGAGGTAAGCAAAATAGGCCACGCCCGTGGGCACGTCGAGCCAGGCCGTGTTGTGGGTCGCGAACCACTCCGGCCAGGTCACTCCTGCCTCAGGGCTCGGAAACAGCGCAAGGTCGGCGTAGTAGAGATCCGACACGTGCACCTGGCCGCGGAGCGGCAGCAGGAGCGAGAAAAACTCGTACGCGATGCCCACCAGAACGAAGGGAGCGATCCGCGCCGAGAACAGGCGCGCGCGGGGGCCAGCCTGGGCGAGGGCGATCACGACCCCAGCAAAGAGCGCGTGCTCGAACCGAAACCCCCGGACCGAAGCTATGCCCAACACCATCAGCGGCATAACAAGGAGCGACCCCCAACGCCACGCTTTCCGCAGACGCGGTTCGATCGTTGCTTCTTCGGAGTTCCCAAGGCTGATCGAAGTCATAGTGGGACCCCAGCCTGGCTTATGGCGCCCGGCCGACCCTCCCACGGTTCTTTTAGGGCGATTTTCGGAGAGCGGTAGCCCCAACTGGCTGTTTTTGTACACATACTTGCCAATGTCGGGGCTTGGCCGCAGTGAACAGAATCTAGACGTTTTCCGATCAATCCTCTGCGCATGACACGCGGACATCCGGGAAAGTCGAAGAATCGTTACGAAAACTCGAACGGAAGCGCGAGTTACAAATTGTTACCGCGGCAGCTGGGTGCGTCGAAGGGAGGAGCGACGCGGCTATCCCTCGTCGGGGTTGGGCTTCGCCGACGGATCGTTTTCAGTCGGACCGGAGTCTCCGCTGGAGCCGCTTTCCGGCGTCCAGGCGGTGGCCGCCATCTCGCCCTCTTCCATTCCTAGCCACAGGCGGAGCTGCTTCATCATGAAGTCGGTCCCCTCTCGACTCGATAGGTCGACTCGATACGTGTTGATGTAGCGGACACTCTCCTGCAGCCAGAGGTCCCACCCTTCCTTCGATACGTGGTCGAAGATGTACTTGCCGAGGTCGCTCGGGAAGGGCTGGCGCTTGAGACCCGGGAGCTCTTTGTCGAGCTTCACGCAGTGGACCAGTCGATCGGGATCTGCCTCGGGCATCGTTACCTCCGAGCGAACGATAGCAGGACGGTTGCCGCAGACATAGGTTCGCGGCTACGCCCCACCGACTGGCTACGAAACGCGGTCGATGGAGGCTATCTTGCGCAGATGTCGACCGATCTGCAGAAGCTCCGCGACCTTCACGCCAGCGAGGAGCAGCAGGAGGGTACGCGACGCCTCGTCAACGACCCTCGGCCGCTCCGCGTGATCCGCCCGCGGGGCGGTCGGCTTCCCGAGTCCGAGGCCTGGCTTCGCCGGCTCTATCGGAACGATCGGATCGTCCAAGAAAAGAAACCCGGGGTGTTCGATCACCTGCGGTCGGTCGGACCGTGGTTCGTCTCGGTCGACGGGATGCCGCTGTCGGTCCTCGACGGAATGACCCAGACCGCCACCCTCGTCGGAGGCTTTGCCGACGATGCCGTCGTCCGAGCGTTTGTGGAAGGGGCGTTTGCGAAAGATCTGCTCTGGGCCGATGATCCGTCGGTCGCCGAGAGCCAAACCGCCACCGACTTCGCCGCACTGCTCGAGCGACTGGTGCCGGGCGTCGGCAAGGCGACATTTGTCAACAGTGGGGCCGAAGCGTGCGAGAAAGCGTTGGCGCTCTGTCACGCGGCGGCGCCGACCCGCCGCAAGGTCCTTGCATTCGAAGGGTCGTTCCACGGGCGGACCCTTTTGGCGCTTCATGCGAGCTACAACCCCGCCAAGCGGGGTCCCTTCGAGTTTGCCGGGTACGAGGTTCGGTTCAGTCGGTTTCCGGTCTGGTGGCAGCCGAACCAACCCGAGCCCGATGTGGCCGAAGGGTTTCTTGACCGCGTCCAAGAACGGGCGTTCGACAAGGCGCGCGAACTCGTCGGCGATGACCCGTTGGCCCGTGAAGAGCTCGATGTGCTTGCCCGGGTCGATGAGGAGCTCGCGAGCGGAGCCTACTTCGCGGTGATGCTCGAGCCGATGCAAAGCGAAGGCGGCGACCGCTACGCGACCTCGCGTTTCCATCGCGCGCTTCGGGTGCTCACCCGGGCGCACGGGGTGTCTCTGATCTACGACGAAGTGCAGACCGGCTTTGGCCTCGGTGGCACCTTTGCCTGGCACCAGCGCTTCGGTCTCTCGACGCCCGACGGGGAGCCCGACTATCCAGACTGCGTGACCTTCGCCAAGCGGGCCCAGGTTGGCGTGGTCCTGAGCCGCTACTCCGACGACGAGCCGACGAGTTCGCACCCCGCATCGCTGCTTCGCGGCCGCATCCACGCGGAACGGATGGTCGACGATAAAAAAGTCGCGGAGGTAGAGCGCTGGGTCGGCGCGGAGCTTTGCGCGGTGGCCGAGGAGTTCCCGGCGCTGGTCCACCACCCGCGCAATCGGGGCTACGCCGTGGCCTTCGATCTGCCGGACAACGCGACCCTCCTTCGCTACCTGAAGCAGCGGTTTTGGCGTGGCGCGGTGGTGTTTGGCGCGGGCGACCGGACGGTTCGCTATCGCCTTGCGACCGGCTGGAATCGTCCCGAGGTCGAGCGCCTGTTTCAGACGGTCCGTGAATCGCTGCGCTGGCTCGAGGACCATCCAGAGGAAGATCCACCCACCTGGCAGGACACCCACGACCGGCGAGAGGCGGCGACTGTCCCGGGGCTCATTCGGGTTCGTCGTGCCGACGCAAACGAGAAGGAAGCGCTCCTCGATGCGATTATCGAACTCGAGGCCCGGGTGTATGAACCCGCGCGCCGGGATTCGCGAGAGTGGCTCGCCAAGGCTTTCGAGCCGGGCGGCGTGGTAGTGGTGGCGGAGCTCGTGCACAAGAGCGAGTTTCGCGTCGTCGGAAGTGCGTTGGCTGCGCCGCTCACCTCGCTGCAAGGCATTCAGGGCGGCGATGAGGATCCGCTTCGGTCGACGGACACATTGCTCTATTCGCTCGCGGTCACCGTCGATCCAGCGCACCACGGCCACGGCCTCGGTCGCCGCCTCAAGCAGGAGCAGATCCGGGCCGCCGCAGAGGTCAGGAGCCCGTCCGGGAAGGCCTACGAGTTCGTCTGCGGTCGGAATCGAATCGGCAAAGCGGCTACCATGACTCGTCTCAACGTGTCCCTCGGACTTCACGAGGTTAGTCGCCATGAGAAGGCCTACGCGGATGGCGGAGAGGCGCTCTACTATCGACTCCCCGTGGGTCCAGTTCGATCGCCGGAAGCCTCGGAAGCGCGGCGGGTCGATTTTCAGAGCGGGATCAGTCGGCCCTTTGCGACGCCGCCGCTTTCGCTCCGTCGCGCCAACGAGACCGGTCAACTCTACGGGCCGGCGGTGAACAAGATCACCCTTTGCAACTATGTCACGCCGGCGATCGTCCGGGCGGTGGAGTACGTCGCGGCGTTGAGTCCCGACCATCCGCACATGTACCTCACGTCGTCTCGTGACGAGCTCTTTGACAAAGCGGTGCGCACGCTCCGGTATCATCGGGAGGGTACGCAAATCGTCGTCACGCCCACCGGGGCGTACTTCGGTCACACCACCGCGGGGGCCCGATCGGCGAGCGATCCCTCGGTGCATCGGCAGGGACCTCGGTACTTCGACGGCTGGCGCACGGTGGCCGACGTGTCGGAACTCGAGGCAGTCGTGGCGGAGTGTGGCGCCGAGAACGTGGTGGGCTTCTTTTACGAGCCGCTTCAGGAGCGAACGGGAAGCACCGCGTGGGCTGACGCGAGCGAGGCGCTCGGGGAGTTTCGTCGGCGCTCTGGGATTCCGGTGGTGGCGTTCGAGACGGCTTCCGGGGGTTACCGCTCGGGAGAAGGCCCATTTGCGGGTTCGTCTCAGTCTTTTGTGCCGGACATTCGAGCCTGGTGGGGCGGCGGACAGATCGGGTTTCTTCACGTTGGCCCGGAGTTCTTCGTAAAGAAGCCCCTCACGATGGTGTCGACCTGGGATGGGGACGAGTTGAGTCTGGTCCGCGTTCACCATCAGCTTCGCGCGTCGCTCCGCCTGGACGTGGCGACGCGAGCCAAGGAACTCGCGACCCACCTCGAGCGATTTGCGGAGGTCGCCGGTCTCGGGACAGCGGGAGGCCGCGGTCTCTACCGAACCCTATCGGGCCTCGGCGAGAATTTTCTTCGAGCGCTCGCGGCCGACGGCTATCCGCTCCGGACGTTTGCCAACGGGACGACCGCCGTGATTCCTCCGATCGATGTCAGCTCGGAGGAACTGTCTTCGTTCGGTGCGGCGCTCGACGGACAGGCTGCACGGGTGAAGGAGTGAAAGTCTTCGAATACGATGCGTCGGCGAGCCCGCGGACCTGGGGGCAGGCGCACGGCGAGGCGTTCCGGCCGATGATCGCCGAGCTCGCGCGCATCCGGCTCGAGCTCTGCGTCACGATCGGCGGCTTCGACTCCGAAGATGAAGTGCTCGCGTTAGCGAGGGCCCATGGCCCCGTGGTGGCGGAGTTCGACGCCGATCTCTCAGAGGAGCTCCGGGGCATCGCGGAGGGCGCGGCGATCGACCTGGGTCGTCTCATCGTGCTCAATCACTACACCGATATCCGGGATATCCGAGCGTCGACCCTTCGGACCGAGAGTGCTGCCTCCGAGGAATGCAGTGCGGTGTATGCCCGGACCGGAGACCGGCCGGTGCTTGGCCAGACTTGGGACATGCACGGCTCGGCCGAGCCCTACGTGCTGATGCTCGGGATTCCTGCCCGGGACTCGGCGCCGGCGGCGTGGGTGTTCTCGATCACCGGCTGCGTGGGAATGACCGGCCTCAATGGTGCCGGCGTGGGCATCACTATCAATAACCTCAAGAGCACTGACGCCCAGGTGGGTATCGTCTGGCCGGCGCTGGTGCGTCGGGCCCTTCAAGAAACGTCCGCGGTCGGCGCGCGAGATGTCGTGCTGGAAGCTCCGCTCGGCTCGGGTCATCACTATCTCGTCGCCGACGCGGCAGGTGCCTACGGCATCGAGACGTCCGGCACGGTGCGCGCGTTGATGTACCACGGCAAGGAGCCGCAGTACGTCCATACGAATCACTGTATCGATCCGGTTGCGGCGGCCAGAAATGTGGTTTCGGCAACGAGCACCACAAAATTTCGATACGACACGCTCGAGACCTCGCTCGCATCATCGCCGATCGAGTCCCGGGCGGATCTGTTTGCGCGCCTTGGCGACCACACTGGTTATCCGCGAAGTGTGTGCACCCACATGGCTTCGCCGGAAGCGCCACACGCGATGAAGACCTGCGGTGGACTGGTGATGGATCTGGAAGGCCGTGATGTGTGGGCGGCGGCGGGCTGCCTGCACCGGGCCCGACCTCACACTTTCGGGTTCTAGCAGGGTGTTGCAAAACCGGCTTCGTCGGTTTCGCGAACATCCTGCTAGCGATCAAGAAGCGTGCGGATGCAGCTCTTCGGGAGTTCGGTAGTACGTTCGAGCAGATGGATGGCTCGACGGGTCGACCGTCGATTCCGCCCGAGACCCTGCGGAAGTCGATGCTTCTGATGGCTCTTTACTCGGTCCGGAGCGAACGCCTGTTCTGCGAAATGCTCGACTACCACCTTTGGTATCGGTGGTTTCTCGACATGGACATGGTCCAAGAGTCCTTCCATCACAGTGGCTTCTCGCACAACCGCGACCGCCTACTGGACCACGAGGTCGCACACCGATTCCTGCAGGCCGTCGTTGTTTAGCAGGATGGTGCGGAACACAGGCCTTCGGCACGGTCGAAACTTGGCCCGATCACTCGCTCTCGCTTGCCAATAGTCGTGTTCCGCAACTGCCTGCTAGAGAGCGCGCCGTTCCATGGCCTTCCCGTTTCGGGGGCGTCGTCTCGGACGTGCCGGCTATTCAGTAGCGGTGGGAGAGGCTTCGGCGATCGCGCCGTCAGGCATCGCGAAGATCGTCTCGTCGTAGCGCTCTCCGAGTCGAAGCTGGGTGACTCGAATCTCGGTGACCTTGTCCCCGAGCGTCGCTTCCTCGGCGTTCCAGGCGAAGGTGTCGTAGCGCGTCGCGAGGGTCAGTCCATCGGTTTCGCTGGGTTCGGTGTAGCGCATCAGCTTCTCCGGCGTGTGCCCGCCGTTGGGAAAGAAGCCCGGGTAGGACACGACGTAGCGGAGCGCAGCAAGGGTGTGACTTTCCTTGTCGAGATAGAGAATGTAGTAATCGTCGGGGCTGTCTCCGGTGCCCGACTCGTACGTGGCCTTCACGACATCGTGGGCTTCGCCGTCGAGCTCCGCATCCTCGAGCTTGGTCAGGATCACTCCGGGGTCCGCCAGCACGAAGGGCATGCCGACAAAGTAGTAGGGGGTGAGAGACCAGAACCGCGACGTCGAGGGAAACGCCTCAGCGTTCGGCTTGATCCACGCGGTTTCGCCGTCCCAACCCATTTCCACATCGCCCCCCACCTGGGCGTGATGGGCGTGGGCGTTCCAAAGATCGAGGCGTTGAAAGGTGTGGCGGCGCTTTTCCGGGTCGTCGAGTGGCGCGTAGTCAAACTCGAACTCGATCGTTCCCGCCGATAGCCATGCTTCGAGGCCACCATGCGCTTCGATCGATTGCCAAAGAAGATTGCCGGCTTCGTTTTCGTTCAGTCGCTCCCGAGCCGCATTCAGTCGCTCGGTGACCCACGCCGCGGGCATGGGGCCCACCCCGTCGCGCTGTTCCGTCGGTTCGGCGGTGCTTGGCTCGGCTGTACTTGGCTCGGCTGTGCTTGGCTCGGCTGTGCTTGGCTCGGCTGTGCTTGGCTCGGCGGGATCCGTGCCCGAGGGTTCTCCCGACTCGCCACAGGCCGCGACTTCGAATGCGATCGCAAGCGCGGCGAGGGCCCTCCTTCGATGGTGACCTCTTTGATGGGTCTTCGCTCTCGGGCTGCCGTGAGTGGTGTTTCTCCCGGCGGGATGGCTCGCGACGGCGAGTTCAGATCCAGGTTTCATTTCGGTCTCCTAACGCCCAGAGTGTCCGCGTCAATCCTTCCCTACCACCGTGTTCTCCAGGCGAACGGTGCGTTCGATTCTCTTGCATTGTTTAGTGTCTAGCGTACACTAAAAATTGTGAAAGTAGTGCAGCCGCCCACCGCTCCGCGCGGGCCTCGACCATGGCTCTTTCTTGCCGGGAGCATCGAGATGGGCGTGGCTTCTCGGTGGCAAGATGCAGTGATCGATGGTCTCGAGGATCGGTCGGGCACGATCCTGAATCCCCGGCGGTCAGCCTGGGACAGCTCCTGGAAACAGTCGATCGACAACCCGGTGTTCCGCGAGCAGGTGGAATGGGAACTCGCCTCGCTCGAAGCCGCCGACCAGGTTGCGATGTACTTCGATCCGACGACCCGCGCGCCGATCACCCTGCTCGAACTCGGCCTCGTGGCGGCGTCGGGAAAGCTGGTGGTCGCGTGTCCCGACGGCTACTGGCGTCGGGGAAACGTCCAGGTCGTATGCGACCGGTATCGCGTTCCCCTTTTGCCCGATCTCCCGGCGCTCCAAACGTGGCTTCGGCGCTCCTGACACTGCATCAGGAGTACATCGAATCCACGAGAAAGCCGGCTTGAGGTTCTAAGCCCGCGGGACGTGGGCGGTTGTCGCTTGCCGTAGCTGACGATTGCACCCAAGCTCGACCGGCACCGTCCACAAGGGGGGAACGTGCAAACACACAAGACGACCGTCCGCTTAAGAACACAGCATCGGAGACTCGCTCTCGTTGGAGCTCTCATTCCATCCCACCGAGGTCGTCCGATGAACCCCAGGACCACGGCTTTCCGAGCCGGGCCCGGGAGCAACCTCCTCGACAACCGCCGCCCACTCGGTCGGTGAGCGGCGCGACGCCGGTTCGGGTTCTCCTTCTCGAGGATGAACCCACGGACGCGGATCTCGTTCGGCGTCAGCTCCGTCGCGCAAAGAACGCGACCTTTGCGGTGGAACACGTGACGATGCTCGCGGACGCAACCCATCGGGTTCTCAGCGAGTCCTTCGATGCCATTCTCTCGGATCTTTCGGTCCCCGACTCCGGCGGTATCGCGACCGTGCGTCGCCTAGCTTCGCTTGCGCCGAACGTTCCGCTGGTCGTGATGACCGTGGACGACTCGCACGATACCCGGATCAAAGTGCTCCGTTTGGGAGCGCAGGACTTCTTGCCGAAGGCCGCGATGACCAGCGAGAGCCTGGTCCGAACCCTCCTCTTCGCGGTGGAGCGAGACCGGCATCAAGCTCGCATTCGCCAGCTCGTCGCCGAAAATGCCGATGGTTGCCTCGTGGTGGACCAGGACGGACAGATCCTCTTCGCGAACCCTGCTGCCGGCCGACTCCTCCATCGAAAGCCCGCCGATCTTATCGGCGATCGTTTTCCCCATCCCTTTCAAGGCGAGACCCCCGCGGAGATCGAGCTCAACTTCTCTTCTCACCCGCGCAAGTATGCGGAGCTTCGCGCGGTGGAAGTCGATTGGGAAGAAGGCGCTGCGCACCTCATCTCCATTCGAGACGTGACCGATCGGCGAAGGGCCCTCGAGCTCGAGCGACGGCTTCTTCATGCGGATCGGCTCGCCTCGATTGGGCAGCTCGCCGCTGGAGTGGCCCATGAGATCAACAACCCCGCGACCTTTATTCAAGCCAACAGCGCATCGATCGTCGAAGGCGCAGCGAGTCTGCGACGCGCCGTTGCGGACCTTTCACAGGTCATCGCAGGCGAGTTGGGCGATGGGGATTCGACGAGGGCCGCCACGATCCTTGAGCGTTCGGGTCTTCGAAAGGCCCTTCGGGAGATCGAACAACTCGCCGAGGAGAGCGTCGAAGGGGTCCGACGGATCAGCTCCACGGTGCGGGCCCTCAGTACTTTTGCCCGGATCGAGGAGGATGAAGTTGCTCCGACCGATATCAATCAGCTCATCGACATTGCGCTCCGGATGACCGGCAACCAGCTTCGACACCGTGCGGGGGTCGAGCTTGAGCTAGCGACGCTTCCCTCGCTCAATGTGGATCGTTCCCGGCTCACCCAGGTATTCGTGAACCTCTTGCTTAACTCCATCGACGCGCTCGGCGAAGCCGCGAACCAGAACCGAGTGGGGATCCGTTCGCGGGTGGTCGACGACGAGGTGGTGGTGGAAGTGGAGGACAACGGAAGCGGAATTCCGGAACCCCAGCTTGGCCAAATCTTCGAGCCGTTCTTTACGACGAAGCAGCGGGATCGGGGCACCGGTCTCGGTCTTTCGATCTCGGCCGAGACGGTGCGAAAGCACGGCGGCAGGATTGCGGTACGAAGCGAGCTCGGCGTCGGAACGGTGTTCTCGGTGTGCTTGCCTTTGGAGACCGGGCTCACCGCCTCGGTTCGTCCGGCCGCGGATGTTCCCGCCGCCCCAGGGCAACGAGGCCGTCTCCTCCTTGTCGACGACGACGCGCTCGTTCGTCGGGCCTTGCGCCGGAGCATTCTGCCGTTTCACGACGTGGAAGAAGCGGACGGAGGCCTACGGGCGCTCGAGCTCCTCGAAACGGACTCCAACTTTGACGTAGTGCTTTGCGACCTGATGATGCCTGAGATCGATGGAGTCGAAGTACACCGTCGGCTCAGCGAGCGCGCTCCTGACCTTGCAAGCCGGATGGCGTTCGTGACCGGCGGCGTGTTTACGCCTCGTGCGCGGAGATTCCTGGCGACCTATGCGCCGGTGGTTATCGAGAAGCCCGTGAGCCCCCGCCGATTGCTCTCCATCGTGCACAAGTTGATGGCGGACGGCGACGGTGAGCTTGTCGGATGATGGCGCTCAGTCACGTGGTGCGTGGATCTTGTTGAAGCGGGCGTCGAATGACTGAGCCGACGGACCGAGACGAACACTACCTCAAGCGCGAGCTATACACGCTGGTGCAGGAGCGATCGGAGGTGTTCGAGTTTCTCCAAGCCGGCTCGCTCGACGGGATCTGGTACTGGGATATGGAGTCGCCAGAGCACGAATGGCTGAGCCCACGGTTCAAAGCGCTGTTCGGTTATGCCGAAGAGGAAATGGACCATACGCCTGAGTGGTGGCAGGCGAATATCCATCCCGACGACCTGAAAGCTGCGCTTGCGAACTACGAAGCTCACGCCGCCGATCCGAATCATCCGTACGACCAGGTGGTGCGCTATCGGCACAAGGACGGTTCGACGGTTTGGGTGCGGTGCCGGGGGATGGCCATTCGGGACGCCGACGGCAGACCGATCCGGATGCTGGGAGCCCACACTGACGTGACCGCGATCAAAGAAGCCGAGCTTCGGCTTCAGACCATGATCGGGACCCTGAAGGCGACCAATGAGAAGCTACAAACCGCGAATGCGAGGCTCCAGGCTCGGAACGAAGACCTCGAGCAGTTTCGCTATATCGTGGGCCACGATTTGCAGCCGCCGCTCCGGGGCATCGACGCATACGCCGGGTTTCTTCGCGAGGACTTCGGTGATCGGCTCGGGGAAGAGGGGCTCGCGCTGGTGGAGAAGGTCGAGGGGTCGTCGAAGCGAATGAAAGCGCTTCTCGATGGTCTACTTGCCTACGCGAAGGTCGCGGGAACCCACCCGGTGTTCGAACCAGTCCCGCTCGACGAGGTCGTCCACGATGTGCTCATGGACTACGATGCGGCACTTCAGGCGCTCGATGCCGAGGTCGAGGTGGACGCCCTCCCAGTGGTTCACGGAAGTCGCGCCGAACTCGAATCGGTGTTCTCGAACCTGGTGGGAAATGCGATCAAGTACCGGAGCCTCGAGCGGTCCATGCACCTCCACATCAGCAATCGAAGGGTGGCGGAGGGGTGGGAGCTATCGGTGGCGGACAACGGCATCGGGTTCGCCCCGGAGCTGTTCGACCGTGCTCGAAAGGTATTTGTGCAGCTTCACCCGCGCGGCGAGTACAGCGGTGTCGGGTTGGGCCTTTCGCTGGTCGATAAAGTTCTTTGGCGCCATCAGAGTGAGCTTCGAGCCGAAAGCGCCTTGGGTCGTGGTACAACCTTTCGTTTCGTGTTGCCGGGCTCCGGAGCGTAGTGGGCGTGCTTATTGGGGTTGGAGCGAGGACTAGGAGGCGAGCTCGGTCGGATCCGCGAGCTCGGTGGACTTGGTGACCTTGCTGGGTTCGTTGAGCTCCCCGACGTCATCGCACAACAGATCCAAGAGCTCCGCGACCGAATGGTGGCACTCGAGGGGATGGCGAAGCGCGGTCGTCCGGTCGATCGCGTAGAGGGTTCGCCGGCCCTCGCGGCTCCGCGAGAGGACCCCTGCGCCCTCGAGTTCACCGAGGATTCGCTGGACGGCGCGCTCTGTGATCCCCACAGAATCTGCGATGTCGCGCACGCGAACATCGGGGTTTCGCGCGATCACCACAAGGACGTGGGCGTAGTTGCTGAGGAAGGTCCAAGATGACGGTGCAGTCATGGTTTCATTTTCATAACTCAATTTTCAGTCATTGACAAACAGGAAAATGAGTTCATGATTCGGTAGTCATGCAAGCAGTTGCCTCCATGGACCCCGAAAAGCTCGTCTTGCTTCGAAATCGTTCGGCTTTTGCCCGTGAGCATGGGATCGAAAGCCCCCAGGTCCTCCATGAGGGGACCGCGCCGCTCGCCCAGCTGCTCCGAGTGATCCGCCAGGGGACGGCGGTCATGGTCGAGCAGGACGACCCGGTCATCATCCGAAAGGTCCGTGGGCCGTTCGCGAAAGTAGAGACGCTCGGGGGCAATCCGCACTGGAGGACCCTCGCATCGGTTCGGCGCGAGCTCGGGGATCGCCCGCTCGCCTACGTGGCCCTTCGGGATGAGGTGCGCGCCCTTTCGCTTCGGGCCGCGCCTGGAGAACCTCGACCGACCCCGATTCAGCGCACCGTCCGGCTCCTCCGCCTCGAGCGAGAGGATGTGGCGGTGGTGCTCGTCTACGGTATCGCCCTCGGTCTCCTCTCGCTCGCGGTGCCCATCGCGGTTCAGTCGCTCGTCAACACGGTGGCGTTCGGCACGCTGCTCCAGCCACTGTTTGTGCTCGCGCTCCTGCTTGCGGTCGCGCTTCTCGGCGGTGCGTATCTTCGAGCGCTCCAGTTCCGCGTGGTGGAAATGCTGCAGCGGCGTCTGTTTGTGCGCGTGGTTTCTGAACTCTCGGAGCTTCTGCCCCGGGTTCGGTCCGACGCGTTTCGAAAGTCGAACGGTCCAGAACTCCTGAATCGGTTTTTCGACGTGTTCACGACGCAGAAGTCGGTGTCTTCGCTTCTTCTCGGAGGCCTCGATGCGCTGCTCATCACCCTGGTGGGGATGACGGTGCTCGCGTTCTACCATCCGGTGCTTCTCGCATTCGACGTAGTGCTGGTGTTTGCCGCACTGCTTGTGTTCGGAGTGCTCGGTCGACGGGGGATCGACAGCAGCGTCAAGGAGTCGAAGGCAAAGTATGCGGTGGCGGACTGGCTCGAGGAGATGGCCCGTCACCCGCTGTCGTTTAAGATGCGCGGCGGCGCCGCGTTTGGCCGAAGTCAGGCTGAACGGTTGGCCACGCGATACCTCGAGCATCGGAACTCGCACTTCCGCGTGGTGTTTCGCCAGCTCGTGGGCGCCCTCGGGATGCAGGTCATCGCGAGCGTTTCGCTTCTTGCGATCGGCGGCTTTCTGGTCATCGAGCGCCAGCTCTCGATCGGCCAGCTCGTTGCCGCGGAGCTCATCGTGACTGCGGTGGTCGCGGCGATCGCCAAGCTCGGAGAGAAGGTCGAGGTCTATTACGACCTTCTCACCGCGGTCGACAAGCTGGGGGACATCCTCGACCTTCCCACCGAGGACTCGCACGCGGACCCGGTTCCGCCCGTGGGCATCGGCGGGGACGAGCTGGTGGTGTCGGGCCTCAAGGTGACTTCCGGAGACGAAGAGTTTGCGGGCGAAGACCCGGGCCTTGAACTCTCCTTTTCGGTCAAGCCTGGCGAGGCGGTGCTCCTCGCCGGCTATCCCGAGCGAAGCCGTCGCCAGATCACCAATGCACTCTATGCGCTTCGCACTCCGAAGGCCCACGCGATCACCGTAGGCACCCTCGACCAGCGCGATGTGTCCCTCGACTATTGGCGCTCCAAGGTCGCGTTGGTGCGTGAGGAGTCGCTCTTGCCGTGTGCGATTCGCACCAATGTGCAGGGGGATTCCCCAGCCACGCTCGAGATCTGGGCGGCTCTCGATGCGGTGGGCCTTCGCGAGGACATCCGGGCGCTTCCGGACGGCCTCGATACGATCCTCGGCGACGGCGGCGCACCGCTTTCGGGCAGCCGCGCACGTCGGCTGACCATCGCCCGCGCGATCGCGGCTCGCCCGTCGATTCTCATCCTCGATGGAATCCTTGATCAGATCGATCCCGACCAGCGCGCGGTGACGATCGAGTCGCTCCGCGCCGTCGAGGACCTGAGCCTCATCATCCTGAGCAACCACGCCTCCCTCGCGTCGTCTGTGGACCGCGTCGTTTCTTCTTCGGACCTTCGGTAAGAACCATGCGATCGATTGCCCATCCTCCCCTTCCTCCGGCCCTTTTGGTGCCCCCGCCGCGGAGCGCTCGCACCGTGGCGATCGGCATTGCGGCATTTCTCTTCGCGTCGGCCGTGGCTGCGCTCGTGGCCCCCTGGCAGCAGACCGTCGGAGGCGACGGCAAGGTCATCGCCTTCGTGCCCGACCAGCGTGAACAAGGGATCGAAGCGACCATCAGCGGCGTGGTGGAGCGTTGGCATGTCCAGGAGGGGTCGCAGGTGCGCCGCGGGGACCTCGTGGTCGAACTCATGGACAACGATGCGAACCTCGTAGGACGCCTCTCCGAGGAGCGCTCCGCGATCGGGCTGCGACTCGAGATCCAGGAGGCGCGGGTCAACACTCTCCGCGATCGGATCGGCTCGCTCCGTCGAGAGCGAAACGCGGAGATTCTTTCGGCGCAGGCCGAGGTCGACATCGCCCAGCAGGAGCTATCGGCGGCGGGGGAGCGCCTGATCGCCGAGCAGGCAGAGCAGGAGACGAACGACATCAACCTGCGCCGACAGCGTGAGCTTCAGCAACAGGGTCTTTCGTCGCAGCGCCAGTTTGAGCTCGCCGAACTGGCGGCCCGTCAGAGCGGGGCCAAGGTCGCTTCCGCCGAGGCGTCGGTGGCGGCGGCTCGAGGCAAGCTCACGTCGCGGCGCGCGGCGCTGACTCGGATTCAGGCGAGCGCCGATGCCGATATTCAGAGCGCTGAAGCAAGTCTTCAAAGCGCCGAAACCGACGTCGCAGGAACCCGGGCCTCGCTTGCCCGTCTCGACGTGGGGATCTCGCGGCAGGCGGAGCGCCAGGTGCATGCCCCGGTCGATGGAACGATTCAGCGGGTGCTTACCCGGCAGGGCGGAGAGCAGGTATCGCAGGGGGAAGTCCTCGCGATCATTGTCCCGACCACCGAAGACCGCGCGGTCGAGCTCTACGTAGACGGCAACGACGCGTCGCTGGTGCAGCCCGGAGACCATGTGCGACTTCAGTTTGAAGGATGGCCTGCGGTGCAGTTCTCTGGCTGGCCGTCGGTCGCGGTGGGTACATTTGGCGGCAAGGTCTCGTTCGTCGATCCCGCCGGCGACGGAAATGGAAACTTCCGAGTTGTCGTCGTGCATGACGATACGGACGAGGATTGGCCCGACCATCGATTCCTTCGGCAGGGCGTGCGCGCGAAGGGCTGGTTCCTCCTCAACGAGGTGAGCCTCGGAGCGGAGCTCTGGCGTCGGTTCAACGGGTTCCCCCCGACGACCACGCCGCCGGATCAAGGAGCGAAGTAGGTTGCGAGCCCCGGCATTCCTACTCGGACTCGCCGCACTCACACTCACCGCCGACGTCGAAGCTCAGGGGCTTCCCCTGGATACCGACGCGGCGCGGGAGGTCGGGTTGAGCGATGCCCCCCGGCCGCTCACGCTTGGCCGAGTGCTTGCTGCGGTCCAGCGCCACCAGCCGGAGCTCCGAGCTGCCCTCGCCCGCGCGCGGCGGGCCGCCGCCAGGGAGCTCCGGGCGGAGGGCGGGTTCGATCCGCAGCTCTCGGTTCGGGGTGAGGTCATTACCGGTGGCTACTATGATCTTCTTCGGGCGGACGCCGAACTGAGCCAGCAAACCGGCGTCTGGGGCGCGGAGGTTTATGCCGGGTACCGAGTGGGTCTCGGTCTCGACGACGAGCAGCGGTTTCCGACCTACTACGGTGACGACACGCTGGACCGTGGTGAGGTGCGGGTCGGCGTCGAGATCCCGCTCTGGCGTGACGGGCCGATCGACTCGACGCGAGCCACGCTTTGGGCCGCTGAGGATCGCGCGGTAGCGGCGGATCGGGCCGCCGACGCGGTGGCCCTTGATGTCTCGGTGGCGGCGAGCCGTGCGTACTTTCGCTGGGTCGCGGCTGGTCACAAGCTTCGGATCGCGGAACAGCAGCGCGCCCTTGCGGCGCAGCGGGACGAACAGCTGCGTCAGCGGGAGATCGCTGGATCCGCGTCCGCGTTCGACGTGACCGAGAATCTTCGAAGCCTCATCGACCGCGACGACAAGATGGTCCAGGCGCGTCAGGCGTTCGACATCGCCGCGGTGGCCCTCGGGTTCTACCTGCGCGACCGGGGCGGCGAGATGCAGGTGCCCGAACCGTCCCGACTGCCGAGCCTTCGCCCGGTGACGATGGGCCGGCTCTCCCCGGGAGCGATGGCGCAGGCGGTGGCCTGCCATCCGGCGCTCCGGGAGCTTCGGGCCGAACAGGAGGCGCTTCGCACGGAGCTGTTCCTTGCCGAAAACCGGGTGGCGCCCGACATTCGGGCCACCTTCGAGGTGTCCCGGGACCTCGGCGATGAGTCGCGGGATATCACCCTGCCGGGAACGGTGATTCAGGCAGGTCTTCGGTTCAGTATGCCGCTCTTTCTTCGCGAGGGCCGAGGTCAGGCATCCGAGGCTCGTGCCAAGCTCGACGAACTCGAAGCCAAGCTTCGCCGCACGGAAGATCGCATTCGCAATGCGCTCGAGACCGCGAGCCTCAGTTTCGAGGCCGCGAGCTCTCGCGCCGAACTCGCGGAACGGTTGGTCGCCACGTCGGAGGCACTGGCCGCGGGGGAACGGGCGCGCTTCGAAGCGGGGGCCTCGACTCTGTTCCTCGTCAACCGGCGAGAAGTGGCCGCCGCCGACGCGGCGAACCGGTTCATCGATGCGCTCGGAACCGCGAACCTCGCGGAGTTTCAGTTCGAGACGCTCAGCTCGATCGACTGCTGATCCGCGCCTTCAGGAGCGGGAAGAGGTGCCGTTGATTGGAGGGGGTGAGCTTCGATTACGACCTTCTCTGTATCGGGAGCGGACCGGCTGGGCAGCGGGCCGCAATTCAGGCCGCGAAAGCGGGCAAACGCGTCGCCGTGGTGGAGCGGAGCCGCCATATCGGCGGCGGCTGCCTCGGAAACGGAACGATCCCTAGCAAGACGTTCCGCGAAGCGGTCTGCCGCGTCCTCGTGCGGCTGGCCGCTGACGACGGCCTTGGACTCGCGCCGAAGAAGAAGGCGCGAATCGAGGATCTAGTCGGCCGCGTAGCCGACATCCAGCGTCGCGAAGGCGATGTGCTCCGGCATCAGCTTCAACGCAACGACGTGAATCTGATCTCCGGCGACGCGACGTTTGCGGGACCTCAGGCGGTCGATGTAAAAACCGATGCGGGCGTCCACCGGCTGACCGCCGCCCACATCATGGTTGCGGTGGGCACCGTTCCCTCCCAACCGCCGGGCGTCGACTGTGGCTCCACCGTGGTGGTGTCCGACGCGATGGTCGATCTCGAGCGACTTCCGAACCATCTCATCGTGGTCGGCGCTGGGGTGATCGGCATGGAGTACGCGTCGATGTTTGCGATGCTCGGCTGCAAGGTTACGGTGGTCGACCGGCGTCGGCGCCCCCTCGAGTTTCTCGACGGCGAACTCGTCGATGAACTGATTCATCAGCTTCGACAGCGTCGCGTGGTGTTCCGGCCGGCCGAGTCGGTGGCCTCGGTGCAGGTTGCGGCGGGCGATCAGCGAGCGCTCGTAGAGCTCGAGTCGGGCAAGCGCCTCGTGGGCGACATGGTGCTCTTTTCGATCGGCCGACGCGGGGCCACTGCGAATCTAGGGCTTGAACACGCCGGCCTGACCCCGGACGACCGCGGCCGGCTCACCGTCGACGAAAACTACCGAACCGCGGTGCCAAGCATCTATGCCGCCGGCGATGTGATCGGCTTCCCGGCGCTTGCGGCGACCAGCGCGGAGCAGGGACGGCTTGCGGCCCGCCACATGTTTGGGCTCAGCGACGACGGGATGGCCCCCCATTTCCCGATCGGCATCTACTCGATCCCCGAGGTGTCGATGGTGGGTCAGACCGAAGAGGCACTGACGGAAGCGCGGGTTCCTTACGAGACCGGGCTCAGCCGCTATCGGGAAACCGCTCGAGGACAGATCCTCGACGATCACGACGGTCTCCTGAAGCTGATCTTTCACCGCGAGTCGGGAGTGCTGCTTGGCGCCCACGCGATCGGAACCGGGGCCACCGAGCTTATTCACATCGGGCAGGCGGTGATGGCGCTCGGTGGCGGGCTCGACTATTTCCTGAAGACGGTCTTCAACTACCCGACGCTCGCGGAGTGCTACAAAGTGGCGGCGCTCAACGCCGCCAACAAGATCGCCGAAGAGGAAGCGCTTGAGGTCAGCGCGGCCTGAGCCGCCCGCTCTCTAGTAGCTAGCGCAGGCAGGTCGCAGCTGGTTTCCGGGAAGATCGCGTCGTTGTTGTTTTCGCGGCACTCGTTGTAGGGGTCTACGCCGGCGTTCTCGTCATCGGCCACCGGACGTCGACCGGCTCTTCTGGAGCTTCGGTCCAGGTGCAGGACACGTCCTCGCAGGTGCCGCGAGGATCGTCGCGGTGGTGCTGCCCTCTCCCATTTGGATCCTCGGTGCCAAGATCCTGCGGTTTCGGCTCAGAGAAAAGCACCCGGCACGAAATCATTGGCGGATAGGAGCCCTCATCGGCCGAGAGAGCGGACGTGCCCGCTGCCGAACCCAAGGTTTTCCCCTCCGCAGGGAATCCCTCCAGGGAAACTGAGAACTTTTGTCGCGTCGACGCGTCCATCTGGGTAGTGGCACGAACGCAAAGCGGATGGGTGTTGGCGGGAGCCCTGGCAGTGAGCCTCGTCCCTGCGGCTGCCGCGGCCGAACATCGGTTTCCCGTCGTGTTTCACCTCGCCACCGAGGAGGGCCAGTCCGTGGTCGGCGAAGAGAAGCTTCAGCGCCTCGTCGAAACCGCCAACGCGAAGTTTCGTGGGGCGGAGCTTGGCTTCGAAGTGGACGAGAAGCGGCAGCTTCCGGACGGAAACGCAGTTCTCGAGACGATTTCGGACCGACGCTCCCTTGCACGATTTCTTCGTCCCCGCGTGATCAATGTCTTCGTCGTCCGCGAGATCCTCGACGAGGTGCCGTCCGAAGCGACGATTCGGGCCGCGGGATGGCAGGGATTTCGGCCAACGGGGCGGCTGTCGGGAGCGCACATTCCCACCGCGCAACCTCCAGGAACCTACATCCTGCTGACCGCTCGCGCGAGCGCGACCAGTTTGGCCCACGAGCTGGGTCATTTTTTTGGAGCCGGACATCATCGTGATCCGGAGAACATCATGAGCTACGGCGCAGGACGGTCTCGCTTCTCCGATCGCCAGCTCCGCGCATTTCGGATGTTTGCTCGACGCTATGCGCGCAGCGGTCGCTTGAGGCCGGTCCCCAACGGCCAAAGTTGAGCGCTCCAATGAGGTCGAGCGCTATCGATCCAGTCGCTTGAGGAGGACGTCGACGGTCACTTGGCAGCGCTGCCGCTGTCCGTTGACGGTGGTGAGATAGCTTCGGGCGCCGGTGCCTTCGAACTGGTTGCCGTCGCGTCGGATCTCGAAGGTCGAGTGGGCCTGGTGGCTGTTGCCCCGAAGCTGGGCGGTTCCGCGGATCTCATCGCCCTCGACGATGAGGGTCCAGCGCGGCCAGTACTGGTTGTTGAGCAGCTGCATCTCCATGCTACGACTCCCGGGAACGCCGTTGATCGCGGCATAGAACGACGACACGAAGCCGGTCTGGCGGTCGTCCTGGCAGCTCGCGGAGCGTACCCGGGTTTGGTAGACGTAGAGCCCGGGGCCGAGAATCGATTGGTCTTGCGCAGTGGGCGCCTGGGCTGCGGTGGGAAGGGTCGCCGCGGTGGGAAGGGTCAAGGCGGCGACGAAGGTGGCGGCGAGCACGAACCCACCGAGAAATGCTCGATTCATTGTTGCGGTTCCGTTGTGTTTGGGGGGTGATCTCTTGGTTTCGGCCGTCAGTGTGCCTTGCTTTTGGATTCGATGCCCACCGGGTCGAACTCCGGGGACAAAATCCGTGACACCGATGTCGATTTCGGTTCCTCTCGTTCGACGTCCATCTGCGGAGGCACAGCACATGGCATTTTCAGGCTTTCCCAAAGGAACCAAGAAGTTCCTCAAGGACATTGGCAACAACAACGACCGAGACTGGTTTCAAGCGCATCGGCAGGACTACGAAGACTTCTATCTCGAACCCGCGAAGGCGTTCGTGGAAGCCGTCGGCAAGGGCTTGGAGAAGCTGGCTCCCGACGTCGTCGCCGATCCGCGGATCAACGGGTCGATCTTTCGGATCAATCGGGACACCCGATTCTCTAAGGACAAGACGCCCTACAAAGACCATCTATCGTTGTGGTTTTGGGATGGACCCGACAAGAAATCAGCTCCCTCGGGCTTCTACCTTCGGCTGACCGCCAAGGAATGGCACATCGGCGTCGGCACGATCGGATTCGAAGGGCCGCGCCTTCGGCGCTATCGCGAGGTTTTGCAGGAGGAGACCCCGCTCAAAGAGCTCACGAGTGCAGTCAAGAAGATCGAGAAAGGCGATTACGAAGTCAAAGGCGAACACTACAAACGCGTTCCTCGCGGCTTCGATGCGGACGGCCCGGCGGCACGCTTCGCAAAGCACAACGGCCTCTACGTCATGAGCAATGGGCCCCTTCCGAAGGAAGTTCACGACAAGACCTTCGTGAAGACCTGCCTTGGCCTATGGCGTCCCTTGCTGCCGCTTCACCGCTGGCTGGTTCGTTACGTCAACTGACTGCCCGTCGGAGCGCGCGCACTCATGACGCGCTGCGTTAGCCATGGGCCTGACGCACCGCGTCGAGTTCCAGTGTTGTGGTCAATGACCACAAATGTCTATGGCTTCCATCAATGGGGACTCTTGACGGAGTTGGACCGCGAACCCACGCACAGTCCTTCGTGGGAATGCAAATGCGAGGTATGCATGGACACCCTTGAGACCCTAAACGAGAGCCGCAGCAACGAACCAACCGATCCTGAAGCTCGACCATCGACGGCACGGTTGAGTCAACCCCCAGAAGGAGCTTCTCCGTTTTGGTTGTTGATCATTCCAGTGACGCTGGTGGGCAGCGCGATGATCAGTGCGCTCCTCCTCCCGTAATGCAGAGTAAGAGGCCGCTTACGTAGGCCTACATAGGTCGGTTCGGAATCGGGATAGAGCTCGCTTTTTTTTGGCGGTTAGTCGTCGACGTTTGATTTGAGTGCGCCGACCGCCTTCGGCGTCATGTTCATGACAACCTGCAGGTCTGCCGGCCTCGGGTGGGGCAGCGTTGCGCAGGTCGAACCCTCGGGATGGACGGTCGCCGGCCGCGGGACCCTCCCGCGGTGGCCTACGTTCCGGCTTATCCCTTATGCTCTACCTCTCCGATGCCCGCCCGACTGTGTGAACTGTGCGCATCGACACTCGTCATCCTGGGTGCGCTGACCCCAGTCGCGGTGGCCCAATCGGGTTCCACGTCGGAAGAGGAGGCGCAAGGGTTCTTCCTCGCGGGCCGCGCGGCGTATGACGAAGGTCGCTACGAGGATGCCCTCCAGCGCTTCGAGGCCGCGCATGAGTTGAGCGGTCGGTCGGAGCTTCTCTACAACATTGGTCTCGCGGCGGACCGGGCGAGACACGACCGGCGGGCCGTCGACGCCTACGAGGCGTTCCTCGCGGAGCGGCCCGACACCCCTTATCGAGAGAGCGTCGAGGGGCGCCTTCGCGCGATCCGGCGGGCGATGGCCTAACGGGAGGCAAGCCGGAACGCTCGAACCGGTACGACGGAGGATCACGGCTCGGTGCTCAGCACCTGGTGGTTCTGGACGATCGTCGGAGTAGTGGTCGTGGGAGCGGCGGTGACCACCGCCGTGCTCGTCACGCGCGATCGAGAAGAGGGGCCTGCTCCTGGAGATTTCGGCGTGGTGCTCGAGGGGCTCCGGTTTTGAGGGTTCCCATTGTCGCGCTATTTGTCTTCTGCGCGTGCTCGGAGGACCCGCGAACTCAGCTCACGCTCCGGGTCGATGCGGATGCAGCGCTTGCGCCGAGCATCGAATCGGTCGAGGTGTGTCTCACCGGAGCAGTGGACCGAGCGGCTTTGGGGTCGGCGGGTGATGGGAGCTGTGCGACGTATGCGCGGACTCCGTCTGGGGACCAAAACCCGTTGGCGTTTCCGTTTGACGTCGCGCTCGTGCCGGTTTCGCTGCCCCGGGCGTTTCGCGTTCGCGCCGAGGCGACCACTTCGGGTGGAGAGATTCCGGTGGTCCTCGAGGGGACGTGGCTGGAGGGTGAAACGCTGCTTTTGCCCCTTTGGTTCGAGGAGGCCTGCGCGTCGGTGAACTGCGGCGAGGCCCAGTCGTGCCGCGGGGGAGCGTGCGTGGCTCCGGAGGACGTTGACCCCTGTCGCCTCCTTCGGCCGGATGGCTCTCGCCCAGCGTGTGGATCGATGCTTGCGGATGCGTCGGTGGACGCAACGATCGACCGAGAGGTTCCGGAGGGAGGACCTGAGGATGCGATGATGGACGCGGATGCGCCGGATGCCGCGCCGCCGCCG
>JBCCZL010000070.1:0-24001 GCA_039187775.1 Myxococcota bacterium
CCACTAAACGGGGGCTTTGTCGGTGGGCTTCGCCCGTGGGATTTCCCCAGTGGGCGCCACCCAAGCTATGCGGCTTCGATCTATTACCGCTTCAGGACTTTCACCTTACGGATCCATGGGTACCTCCAGGCATCACACAACGCGACGGAGCGCGGGATCCGAGGGCCCGTGATCGGACGAAAAAATCACTACGGCTCCAAGTCCAAGCGCGGCACCGAGGTCGCTTCGATTTTCTATTCGCTCATCGAGACTGCAAAGCTCCACGACCTCAACCCAGCCGAGTACCTTCGCGACGCCGTCCTCGCCGCTCGGAGCGGCGAACCCCTTCTCCCCACCAGCGCCTGAGTCGCCCGCTTCACGCAGATCGTGCCGACGTCAACACGAGGCAGCGGGAGGACTTACAGTGCATCGGACCGATCGTTTACCAACGAGTGCATCGGACCGATCGTTTGGAGGAGTGGGACCGATCGTTCCGGAGTGCATCGGACCGATCGTTCCGATCGTTCAACGAGATCGACCGATCGTTCAACAACGACTCGATCGTTCAACAACGAGTGAACCCCTATTCGTCCATGTCCTCGATGTACGGGTCGGTTGTAGCCGAACTAATCCCTACACCCTTCTTGCTGAACGCTTCCTGCATCAGCTGGTACTCTGGATGGTTGAGCTGTTCGACCTGACGTGCAACGCAATGAAACTCCAGATCTCCCGCATCAGGCGCTCCGACCAGCCGAAGTCCATAGACAACTAGAGAGAGCACGCTCCGAATCTCTGCTTGCGATGCTTGTTCCAGGTTCAGACGACCGAGACAAGCAACCGCTGCCAGATAAACACTGTCCTGAACGTATAGAAGCTCTTTCTTCGAATCGTCCACTATCGAAACTGAGAAGTCATCCCACCAATTCTTATGTTCCACACGTTCTTCCCGCGCCCTCGAGTAACAGGTTGTACCAGAATTGGGGGTCTTCGACGACTGGCTCGGAATTTCTCGACATCGACTCGGCGTACCGGGTCGAACAGCGACCAGACATGGGCCCGTGGTACCCTTGCAACGTTTGCCGGAACGCTAACCTGCACCCACGCAAAGGGTCTCGACCCGATCGTCTCCACCCACGCCACTTCCAGACTCTCCAGCCCCCTCCGTGGCTCCCGTCAGAAGCGTCGGCCGACGAGTGCATCGGACCGATCGTTTGGAGATCGACGAGTGCATCGGACCGATCGTTTGTGGAGGGCCACTAACAGTTCCGGGCCGGTCATCATTCGATGACCGGTCATTCATTCTATTCAGAGTAGCGCTAGCAGAACATCAATCGTGCGAGACGCGGATTCGTTGCAGTCATTGCCCGTGCCGATATCGACCCTACTGCTGCGTTGTAAGTACTCAACAAGCTTTGACCGGTGCTCTCCGTCTGCTAGCAAGAGGCTCAAACGCTTTGCGTATGGTAGGTACTCTTCCGCGGCTAGCTCAGTATTCTTCAACCCGATGGGGTTCCAATGGCGAGCGAGCACCATGCTTATCACTTTCGGGTCTAGAACGTCCACGGCGTCAACGTTATCAAGATCCTCGTTTTCGGGTCAAAGACGATCGCGAGCCCTCGGTGAACTACTGCATACGCGCCACTGTGAGATTCCACGAGGACTCCCCGTCGAAGAATGGTCTCGATACCCCGAAGTGAGTTGACGCCCAGTGCCCTTGTACGTGGGTGAAACACTCGGGCGATAAAGTGATTGGAAGGCCTTAACCCAATCCTAGTGAATGCATTGCGAACGGCCTGCCGAGTAAGCGTCGAAAACACCTGGTTTCTTGCGAGTCCAACAAAGCGCGTTCCTCTAAGAGAGTTTGCTGTTGCTCGTGCAATCGTGAGCTGAGCACGGAAGACCGCGGTAGCAGTCGACTGCAAGCTCCTTTGTGCGCTTTGGGCAGCACCGATGTCCGGCAGAGAAGTTCGACCGCTTGGGTCAAGCCAAACAAAAGGGTTGAATCGCGCGAAGTCAAAACCGCGAATGGTCTCTGGATCCAAGCGAAGACTCGGTGCAGAGTCCCAAGTTAAGAACCTCCCTGTTTGCGGATCATACGTCCGTGCACGGACGTAGTAGAGCTCGGTCGGATCGAGCCACATCGCGTGGAAGCGGAAATCGCCGAGCGTGGACGTGAGAAGCGTCGATGCACTTCCACTCGACGCAAGCAGGTTGCCAAAGGCGTCGTAGTGGAACACTGCGGTGGATGCTCCCGTGGCGCCGGCGAGTCCGACGATCGAGCCCATGGCGTCTTCGAGGTAGTACGTCGCGTTGCCGGCGCTGTCGAAGCGCAAGAGGGGCTGGTCGTCGATGTAGACGTAGGCCATGACGAGCGCGTTGAGCTCGTCGAGCACGGCGTGGACCGACTCGTAGCCGGCGCCGGGGCTTGGGGCGATGAGGTAGCGCCGTTCGGTGGTGCCGTTGTCGACCCGCTCTCTTCGACCTTCGCCGTCGAACGCGTAGTCCGTGGTGGTGGTGCCGTCGGCGATCGCGGTGACGCCGCCGCCGTCGTTGGTGAAGAGGGGGTCGTAGGCGAGGGCGTAGTTCTGCCCCGGCCTTGCGATGGCGGTGGTTCTTCCACCGTTGTCGTAGGTGAAGGTCTCAGTGGCGGCACCTCCGACTTCGATGCGGACGAGCTCGGCGCCGGGGTCGTAGATGTAGCTCTCGGTGACTCCGTCGACGGTCTTCGACACGCGGTTTCCGTCGATGTCGTAGGTGTAGCTCTTCTCGGTGACGATCGTGCCGGAGGGGTTCCGATGGATCTCGCGTTCGATTCGATTGGCGCTGTCGTAGGTGACTTCGATGTAGCTGCCGTCTTCGCGATCGATCCGCGTTGGCTCGCCGCTTAGAGTGCGGGTGTAGCTTCGGCTTGCGAGGGTCGAGGTGGTGGGAGGGTGCGTGTGGTCGACGCCGGTGATTCGATCGCGGTCGTCGTAGGTCCAGGTGGTGACGACTCCGTTCGGGAGGGTGCGGCTTGTGCGTCGACCCGCCGCGTCGAAGACCTGCGTGGTGATCCCGCCCAAGGGGTCGGTGATCTGGGTGATGTTGCCGATCGGGTCGTATTGATAGGTCGTGGTGTAGCGGCTCGCTCCGACGACTACGGTGACTTCGGTGATCTGACCGAGGTCGTCGTACGCGTACTGGACGTCGCTTTCGACGGATCCGCCGGCGGGAGTCGAGACGGTGGTGACACGCCCGGCGGCGTCGTAGGTGTAGTCGATGGTGCCGGTGGGGCCGACGACTTGGTCGATGCGGCTTGTCGGGCCGTAGGTGACGCTTCGCGTCTCGCCGGTACCGGCGGTGCGGCTGAGCTCGTTGCCAGCTGCGTCGTGGGTGAAGTTCAGGGTGTCACCGCTCGGCCAGGTCTGGAGATCGACGTCGCCGTCGGAGCCGTACGCCCAGCTCCCGGTGCTGCCGTTCGGGTAGCTGGTGCTCGTCCGGCGGCCCTGAACGTCAAAGGTGTGTTCGGTGATCTCGCCGCTCGGGGTGACGATGCGATCGAGCTGCCGGGTGCGAAGGCGCTCCCCAAGCTCGGGCGGTGCCGGCAGGTCCTCACTTCCTCCTGAGAACCGATAGGGCTCTTGCCGCGCGTCGGAGTTTTCAAGACCGACCGTACCGCTTTCGATATCGAAGGTGATCTCGCCCCGGAGAGTATCGGCGTAGCGATAGGTCCAGGCTTCGGTTCGGCCGAGGAAGGTGGCCGACGTGAGACCGCTTCGGGTGTCGTACCCGAGGGTCCGAACGCGGCTCTCCTCATCGGTCCACGTCTGGAGGAAGCGCGAGGATTCGTCGACCGCGGTGGTGCCGAGGTACGTCGGAGTGACGGTGCCGCCGCCGGGGAACACGGTGCTCGCCGGCAGCCCGAGGGGTGTGAGGTTCCGCGTGGTCGTGCGGAGGAGCGGGTCGGTCGTGGTCTGCTGCGTCGGGGTGGTTCCGAAGGTCGTGAGCTCGCCGCGCGCGTCGCGCGTTTGCCGGAGCTCGTTCGCGTCCCAGGTAAACTCGGTCCGATGGCTCTCCGCGTCCACGCGTGCCGTCAGCTTGCCGGCGTCGTCGCGCTCGAAGGTGGTGGTGGCGTCCAGCGCCTGGTCGTACGTGCTCGCCAGTCTCCCAGCGGCATCGTAGCTGCTTCGCGTAAGGTTTCCGACTTCGTCCACTTCTTCGAGGACCCGCCCCGCGCCGTCGTAGAGGCGTGAACCTTGATCCCCGTTGGGCATCGTCCAAGCCGAAAGGCGTCCGGTGGAGGAATACTCCCGCTGTACCGTGCCGAAGGTGGGGCCGCTGATCTGTGTCCAGTCGTTCTCGAGCCCGTACTGATACGCGACGGTGAGGCCGTTTCCGTAATCGGCGCTCGTTCGGCGACCGGCCGGGTCGTAGGTGAACGTGGAAACGAGAGGGTTCCCGTCGAAGGTGCGGGTCATCTGCGTGATGTTGTGGTTCCCGTCGACCTCGATGTCGGTGACGTTGCCGAAGGTATCGGTCACCCGGCTCGGCACCGCGAAGCTTCGCGTGTACTCGTAGGTCTCGGTGCCGAAGCGATCGGTATGGGTGAGAGGGATGCCGAGCGCACCGAGGGTCCGCTCCCAGATCACATTGCCGGCATCGTCCCTGAGGCGAATCGGGGGAAAGACGTTCGAGAGGTAATCCCATTCGAGGCCACCGCCGGACGGATAGGTCACCGTCTTTCGACGTCCATTGCTCTCGTAGGTCCAGGTGGTGGTGTAGTCCGCTGGATCCCGGCCGGCGGGCACCGGGGTGGTCTCACTCGTCAACGAGAGCTGAAACACCGGATCGTACGTTCGGGTGGTGACGTTTCCTTCGGGATCGGTGACGGTGAGCTCGTTGCCGTGGACGTCGTAGGTCCGGGTGGTGACATTGCCGAGGCCATCGACCTCTTGGGTCACGTTTCCGCGAACGTCGTAGGTGTACGTCACGGGGCGGCTCGTGGCATCGGTGGTGACCTGCGTCCGCGCGGAGAGATCGTAGCTATTCGTGGTGCAAGCGGCTTCCGCGTCGCAGAGCTCCTGAAGCCTCCCCTCGCCATCGTAGTCCATCGCCGCCACGCGATTTCCTCGGCGGTCGATGATCGTCGTCAGGTGATGGGGGAAACTCGGCTCCTCGTAGAGAAACTGGGTGACGCCGCCGAGGACGTCGACCACGCCGACGAGGTCGCCGGCCGCGTCGTACTGGTACTCGACGACGTGCTGCATCGGGTCGCGGATGCGCTCGATGCGGCCTTCGGCGTCGCGCTCGATTTGCAAGGAGGCACCGTCGGAGTGGAAGATGCCTTCGGGTCGGATCTGGAGGTTGTTCCCGGAGCCGTCGCTCAGAAAAGTGATGCCCGTGTCGGTGTTGACGTGGAAGAGACGGCCGTCGGGCGTCAGGAGCTCGACGTCGGCCGGGTCGAAGAGGACCCGCGAGGTGAGCCCGATGAGCGAGAAGGTGCCTTCTTGGTACTCGACCTGGTTTTCGCCGAGGATCCGGAGTTCGGCCCCGTCGAGGGTACCGTCCACGAGTTCATAAAAGACGTCGCCGATGCACGCACCGGAAAGGCGCGCGAGGTTCGTGACGACGGGCCGGAAGATGTAGACCTCGCGATCGGAGATCCGGACTTCGGTGAAGTGGCTTGCCGCCTCGGGCGTTTCTTGACACGGAAGGGCGAGCGGCGGGGGACCTTCGGTGATGCCGAATCCTTCCCCGATGGGCCGGTTGTGGGTGACGTAGCCTTCTTGGATCTCGAGCTCCCACCCGTAGCCGAAGTCGCCGACGTCCTTCCGACGGCTGTCGTAGCTTCGCACCACGGTGAGCGGGATGCCGACCATGTTCACGGCCATGTCGACGAAGCTGAGCTCGACGACGCCGACCTTGGCCTGGCCATCGACTCGGATGCGTACGCTGTCTTCGGCGGTGAGGCCGTTGACGTCCTCGGCGCGGAGCCGGAGCTCGTAGTACCCGTTCTCGAGGAGGGTGGTGTCGAGGACGCCGAGCACATCGCTCGTCACCGTCGTCGCGCCGCCGAAGACCTCGACGAAGGTGTCCTCGTTGGTGCGACGGAGGCTGACGGTGTAGCCGAGAAGATTGTCGTCTTCGACGGTGCCGACCACGTCATGGAGATAGGTGAGCACATCGTCCTCGGCCGGGCTTTCGAGGTCCACGGTCGGTGGGGTGGTGTCGGCGCTGTCGGTCACGCCAAGGGTGAGCGACGCTTGCCCGAGGTTGCCGTTGACGTCGGTCGCCTGGGCGACCGCGAGGTGCGGGCCGGTCACCGTCGTGGTGTAGGTGGCCGTGCCCGCGCTGAGCGGAAGGGCGACGCCGTCGACGGTAAGGGTGGTCGTGGCGATGCCCACGTCGTCGCTTGCGGTGACGGTGAGCACCGAGCTTCCCGGGGTTGCGACGGTGCGCGGCGATGCGGTCAGGGTCACCGTCGGCCCCGCATCGTCGGCCCCCACATCGAGGAGGAAGGCTTGGGTGTCGAAGAGTCCCGTCGAATCGTCGGCGCGGACTTCGACCGATTCGGAGCCGATGGTGCCGGGAATCCACTGGATGAGCCCGTTTCCGCTATCAATGGTCATGCCCGGAGGCGCGGTGACGAGCGAGTAGGTCACGGCGTCCAGCGGATCCGGATCTTGCGCGTCCACGTCGTAGACGTAGGGCGCGCCCACGGTCGCCGACCGCACCGGGCTCGAGACGATCCGCGGGCCATCGTTGACGTTCGCCACGGTGATGCTGAAGAGCTGCACGTCGGCGAGGCCCGCAGAATCGACCGCGGCGATGTTCACCGGATGCACTCCGACATCGTTCGGCGTCGGCGTCCACCGAAGGGCGCCGGAGACCGGCTCGAAGAAGAGGCCGGTCGGTCCCTCCTGGAGGACGAAGGTGACGGTGTCGCCCGGGTCGGGATCGACGGCGATGGGCTCATACGTGTAGAGCTCGCCTTGCGTGCCGTTCTCCACAGGCGCGGAGGTGAAGCGAGGCGCGATGTTCGTCGCCACCCGAAGCGCATAGCTCTGGGTCGCCGACGCGCCGAGGCTGTCGGTGGCCGACACGGTGACGGGCGTCGTGCCGAGATCGCTTGCGGTCGGGTTCCAGGACACGACGCCGCTGATGGGGTCCACGCTCATCCCGGAGGGTCCGCTCACCAAGCCGTAGCTGACGGGGTCGTTCTCCGGATCGTCCGCCACGATCGTGTAGGTGTAGAGCGCATCGGGGATGGCCTCGAAGACCGGAGTCGAGACGATGACCGGAGGATCATTGGTGCCGCCGACGGCGATCACGAACTCCTGGATCGCCACGCGACTGGTGGTGTCGGTCGCCAGGAGACGCACCGTGTTGTTGCCAATCTGCGCATGGGCTGGGGTCCATGACACGAGACCCGAGCTCGGGTCCACAGTCATACCGCTCGGCGCAAGATCGAGCGAATAGGTCACCGAGTCGCCCGGGTCGGGGTCGGTGGCTTCGGCGTCGTAGGAGTAAAGCGTGCCGGGCGACGCGGTGAAGGTCGGCGTCGTCACGAAGGTCGGCGGCTCTTGTCCCGTCACGATGACGAGCACATAGTTCTGCTCGGCAAAGGCACCGCTTGGGTCGGCGACCCGAAGGGTCACGGGGTGGCTTCCGACATCGGCCTCGGTCGGACTCCAGCTCGCGACGCCCGCGGGGCTTACCGCCATGCCGGCGGGAGCGGTCGGAAGGCTCCAAGTCAGCGGGCTGTCTCCGTCCGGATCGGTCGCGGTGGCCGCGTAGCCGTAGGGATCGTCGGCCGTGCTCTGAGTCAGCGGCATCGTGTCGAAGACCGGCGCCCGGTTTCCGAACGACACCGTGAGTACAAAGTCCTGGTCGCCGGTGTGCCCAAAGGGATCGGTGACCCGGATACGGACGGGGTGACTTCCGAAGTCGTTCGCGTTGGCATCCCACCGGACTTCGCCGCTGCTTCCGAGGGTGATGCCGAGCGGCCCATCGACCAGACTCCACGTGAGGGGCATCGTTCTCGGGATCGGTGGCGACCGCGTCGTAGACATAGCTCGCCGTCTCCGTCACTCCGTCGAGAACCAGCGTCGTCACCGCGGTGGACGTGATGCTGGGCGAGCCGTTCGTGTCGCCGATGCAGTTCGCGGCCGCATCGCAGGTGCCTCCGTCGCCACACGGGGTTCCGGGCGCGACCGGAATATTCGACACGAGCGCGACCGGGTCGCAGCTATCGACGGTGCAGAGGTTCTGGTCTTCGATGTCCTCGTCGAAATCCGCCTGGCAGGTCGCCGCTTCGTCGCAGATCTCCTCGCCGTTGCAGAACGCCGCGTCCGCGCACGAGGTCCCGAACCCCACGGGCGTGTTCACGATCCCGCTGATCGGATCACACGTGTCGGTGGTGCAGGGGTTGCCGTCGCTGAACGACGGAGCCACCGCACTGCATACCGCGGCCGGCGGGACGCTGTCCTGGAACAGGGAGACGTCGTCGACGCCGTTGTAAGCGCTCAAAGTCGTGGTCGGGTTGTCGAGCGGCACAAAGAGCAGGACCGGAAGCACATCGGCGTTGGTCGGCGCAATAAACGTAAAGGACCGCTGCACCCAAGGGTCACCCACCGCCCCCGACTCCGCGAACGCGCCCACCGGAACCACGGTGGTGCCCGCCGCGTTCGCCAGCCGGATCTCGTAGCCGCCGGGCTGGTCGAACACTTCACCGGTGATGAGCCAGGCGCCGATGGTGTAGGACTCGCCCGGAATCAGCGGTGCGGTCAACGTCTGGGCGAACACCTCGGGACCGTTGCTCCAGCCCGCGACAAACCGAAGACCGGTCCGCGCCAGCTGGGTGGGAAAATGGCCGAAGGAAGGCGGTGAGAGCCCGTACGACTCGTCGTTGCTATACGTGTCGGGGGAGCCCTCCCACACGTCCCACTCGCTTGGCATGATGCCCTGGCCAAAGACCGTGCCCGGAATCGCTTCAAAGCTCGGATTCCGGAAAAGATTGATCGGCTCGAGGCCACAGGTCTCTGCGCCGTTGCAGACATTGCCGTCCGAACAGTCGGTCCCCACCGCGACGGCGGTATGGGCGACGCCGGTGATCGGATCGCAGGTGTCGGTGGTGCACGGGTTACCATCGTCGATCGAAAGCGGCGTGCCGGGGGCACACGCGCCGGCGCTGCAGCTTTCAGCGCCATTGCAGACGTCGCCGTCGTCGCAGGCGCTTGTCGTGACGACACCGCCCACGCATGCGGTCCGGTCGCTTCCACTGCAGGTCGGTACATAGCCTTCATCGGCGACGCCATCGCAGTTCTGATCGATGCCGTCGCAGGAATCGTCGCTCGCGGCCGGCGCGCCGGGAACGCAGCTATCCACGATGAGTCCCGCGATGCACGCGGTGGACCCGGTCGCACCGCATGCTCCGGTACCGCACACCGTCGTGGTGGGCCCGAAGTCTTCGTCGACCATGCCGTCGCAGTCGTCGTCGAGACCATTGCAGAGGTCGATCGTCGAGACGGGAGCGCCCGGCGCGCAGTTATCGACCACGCTTCCGCTGACGCACCCTTCGATGCCGGTCGCAGCGCAGACGCCCACCCCACAGCTGCTCGCCCGGAAAAGGAATGCCTCGTCGACGCTCCCGTCGCAGTCGTCATCCATGCCGTCGCAGGTCGTGTCCGGTGCGGGCGTGCCCGGCGTGCAGGTCTGGGTCACGCGGCCGGACACGCAGGCGGCAGTTCCCGTCTGCTCGCAGAGCCCGAGCCCGCAGCTCACCAGAGGCGCGACGAAGTTTTCGTCGGTCGTCCCATCGCAGTCGTCGTCGACCGCATCGCAGGTCGCATCGCTCGCCGCGGGGGTGCCGGGCGTGCACGAATCGACGACCGCCCCCGAAACGCAGCTCTCCGTCCCCGTGGCACCGCAGCCTCCGACCCCACAGGTCGTCTCGGACACCGGAAAGTCTTCATCGGTAGTCCCATCGCAGTCGTCGTCGACGCCGTCGCAGGTCACATCGTCGGTGCCCGGGCCCCCCGGCGTGCAGGAGTCTTCGACGACCCCATTCACGCAGCTCGTGCTGCCGGTGGCCGCGCAGGAGCCCGCTCCACAGTTCGTCGACTCGCTGGCAAAGTCTTCGTCGACGGACCCGTCGCAGTCGTCGTCGATCCCGTCGCAGGTCGCATCGTTGGAGGCCGGGGTTCCCGCCGCACACGAATCGGTGAGACTCCCCGACACGCAGCTCGAGGTCCCCGTGGCCGCACACGCGCCGACGCCGCAGCTCGTGGGCGTATCCGACACGTCTTCGTCGTTCATCCCATCGCAGTCGTCGTCGATCCCGTCGCAGGTCGCGTCGTTGGCGGCCGGCGTTCCGGGGCTGCAGGTATCGCTCAGCACGCCTCCGCTGCAGCTCGAGGTTCCGGTCGCCCCACACGCGCCGACCCCGCAGGTCGTGGGGCCGCCCACGAAGTCCTCGTCGGTGGTGCCGTCGCAGTCGTCGTCGTTCCCGTCGCAGGTGGTGTCGTCCGACGCACACACCGCGGGCGCGGTACAGCCCCATTGCCACTGAAGGCAGGGGTAGCCGAAGGTCACGGTCCCTTCGCCCCAGATCGTCGTGATGTCCCAGCCCCGCCCCGAGAGGAACGCGAAGTCCTGGATCTCGGTGGTCCGAAGCGCCGCAGGGTCGGTGCCGATGCAGGTCCCCG
Source organism: Myxococcota bacterium (assembly GCA_039187775.1). Classification (GTDB taxonomy): domain Bacteria; phylum Myxococcota_A; class Polyangia; order Polyangiales; family JBCCZL01; genus JBCCZL01. The sequence continues at coordinate 10,665 of JBCCZL010000070.1, forward strand.
CCTCGTCGCAGTCAAAGAAGCTCTCGGTCCGCGTGCCCGTGAACCCGGGCTCGGTGAGCTCCGGCGGGTCGGTGTCCCACACGAAGCCTTTGCCGTAGGAGTTCGTTAGCGTCGCGCTCAAGCCTTGGCCGATCAGGATCCCGCACTTTTCATCGACGCACTGGCTATTGCCGAGCTGGTAGGAGTTCGTGAGGGTTCCCTGATCCATCGTGCCGATCAGACCGCCCACGTGGTGGTGCCCATGGGAGGTCCCCACCGCGAACACCTCATCCAAGGTCGTGGCGATGGCACGCCCCACAAGCTTTCCCACGTGGTCGTTGCCAATCACATCGGTGGACGTTGAGCCCACGGTTTCGATCGTGGCGCCGTTGGTGACGCCAAAAAGGCCCACATCATCTTCCGAAGACCTTGTGATCCTTAGGTTTTGGACGATCCACGCGTCGCCATCGAAGGCTCCGGTAAACGGGCTTGCGCTCGCGCCCACCGGCCGAAAGCCGCCGCCATCGCCTGCGTCGAACCCCCAGCAGTCCACATCCCAGATGAGCTCGTAGGACGCGGCGAGATCCAAGTCCATCGCTTGGAGCTGCGCGCAGGTTTCGATCTGGTACGGATTTGCCGCGCTCCCGTCGCCGCCCGCGAACGGGCTCGCTCCCCCGTCCGCGTCGGGGCCGGCATCGCCGCTTCCCACCGCGGCGCGCTGGACACCGACTTCTTGCTCTGGGACTTCATTGTCGCATGAAGTTCCCAACACGACGAGAAGCGCCAACGCTCCCATCGCGACCCCACCCTTGATTGCCCTGTTCATGATCGAAACCTCTTTCCATGCCGTCGGCCGCACGCGGCAGACGGTTCGGCCCTTCCAAGCAGCCCGCCACGTTGCGGGCCTTGTCGAGCAAACTTCCGCGAAGCCACCCCTGGAACCAGGAATACTCCGATTTGATGGTCGTCCCCGGACACGTCGGTCGCGGGGCGCACGGCTCCCTCGTGCTCACAGCAGCGCGGTGAGACCATGGGAGCTCCATATTATTGCCTAGGCATCTACAGAGAGATGCCGCCGGTCAGGACATACCCTTCCGGCAAACGCCACCACCCGCTCGCGGTGGAGCTGGGTAGTGGAAAGCTAGTGACTTCTTCCTGAACCGCGCCTCAGCTCAGCAGACACTACCGGCACAACATACGCCTGTTACGCGACATGAGTGAGCACTGCCACTCAGGTCGGCCAACATACGACCGCAATGTACGGACGCAGGGTTGAGAACGCAGGGTTGAGACCGCGGTGTCGAGACTCCATGTCGAAACAAAGCCTTTCCTTCGATCCCTTCGACGAAATCGTCATTGGTGACCTACAAATACAGCTCTTATCGACACCGTCCGTGCTGAGTTGCGTCGGCGATGCCCTTTTTTGCCGGAAAGCTCAGTTCGACTGTCTGCTCAGTTCGACTGTCTGCTCAGTTCGACTGCCCCTGCTCAGTTCGACTGCCCCTGCTCAGCCGAAACGTCAGCTGGCTCGGGTGTCGCCGGTTCAGAGTTCACCGGCTCGGTGGCCGGTCATTTCAAAACGTCAGTTGGCATATCCCCTCCTCTTACCTCTCAGCTAAGCTGACGATCTCCGGCTAGTCAAGAGCTTTTCTGTTTCAGTACGGAAACGTCAAGCGCAGTTTGTAGCTGGAGCTACTACCTGTAGTTTGCGCAAATCTACGCGTCGATACAAGTCTGGTTTTTTGTCGGCGACGGTTCACCTTCCCGCTTCTTTTCGACGAAAGGTGGTCTATGCACTCCGACTTTTCGATTCTCTTTTGTCGTCCCGGGCCCGGGAGCACGATGGAGGACAGCTTTGAGCTCGAGGCAGACGTGGTCGATGACTTGGGCATCGAGACGCATGTGATCAATGCCGACTTGCTTCTGGAAGACGCAGCCGAACAGGCGCTCTTACATCTGCCCTCCTCCGTGGGCCCGCTGCTCTATCGTGGGCCCATCCTCACCGCCGAGGAGTACGACGCGCTTTACGAGGCCGCCTACGCACAGGGCGCTGAGCTCATCGTCGATCGGGAAGCCTACGAACATGCGCTCTATATTCCACAGCACCATGAAGCGATCGCGGACCTGTCACCGCCGACGGTGTGGACCGAGAGCCCCGACATCGATGAGGCGTACTGGCTCGCACGGGAGCTCGGGGAGCCGCCTTGGCTCTTGAAGGATCACGTGAAGAGCGCGAAGGAGTATTGGGACAAGGCGTGCTTCATCCCCAAAGGAGCCACCGAAGCGGACTTTCGCCAAGTCGCGGACGCGCTCCTCGAGTTCCGGGGTGAGCGCTTCGCGCGCGGCTTCGTGGTTCGGAAGTTCCTCGACCTGGCTCCCACGGGGGTCCGTACACCGGAGCGCCGCATTCCCGATGAGCATCGTCTGTTCTTTTGGAACGAGCAGCTGGTGGCCCACGCGCCCTATCTTCCGGTCGGCAAGCCTCTTTCAGACCCTTCGCCCTTCGAGCACATCGGCTCGCGCATCGCGTCTCCGTTCTTTACGGCAGACGTGGCGTTCTTGAACGAGGGCGGCTGGGTCATCATCGAGATCAATGACGGGGGTGTCTCGACGCTCCCCGAGGATCTTCACCCTCGGGATCTCTACCGGGCGCTCGCGGGATAGCTGGAGGTTCCGCTCTCCCATACGAGGGAGCGCCACTTCACCGGCTAAAAGCTTCATGTTCACGGGGACAAGGGGCCTTTGGGGGCGCGAGTGGAGAGGCTTCCTTCCGAGCGCAAGACTAAGTAGGGCGGACGATCCGAGATGCGTCCCAACGTCATGCGGTCGAAGGAAGTGCCAGTGCCCCAGATTGTGCAACACGGTTGGCTTCGAATCCAATGCGCTCAACCGTCCTCGGTGCGACCACGGCGTCGCATTGCCGCATGGCTCAGCCTGGTTCTGAGTCTCGGTTGTTGCGGGTGTTCTTCCGAATCGCCCCGGCTCCTCATCGAGGTTCGGTCCGACCTCGTTCCGTCCAGCGAGATCGACGAAGTCCGGATCGCGCTCTTTCGAAACTCGGATGGGGCGCCGATCCGCGAAGCGGCCACGCCAATCCGAGCGGCGGACCCGCTGGCGACGGGCAAGCGCGTTGCCGACTTCGAGAACCTGGCCATCGGCTCCTATGTGGTCGTGGGCGAAGCCTGGCTATCGGGCGAGCGCCAACAGACCCAGACGATTCCTTTTCGACTCGACGGCGATCGAGCGATTCAAATCCGCTTCGACAGTGCATGCGCGGAGGTCATCTGCCCCAGCCTCAACGATCCCTCCGCCACGATCTGTGTGGCTGGGTCTTGCCAGCCCCCGCCGTGCGCCACCGCCAACGACTGCACGATGAGCGAGGCGTGCGCACAACCGCTCTGCAACGACGGCATATGCAGCGAGGACTTTTCCCTCTGCACCGACGCGGCAATCGACGCAGACGCGGGAGTGGATGCCGATGCCCAGAGCATGCCGTGCATGGAAGGAGCCTCGGAGTGCGCCAACGACATGGCCACACGTTGTGAAGGCGGGGTCGAACTCACCGAGCTCTGTGAGTTCGGCTGCGCGGGCGACCGGTGCCTTTGGGGCCTGCCATCGATCATTCCCGCCGACTCGTGGATGAGCACGACCGACGTCCGGATCACCCGAACCGTCCGGGTCGACACCGACACCTGCGCTCCAGAGATGGGCGTGGCTCGCTTGGTCGTCCCGTCGTCAGGTTCTCCGCTCTGCGTTTGGTCGACAGGCAACCTAACGATCGCTCCAGGCGCCACGGTGATCGCCACCGGCTCGGCGGCGCTGTCGATCGCCGCCTTCGGGGATGTTCGGATCATGGGACGCCTCGGCGTCGGCGCCGAAGGGGTCACTCCGGGGGCCGGCGGCAGTCGCGGCGGAGGGACGGCGCGGCGCGGCGAAGGCCCCGGCGGGGGAATGGAGGGGCGGACGAGCGGGGGCGCTGGCGGAAGTCACGTGACCTCTGGAGGCGTTGGCCGTGGTGCGGGCACTCCTCTCGCCGGGCCGACCACGTTGTGCAAGTTTCCCGACCGCTCACTCCAAGGGGGCAGCGGTGGCGGGGGCGGAACCGGGCTGAATGCTGGGGAAGGGGGTGCCGGCGGGGGTGCGATTCAGATCGCGGCCACCGGGACGATCACCCTCGGAGGGACACTGTCGGCCGGTGGCGGCGGGGGACGCGGAGGATCGGGAGACGGCTCGGGCGGGGGCGGCGGCGGAGGTGGCGCAGGGGGGACGATTCTCCTCGAGGCGGCGCAACTCCAACTAGGCGTGGGTAGGCTACTCGTGGGCGGCGGGGGTGGCGGCGCCAGCGGCCGCTCCGGGGTTCAGGGCCGGGACGGCGAGGATGCGCAAACCACGCCCTTGGACCGCGCGGCCGGAGGAGCTGCCTCGAGCGACGGCGGAAACGGCGGGAGCGGAGCGGGAGGACCCGCGGCCAAGGCGGACCCGGGTGGGATGCGGATGACGGCTACTCTTCCCGGCGGTGGGGGCGGCGGAGGAAGCGGCTGTATCGCGCTCCGCGGCCCGGAGGCGAGCGCGGCATCCCCCATGCCGAGTCCGTTCGCAGCATCGGTCGTTCGTGTCGACACGGAATAGACTGCGGACGCTCCCCGTCGGCTACGCCGGCGGAATGGCGACGGGCACCACGAGGTCCACGCCGGACACCACCGTGAAGGTCACGTCCACCGTGCGGTCGCCTGGGCAAAGGAGAAGTTCAGCGCCAGGAAACTCCATTCCCGCGGGCTCACAGCGAAACGCCCCCGGGTCACTCATGCATCCCGCCGGCACTCCGTCGAAGACGCGAAACTGAGCCGTGTACGTGCCGCTCGGAATCGGCCGCGGCACGCTCCGGGTGCGCGGCACGATGCCAAACTCGGGCCGACCCGCCATCGCGCAGTCGACGCACTCGAGGAACGTCGCCGCGGAGCGGCCATCCCAAAGAATCACGGGACGCCGGCTGACCTCTTGTCCAGCGGTGGCGGTGGGAGCGGATGGATTGTCACAGCCGCAGCCACAAAATGTCGGGGTGCCCAGCACCTGCCCGCCCACCGTGAAGGGCGTACACTCGGCTCCTTCGCTGGCCACATAGACGCCCGCGGGCCCGGAGAACTCGAAGCGGATCGTCTGAACCGATGCGATTTCGGCGAGCGGCGGATCCGGAACGCACATGCTGGCGTCGGGTCGTCCCCCATCCGGCCGCCCCGCATCTGGCATGCCGCAGTCGGGACCACCGATGGCAAGGCACATGTCTAGAGGAACGTCGCGAGGGTCGATGTCCTGCTCGGCGCAGACTCGCGCGTCGCCAAACTCCTTTTCGAACGGGCAGCCCGACGGGCAGTAAAATCCTCCTTCGATCACAAGCGCCGCCGAGTAGCCGCAGAGTCGAACCCCCGATGCCGTCGACCCGGACATGCCTCGTCCGCAGTAGTTCGACGGCCCCGTCCCCGGTTCGTCGCCGACGGTACATGCGGCAAACGAGAGACCGACGATCAGGAAACAAAGAAAGCAACGCAACACATACCTCCGTGACTTCAATCTACGGGGCCGGCGGCGGCCATAAAAGGTGGCCCGCCCAAAAGCCGTGGCAATGGGTTGCCACGCAAAAACCCTTGCGTTCGTTGCCGGAGAGACGGCCGTCACTAGCTTTCGAACAGGAGGTTTCATGCATCGAATCACTTATCTTCGCTTGTCTCTTGGAGCGCTACTCGCGTTCACCGCTGCCGCGTGCACCGTCGGAAGCCGTCGCGACTCGGTCGACCCGCCGCCCCCGCCGAGGGAGCCGATAGAGCTTCCTCCGGTGCCACCAGCGCCCTTCTTTCCGGAGTCCACGAACCCACTCGCGATCGACCTTCCGTCCCTGGTCGCGCCGGATCGTCGCCCGCCACCGCTCTCCGGCGGCACGCTCTTCGTCAGCCCTACCGATACGATTGTCGTCACCGATCCGGCTCGCGACCTGGTTCACGTCCTGGAGAGCGGTGGCGACCTCATTGGCACGGCGGAACTCTTGGCCGGAGATGAGCCGGGACGGATCGATGGAGGCGACAGGTTCGCTTTCTTGGCGCTTCGCTCCGCGGGGGCGGTTGCTCAGGTCGACCTGGCCACCGCGCAAATCGTCAGCCGCTTCCCCGTCTGTCCCGCACCTCGAGGCGTCGATTTCGTTCCGGCGTCGAACCGCCTGTACGTCGCGTGTTTGGAGGGCGGCCTTTGGGTCCTGGACGCGACGAGCGGCCGCGTGGACGAAGTGCACGACCTTGGCCGGGACCTTCGAGATGTCGTTGTCACGCCGGAGCGCATCTTTGTGAGCCGCTTCAGAACGGCAGAAGTCCTCGTCCTGGAGGATGGGTTGCGCACAAACACATTCCGCCCCGCACCGTTCGACGAGCGGAGTAATAGCGGCTGGACACGGGTTCGACCGGCGGTGGCCTACCGAATGATCGCGCTCCCGGAGGGACGGGTTGCGCTCGTTCACCAGTACGCTCGAACTGGGACTTCTCAGGCCGTCTACTACGGCCCGAACCCCCTTGTGCAAGCGGGGGTCACGGTCCTCGACGGACTTCAAACGCGATCCGCTCGACTTCGAGGTGGCGTATTGCCCGTTGACCTCTCGTTCTCGCATTCGTCCGCCGACTGCACCGAGCCCCACCTGGTCGTGGTGGATGCGGGAGCGATCGCGACGGGCCGTCGTCCAGCCACGCGTCTTGCCGCTCTCGAGGACATCGGGTTGAGCGCTCCCCAAGAGGCCTGCACCAGTGCGAGTGGCATTGCGGAAACCCTCGGACGGAGAAGCGCGATCGCCCACCTGTCAGACGGTACGCGGGTCAGCCTGAGCCTGGAACCGGCGGCCTTAGAGATCGGGAACGTCGTGGTGCCGCTACCGGGGGAATCGACATTCGACGCGGGCTATGAGCTGTTCTTCGGAGACCTTGGTGGCGGCATCGCCTGCGCGTCCTGCCATCCAGAAGGCGGCGAAGATGGCCAACGATGGACGGGGTCGTTCGGGCTTCGACGAACGCAGGACTTGCGAGGTGGAATCCTCTCTTCCGCGCCCTTTCATTGGCAGGGAGAGCTCGAGACGATCGAAGAGCTCCTCGGGGCGGTAGGCACAGTGCGAATGGGCGGTCCCCAGCTGAACCACGGCGCGGCGGAGCTACTCGCAAGCTATCTCGATTCGTTACCTTATCCTCCGCGCCTTGAGAACGAGACGCCGGCGGTCTTGCGCGGACGAGAAGTGTTCTACTCTCCCGCCGCAGAATGCAGCGACTGCCACAATGGTGGAGCGCTCGGAGGGAGCGTTCCGGCGAGAATCCTGCGTCCCAGTACGGAGGGCTGGTTTCAGACACCACGGCTCCTTGGGTTGGGGCTTCGCGCTCCCTACATGCACGACGGCTGCGCGGATACTGTCGACGACCGTTTCGATCCCGAGTGCGGGGGCTTCAACCATGGGAACTGGAGTGGGCTGAGCCAGGCCGAGCAGCAGGACCTCGTGTCGTTCCTCGAAAGCCTTTGACCTCATCGCTTCAACGCCAGCGTTGATCTTGCGAGCGGAGAAGCGAGTTTCCGAAGGCGTAGGAGAGACTTAGGTTCGCTCGGTACGAGACCTGGACGAAGTTCGTGCCTCCGAGCAGGGTCGCCACCGAGTCGAGCTGGTCCCGATCGACCGGCTCCTCGATGGCACCGTTCCGGTAGGCGAGCCCCGCGGAAATGCCGATTTCGAGGCCGCCGCCGGGCCGAAACGTCACCTCGCCTCCAGCGTCGATGCCCCAGTCGGCGGGCCGATGCATCGGCGTCGAGAACTCCGCGGAGAGCGAGAAATCCATCCGCTCCTGATGCCATCGGGCGAACGCTGACGCGGTGCCTTGCGGATAAACGAGGGCAAGCTCTCCGTAGCGATTCCCCGTGACGTATTGGTCGTAGACCGCCTCCACGGTGAGCCGTCCCCCGATGTTGCTCTCGCCGGTCTCGAGCATGGGCCGCTGAAGCCACTCCACTCCACCGCCCGCGGCGGCGCGCACCTCGAGGTTGTTGTTCGGGGCTCGATGAGCCGTCGAGCGGAGTCCCGCGCTCAACCCTCCGTCGAGGGCGACCGAACCCACAAGCGAACCCGAGCCGCTCGCAAAGCCGCCTTCGATGGTGCTTTGGTCGGGCAAGTCGAAACTAAGATAGCGATAGGTGAAGTCGCCTCGGGCACGAACGCGCGCCGCCTCGCCCGAGTAGTTGACCTCGAGGCCTCCGCCGACGCCTCCGATTCGAACTCCCGCCGACTGAAAGTTGGCCCAGGCCGAGGGGCGAATAAACCAAGGCTCGTTCGCGTCGGCCGGCGCTTCCTCGGGGACGTCCGTTTCGAAAGCCACGCGGAGTACGCCGTCTTCCACCGTCCCGTTTCCCTGCATCGACAAGAACGGGAGGGACGCCTGCTGGAGCAGCCCCACGACCTGCAGCAATGCTTCATCATCGGCCACGCTCTTCGGCGTCTCGCGTTGGAGCTCCAGGCGCTGAGCGGCGCGGGCCACTTCCACCCGATAGCAATAGGCGGTGGGAAGCTCGGTCGAGCGCACGACCACCGAAAGGCCCTCGACGTCCGGGACCGCCGCCCGATAGGCGGCCTGGAGCTCGTTGCAAGAAAGGTTCGGCAATGTGCAGTCAAACGTGGCAGCCGCGGGCGCTGCGAACGCACCGATCGCGACCCCAAGCGCGCCCAAGGCGAGCAAGCGTACAGTCATCATTCCTCCCGTAAGAACCGCCGGGATTGGCATCGACACAGGGTCTCGTCGGCGGTCGGGAGTGCTACGCGAGACCGTCGTTGCCTATTTCAGTCGCGAAACGCTTTTTTTCTGACGCCGGTCCGCGGTGGACCTCCCCTTCGGCCGGATCGGTTTAACCCGGTTTAATCGGGCAACCACGCCGCAACCCTCCACAGTCCGAACACACCAAATCCGGAGCATCCGGACAAGCGGCTCCTCGCGTGAGGAGTCTGTGGAGGAATACGTGAAACGAGTCTCAATTATCTTTGTATGTGTAGCCCTCGGCGCCTGTGGGGACGATGACGCCAACCTAAACCCCGAACCAGACGGCTCAACCCCCGACGGGAGTGGCGGGGGCGACGCCAGCATTCCCGATGCCACCGTGGACGGAGACATCCGGGACGATCAGCCAACCGTTGCCATTCGGGAGGACGGCGGAAACCGATGGCTGGTCGATCAGGAAGGCCAGACCCTGTACCTGTTCGGCCGGGACATTCCTGGCGCGAGTGCAAGCAGCAACTGTGCCGGCGACTGCGCAGCAACCTGGCCCCCGTTTGCCCCGGAGAACCTTCGGGTGGGCGAAGGCCTCGAAGCGTCCGATTTCGCGGAGATCACTCGCGATGGTGGAGAGACCCAGCTCACCTACCGAGGCTGGCCGCTCTACCGTTTTATGAACGACGCGGCGCCGGGCGACCTCAACGGCGACGGGGTCGGAGGCGTGTGGTTCACCGTTCCGGATCCGTTCTACACGGTTCTCGTACGTGCCGATGACACGCTCGGGCGCTACCTCGTCGATGCGGGCGGCCAAACGCTTTACTACTTTGCGCGCGATCTCCCCGCGTTCGATGCGAACCCCGCGGTCAGCAACTGCGCCGACGGCTGTGCCGCCGCCTGGCCAGCCTTCGAGACGGCGGAGGTACGCGCCCCGTCAACGTTGGACTCCGCAACCTTTGGAACCGTCGGCGGAGGCACCCAAGTAACCTACCGCGGCTGGCCGATCTATCGCTTCACCAACGACACGAGCCCCGGAGACACGAACGGCGAAAACGCGAGCGACCGATGGTTCGTCGCCTCGGACCCGCACTACGACGCCCTCATCATGTCGAACGACGATACCCCCCTCTATCTCGCGGCGGGCAACGGGATGAGTCTCTACCTATTTCGGAACGATACCCGTGCGGAAAACGGCAACCCGCCGGTCAGCGCCTGCAACGGTCCATGCCTTGGCAACTGGCCGATCTTCACTGCGGCATCGCCCGGCGCACCGTCGGTGCTCGAAGGGAGCGACTTTACGATCTTGATGCGAGACGACGGCAGCGAACAGGTGGTCTACCGAGGCTGGCCGCTCTACTTCTTCTCGGGAGACACCGCACCGGGGGACACCAACGGTGTCGGTCCGGTCTGGGAGGTCTTCGACCCATCTGCCCTCTGACCCAAGTGTTCTGGCACTCGACGGGGTACGGTCCTTCGGCCGTGCACCGTCGAGGTCGAGGATGGATCCTCCGGAAGGGCACCGCTCAACTCCCGCGGTCGTCCCGACGAACCGACGCCAACTCAGCGCGGGCTCAGTCCAGACGCATCCCGGTTCACTGATCGGTTTTGGGGCGCCGTTCCGACTTCTTCCCCGTGAGACCCCTTGTACCGGCCCTCAGCATCGTGACTGAATGCGGGGCGGCGGTGTACCTGAATGGAGACACGCCCGGAGCAAGCTTCCCTCACCGAACTCCCCCGCAGACCGCGACGGCTTCGCCGAGCGGGGCCGTCGACTGGAGGTCGGCGTCGAGCGTCCGCGCAGCCAAACCGAAACTGCGGGCGACGCGGCATATCCGAACTCGGCGCGCTACCAGACCTGCACCCCCACCCCGAGGAGCGGTCGCACCGGCCAGAGCTCATAGACGGTTCGGCCATCGACCCGCCATCGGGTGCGAGTCAGGGCCAGCTCGGTTCCGGCCTCTACAAACAGGCTGAGATCGTCACTAAAAGAATGAGTCAACCGCACTGCCACCACCGCGAGGAGATCCACACTCGCACGACTCGTCAGTTCGAGGACTGGCTGCGCGGACACGAACGGAAGCGCCACATCGATGCCCACCGATGCTCGGACATCGATGCGGGGGGCCCCGGTTCCGACCATGACGCCCACTTGGGCACCGAGCTGGTCGATCCGGCCTTCGACGCCGCCCTCGCGAAAGTGCGTGCCAAAGTGGTACGTGACTTCGGCAAACCCTCGGAGCCACAACACGTCCGAAGAGCCCAGCTGAATGCCCAGGCGGGGGCCGTGAATCGGCCGAAGTTCGCCGGCGAGCGCGGCGTCATACGCCAAGAATCCGGCGGCGTCGATCCTCGGAGGCGGCGCCGCAGAGGGATCCGAGGAAGAACCCACAGAAGAATCCGGGGAGGAACTCGCAGAAGAATCTGGACTCGGTATCACGTCCAGCGAACCGGGTTCGCGAGTGGTCGAGTCCGCGGATACCGCGTCCCGAAGGGCAGCGAGGGCGCGACTTCGTGGCGTCCCGATCGTGAGGCCCGACGAGAGCGCGTCGAGCGAAGATGCCACCGCCTGAAGGAGTTGCTCCTGCAGCACCTCCTGGTCCACACCCGCTCGGGCAAATCGCCGAATGAGCACCCGATCGTTCCGATCGTCCGCCACGACCAGGAGCGCAGTGTCCTGGCGGGTGGCGTCGACAAACACCCGGGCCAGCGAGTCCGCCCCCGCCTGGATCACATCGTCGAAGGTAATGATCGGGCGGCGCTCGGCGTCGAAGCGGTACCCGGATCTCCACTCGGCGAACGCCTCGACGATGGACTCGAGCTCCCCGGCGACCACGACCTCAACGCGTGGCGGCGGATCTGTCGCCTGGGCAGCGGCGCTCGAGGACACACAACTCGCCAGGCCCAGCCAAATCAGTGCACGATGCACCTTCCGATGGTCGCCAGCCTCAAGGACCGACACAACCAAGATCGACCCATCGGGACCCGGGGTGATCAGTTTTCACAAGTCGATCCGTCTGTGACTTCTATGGGCAGAGAGCAACCGATCGCTGTGACCCCTGCCCCCGACCTTTCCGCCTTGGTCGCAGCATCCCTCGAAGGCGATCGCACCGCCGCTCGGGCACTATTCGTTGCGCTCGGGCCGATTTTCCTGCGCGCCGCCCGAAGCACCCTCGGGCCCACGCACCCCGACGTCGACGACTTCGTCCAGGAGGCCGCCCTAAAGTTCTTTTCGAGCTTGCCCGCATTTCGCGGAGAGAGCCGCGTCGAACGGTACGCCGGGCGGATCGCCGCCCATCTCGCGGCGGACTGGATCCGGCGCAAACGGGCGCTCAAGCGCGACCGGGTGGGAGGCGAGATTCCCGAGCATGTGCCGAGCTTGGACGACCCGACGGATCATGTTCGGCGTCACCGACTCGGCGAACTACTCCACCACTGCCTATCGCCGGCCCAGCTCGACACGTTTCTCTTTCGCAACGTCCTCGGGTGCACCCTCGACGAAGTGGGCGCGATGACCGGAGTGCCTACCAACACCGTGCGAAGCCGGCTGCGTCTTGCCCGAGAGGCAATTCAACGAGAGCTAAAAAAGAACCCCGAGCTGATTCATCTCTTGGAGCCCCACCATGACTGAGTTTCATCTCGACGGTCTCATCGACGCGCAGCTCGACGGACGAATCGACCCGGTCGGCGAAGCACGGCTCGAAGCCCACCGAAAAGAGTGCGAAGTCTGTCAACTCGAGGCGGTGTTTCGAACGGGCGGCGAAGCGAGGGATGGCGATGAAGCGCGGCTCCATCGGATCTTTGACGGGCTCGACCTTCAGGCCTCGCTTCCGCCTGCGGTGGTGCCCCAAAGACGGTCGCGCCGGTGGCTCGCAACCCTGGCCATTGCCGCCGCGGTCCTGACGGGCAGCGTATCCGCGTGGGCGGCGGTCGAGATCTTCGATTTCGACGAAGCCGTCACGCCGGAGGAATCGTCCACGGTGGAGCCCACCGAGCCGCCCGCCCCCGCGATCGAAGGTCGCGCTCCCCAAACCCCGGCTCCGCCGCCCCCTCCGGAAGTCCCCGAACCAGCTCCAGAACCGGAAGCGCCCACCCTTCCGGCGTACGACGGAGCGGACACGTTCCGGCGGGCCAATACGGCGTCACGGGCGGGACGCCACGACGAGGCGGCGAGGCTCTATCGGGAAGTCGTGCGACGGGAACCATCGTCCGCACGTGGGCTGACCGCGCGTGTGAGCCTCGGACGGGTTCTTCTGTCGACTCGCAACGCCCGGGGCGCGCTCCGCCAGTTCGATGCGTATCTGGCGGCCCGTCCGGGAGGAGCGCTCGCGGAGGAGGCCTTGGTGGGGCGGGCGCGGGCGCTTTCTCGCCTCGGCCGGCGAAGCGAAGAACGCGAGACGTGGCGTCAGCTCCTCGAACGCTACCCCAACTCACTCCATCGAAGTCGCGCGGAACAACGCCTTTTGGAAGAGTCCGATCGGTAACCACCAGAACCGGTTAGAATTGCCTGTGGGCTACGAGCCATGGCAGAGCTTCCTTCGCGCGCTCGCGCTAGCGTCGCTTCTTGGAGGATGCGTCCAGAATCAGGGCCTC
>JBCCZL010000071.1:0-23948 GCA_039187775.1 Myxococcota bacterium
GAACACTCGGGTGGGCCCCTACGAGGTCCAGGGCCTTCTTGCGACCGGCGGAAGCGGCAAGGTCTATCGCGCGATCGCCCCGAACGGGCGACGGGTCGCGCTCAAGCGGTTCGATACGCGGCTCCGCGAAACCCACTCGGAGCGATTTCAGAAAGAGGCGCAGATCCGGATCGATCATCCGAATGTCATCGAAGTCCTCGATGCAGGGACCGACGACGCGGGTGGCCCCTACATCGTCTTGGAGCTTCTCGACGGAGAGCCGCTCTCCGAGCGCCTTCGTCGAAACCCCGCGCTCACTTCCGAGGAAGTCCTCGCGCTCGGTCTCCAGCTATGCGATGGCCTCGCCGCGGCCCATCGGCAGGGGGTGGTTCACCGAGATCTCAAACCCGAGAACCTGTACCTCTGCGAAGACGGCGCGCTCAAGATTCTCGATTTCGGCATTGCACTCGTCGACACGGATCCGGAGCGCATCACCACGACGGGGCTCGTGGTGGGCACCCCCTGGTATCTCTCTCCCGAGCAGGCGAGAGGCGAGGCCAAGCTCGACGCGAGGGCCGACATCTGGAGCCTCGGGGTCGTGTTGTACGAAGCGCTCGCGGGGAAAACCCCGTTCGCTCGGGGAGGCATGCTCGCCACCGTGCTTGCGATTCTGCGAGAAGACTTCGAGCCCCTTCAGGTCGCCGCCCCGCAGGTGCCATCGTCGCTCGCCGTGGTGATCGAACGATGCTTGGTCAAGCAGCGCGATTATCGTTGGAGCCGGGTTGGAGCGGTTCGCGAAGCGCTCTCCGAAGTGGATCTCAGGGATGTGCGTGCGGTGTCCCCGGAACAACCGAGGCCTTCGATCGCGGCGGGGGAGCGGCGGGTCGTCGCCGTCATGTTTGCCGACCGGGCCGACGATCTCGAACGGATTTGTGCGGCGGTGGAAGTGCAGGGCGGGGTGTTCTTGCCGCTCTACGGCCGTCGAGCGGTGGGCCTCTTCGGGAGCGAAGCGTGGGAAGGCGATGAGCTCGACCGGGCGGCCCGGGCGGCCCTCGCCGCGCGTGCGTATGCGCAGCGGGTATCGGTCGCCGCTGGAAAGGCCTCGCGACACGGCGGCGGCATCTCCGGCGAAGCCCTCTCCGCCGCCGAAGAAGGGTGCGCAGTGCTCGAGAAGAACTCCGGCACGGAGGAACCGGTGGTCGTGATCGACCGCCGATCGGCACGGCTTCTCGGGGAGAACTTTGCCGCGGAGCCGTTCGACGTCCGCTACGCGCGGCTTCGCCGATCGCGGCGCCATACGCCGGTGGTTCCGCACTTCGTGAGCGATGCTCCGGCAACCCGCGATTCGATTCCCCCGGGCCCGGTCTCCACGCTGCTCGGTCGCGCGGCCGAGCTCGCACAGATCGAGCGAGCCCTTGCCACGGCCCTCGAGGACCGGCAGGCGACGGCGGTCTTGGTGGTTGGCCCAACGGGCATTGGAAAAACCCGGCTGCGGGAGGAGATGGAGCGCCTTCTTGCCGCGAGCGTGCCCGAGGCGACGGTCTTTAGCGCGCGAGCCGATCCGCTGGGGCAGAGTGGGGCGCGTACGTTGCTGGGCTCTGCGCTCATGCGGCATGCGCGAGTGCGCACCGTGGAGCACAACGCTCCCCGCATCGACGCCGAGGTGGACGACGAGGAACGGGTCGCGGCGGTGTGGTCGATGGTTCGCGCCGCGATCGAAGAGCCGGAACTCGTGGACGAGACGGCGCCGTTTCTCGGTGAGCTCCTCGGAGTGCCGATGGGCGAGAGCCCTGAGCTCGTGGCCGCCCGCGCCGATCCGCAGGTGATGGCGGATCGGCTGGATATGTCGATCCGCGACTATTTTTCTGGCTGTGCGGCTCGCGGACCGGTGGTGTTGAGCCTTGAGGACATTCACTGGGCGGACGAGGCGAGCCTCGATCTGCTTTCGGACCTCCTCGAACGGCTCGAGGAACTACCGTTTCTGATCTTTTCGACGGCGCGACCCTGGCTCGAGGAGGTTCGGTCGGCGTTTCTGTCGGAGCGAAGTGCGTGGCGGATCGAGCCCGGAGCCCTTCGAAGCAACGAGGGACGTTCGCTTGCCGAGGCGACCGCGGGTCGAAAAATCGCCGCCGACACCCTGACTGCGATTACCGAGCGTTGCGGAGGCAATCCTCTCTTCATCGAGCAGATGGTGACCGAACTGGTCGAAACCGGGGCTCTGGACCGGGCGGGCGATGTGCCGCTCCCTCTCACCGTGGAGGCAGCGATCCAATCGCGTCTCGATCACCTGCCGCTCCTTGAAAAGAGCCTCTGCAAGAAGGCGTCGGTGTTGATGCGGCCGTTCTCTGTGGAAGAGCTCGAAGCGATTGGGGTCGGTGACGCGCGAATCCTTCTCGATTCGCTACGGCGCCGCGGAATCGTGAGCGTGCGGTCCAAGAGTCGAGTCGGCGCAGACCGCGAGTATCGGTTTCGTATCGCCCTGGTCTCCGAAGTCGCGTACGACCTCCTCGACGACGACTATCGCGCGTCTCTTCACCGGATAGCGGCCAAGGTGCTCACCAAGATTGGAAAGGCGGGCGATGAAGAGCTCGCGGTTCACCACGAGCGTGGCGGCGAACGAGGCAAGGCGTCGCAGCGCTACGCGCGTGCCGCGCTGACGGCGGCGAGCAAGGGCGACGGTGTCAGCGTGATTCGCTGTTCGGATGGTGCGCTGCGGCTCAACCTCAAAGCGAAGCATCGTTTCGAAGTCCATATGGCAAGGGCCGACGCGTATCAGTTCATGGGCCGGTTTACCGACCAGGAGAGCGAGCTAACGCGGGCCTTCGAGCATGCAGGAATGATCCCCGCGCAGGCGCGAGTGTTCAGCGAGCGGGTGGGCTGCTTTTTTCGTTTGGGCCGGGTTGACGAAGCGACCGCGGCGGCGAGCCGCGCGATCGAACTTTGCGAGCGGGCCCGCGACCGTACTCAGCTTTCCCTCGCCCAGAGCCGGCTCGGAGTGCTGTGGATCTACCGAGGCGACTTCGATGCGGCAGACCGATGCCTGCAGGCGGCGAGCTCGGTCGCGGAGCTACCCATTCATACGCGGGCACTTCTCGCGGCGCATCGAGCGCAACTCGCCAATGCGGTGGGAGGACCGCTCGCGCGCCTCGAGGCCTACGAGGAGGCGATCGAAGCGTTCTCTGCAGCGGGCGATATCCGTCGGACCTCTCGGAACTACGGAAACCTTGCCGATGCATACAATCGACTGGGTGCGTTCCATGAAGCGGAACCTCGACTTCGAAAAGCGCTCGCGGGCTCTCAACGCGCCGGGGACTCATCGACGGCTGCGTATGCGCTCGCGAATCTCGCGTACTGCCTGCTTGCCCAGCGTCGGCTCAAGGAAGCGGGCGAATGCCTGGACGAGGCCTCGCGCTTGGCGGATCAGCTCGGCACCGTTCGTTTGCGCGTGATGGTCGACACCTACAAAACGGAGTATCGACTGCAGACCAGGGACTATCATCGAGCGGGCCGACTGGCGCTTAGTGCGGCGCGGCGTGCTGCGGGCGTGAAAGCGGTCAGCTGGTGTGCCCTTGCCCTCGCCAAGGCGGCACGAGGCCTCCTTGCGATCGGGAAGCCGAGGTCCGCTCTCGTTGCATCCGGTCGCGCCTTCGAGATCCTCCGCGCGGCGGGAACGATCGAGGAAGGTGAGATCGAGGTTCTGTCGGTGCATGGGCTCGCTCAGATCGACGCGGGCGACCCTGCGTCGGGCGCGGCAATCCTCCGAGAGGCGGAGGGCCGGGTGCGGGAGGCGGCGGAGCGAATCTCCGATCCCACCCTCGCGGCAATGTACCGAGACGCCGTCCCGTCTCATCGCAGGGTGGTCGAGAAACTAAGGTCGCTTGAGGTTTCCTGAGCGTGAGGAGGGGCGGCGCCGTTCGCGCTTGTCAGATGAGCGGGTCAAAGAGGTCGAGGATGCCTGCGTCGACCAGGAATTCCATCTGGGGCAAGAAGCACGGCTGAACTCCCCCGGCGGGGTCGATCGGGTCGTTGACGAGGATGAAGTCCGCATCGTTTCCTGCGACCGCGCCAAGGCGGGTGACGCCGTCGTCGGGAGCGGAGATCGTGACTGGGCCCTGCTGAAGAATCGCCCCGAGCGAATCGCCGAAGCCCACCACGAACACATCGCTAAAGTCGATGTCGGTGACGATCATCGTGGGTCCGAGGTCACCGATGAGCCCCGCTCGCTCGTTGGCGATGAGGCTCACATCGGAGATGTCGCCGGGGGTGTTCACCAACTGGATCCCGTCGCCCGCAGAGAGAAAGCCCGGCGGCGTGGTTTCCTGGGCGAAGTTGATGGCGCTTCGACTGATCGATGCGAAGGCCGAATCCACCGCTACGACATTGGCGAAATCGTTGAAGCTCGAACTCGAACGATCCAGCTGGAAGGTCAGCGCGTTCTGCGTCCAGATGCCGGCGTTGTCGTTGTAGCGGCTCGAAAGGAAATCGTGGTCGCTCGACGCTCCATCTTCGAACACGCCGAAGCCTTCGGAGCGGCTCGAAGAGAGCCCCGTCGAAGTCACGGTGGCCCCACCGGCGACGACCACCCCCGAGGGAAAATCACCGACCGGCCGGATGCCCGAAAAGGTCCGGCGCGCACTCACGAAGTCGAAATCGGCGCTTCCGCCGAAGACGCCCACGCCGACGCCCACATTCTGGCTCGCAAGGACACCCCAAAATCCGGTGACGCTCTCGACCGCCAAGATCCCGAAGTTGGTGAACCCCCGCGCGGTCACGCCATCGACGCTCGCGTCCGCGACGCGAACCAGGAGAACGCCGTGGGTGGCAGTGTCGAGAGAAGAGGTGTGAATGTCGACCGAGTCGGCGTTGCTGGCGTCGACGGGTCCGCGGACCTGAGAGTGGGTTACCGCGGCCTGCGACACATCTTCGAAGCCGATCGCCACGCCGCGCGCGGTGCGCACCCGAACCCGATCCACCCAGACCGAGCCCGCACCGGTTCCGCCGATCCCGATTCCGCCATCGTGTTCCACGGTTAGGTGCCGAACCCGGGTGGTCGTCGCGCCGGGCGTGAGGGTAAGCGCGTCGGTGTTGATCGGGGCAACAATGCGGCTTGCATAGGAGTTGACACCTCGAAGTGTCACGCCTGCAGGAATCTGAAAGCTACCTGTAATCTGGCATGCACCAATGCGGACAGTATCGCCGCTCGTTGCCGCAGCCAGCGCCGTCGTCAGCTGAGCCGCATCACAGATTCCCCCGCGCGCCTGCGCCACCGTCGGGAGCGCGAGGGAAGCGACGAGGAGAGACACAAATACGGAGTGAGTTTTCATGGGTGTGTTTCTTTCCAGTCAGCCGCGCCCTGTTCACAACTATGATGCCGGATTTACATTCCAGATGTGTGATGGATCTCAATCTGCGCATCATTCGTACATACGGTCGATTCACTCCCGGCCTCCCTCCTCGATCCGGTTTTCGAGCTGACCAAGGGCGAGGCCGATGTCGAAGGGCAGGCCGAGGGGACGGCTTCGCTCACGCCAGGCGACCTTCGCCGCACGCACCAGGTCGACGTATTCCGTAGTGTAGATCCTTGGAATTCTTGCGAGAATCGCGATTGCTCCAGCCACTCTGTCGTGTTCCTGGTTGGGAGGGGTGGTCGCGAGCACTCGAACGGCGAGCTGGGTAAGGCCAAAAAGCGCCTCCTCGTCGGCGGTCTCCCAAAAGTCGGTTCGGCGCGTCAGCTGAAAGAAGGCGCGGGCCGACCGCTGTTCGCGGCCATCGAGCTCGTCGAGCCAGCACCGGAGGTTTCCTCGACAGCGCTCCGCGGCGTCCAGCCGCTGGCCAAGCTCTCGCATGCGATGATCGAAGGCTTCGAACGGGGGCCCGAAGGGAGGTGCCCGCCCCACATCGCGGTTCCAGTCTCGCACGAGATTTCGGCGGCCCTCCACGAGATGGGTGTAGGCGTTCGCCGCCGCGATCCGGAGCTCGACGATGGCGTTCCCGTCGAGGGCGACGTCGCGAAGGTCATTGGCTGCACCGACCGCACCGAGTCGGAGCAGACCATGGGCGGCTCGCGGACTTCGGAGCTCCGGATCCCGAATCACTCGCCGAAGGGTCTCCCGCGCCTGGGAGCCGCCCAAGATCGCGAGCCCTTGAATCGCCCCGTCGCGGGTCGGCGCAGCGAGGAGCGATCGGTCTTCGAATGCCGTTTGCATTCGCTCCATCGCTCCGTCGGCGCCCACCTGGGCGAGCACAAGGAGGGCTGCCCCGCGGCCAAACGGTTCGAGAATCGTCGGTTGCCGTCCGTCATCCTCGATCGGTTCGGGCCATCGATCGCCGTCGAGGATCCGGCGAGCGAGGACCGCCGCATCGGGAAGGCCGGCAACCAGCGGCATGCAGGCGCCCGTCGCAGCGTGCGGTGCGAAGAGAAAGAGTCGGCGGACGGCTGCGTCGCGAGCGGGGTTTGGGGCGCGGTCGACGGTGCGAAGCGCAGTACACATCGCCCAGGCCGCCTCGTCCGGAGTTCGACCGGACGGAACGGCCGCGACGAATGCGGCGTCGAGAGCCGCGACGTCTTCAAGGGTGCCTTGAAGGGCCGCGCCCCGGGCGGCGAGCGCGGTCCAGGGTGGGGGGCAGTTGTGGCGGCGCAACATCGTTCGAAACATCGATGCGGAGGACTCGTGGTTGAGTTCGACGAGGAGCGACAGAGCCTCCGTTCGGGTCTCCCGGTCGAAGTCGCGGCGAAGGAACATCTGCCGGACCTCGGGAGCCCGCCGTTCGACGAGGCGTTGGAACTCGGGGGCACCTTCGTTCCATTCGGCGGATTCGAGGGTGCGTTCGACCTCGTCTCGAAGCTCGGCGATGTCGGCCCTTGCCGCGAGACAGCTCGACGGATCCTCGGTCTGCGCGGAGGCGATCGGGGGCGTACTCGCTACCGGAATCACCGCGAGGATCGAAAGCAAAAGTGAGCGTGCAACCCGAACGTTCATCGCGCTAGCCCTCTTGGACACTACGGCGGGGCGGAGGTTCCGCGGCGCGTCGGGCGTTATCCCGCCACGGGAATCAACGTTCGAAGCGTCCGGGCTCGCTCGCGAGCCAGCGGTACGCGGGGAGAGTCGGGATGCCGGAGAAGAAGCTCGTAGGTCCCCGAGCCGGCTGGCTCGATGGTACGAATGCGGTCGAGGCGCACGAGCGCTCCCCGATGCGAACGAAAGAACCCTTCCGGCAAGCGCTGCTCGACGGAGCTCAGGGTAAGGTCGAGCGCGAACCGGTCGTCCTCGGTCACTGCCCACACCAGTTCGTCCCGCATCTCGAAGTACACCACGTCTTGGACGTCGAGCACCACGAACCCATTCTTGCGCCGCACGGCAAGCCGGGTCAGCGGTTCTTCCCCGGGTCGCCCGCCGCGCGCCTCGATTTGGCGCCGCACCCGGTCGAGGGATCGACGAAGCCGCTCGAGCCGGACTGGCTTCAGCAGATAATCCGTCACGCTCGCCTCGAAAGCGCGGAGGGCGCCGTCGTCGTGAGCGCTGACCACCACGACCGCCACACCCTCGTGGCGACGCAGGATCGCCTCGGCGACCGCGATGCCGTCTGGTCCCGGCATGCGGAGGTCGACGAAGACCACGTCGATCGCGTGTTCACTCGCCAGGGCGAGCGCTTCCTCGGCGTCCTTTGCCTGGGCCACCACCTCGGCTTCTTCCGTTTCGTTGAGGAGGAACGTCAGTTCGTCCCGGGCCAGCGGTTCGTCGTCGACGACGAGGGCTCGGAGTCGGGGGACACTCATGCTGCGCTGCTCCTTCTTCGGTGGTCTTCGGGCATCGACCGCTGAGGCATTCGCACGATGGCTTCGGCCCGCTGATGCTCGATCTCCAGGGTGAGGCTGGCCTTGCCGCCGTAGATCTTCTCGAGCCGTTTGCGAAGCGTGTCGAGCGCGGTTCCGCTCCCCGGCTCGGTTGGCCCGATGCACTTCCCCTCCGAACGATTCTGGATTCGGATCACCAGGCAGTCCCCGTCGAGTTCCGACCCGATGCGAATCTTGCCGTTGCCTTCGTGGGCGCCGATCCCGTGTTTGACGGCGTTTTCTACGAGGGGTTGGAGAAGGAGGGCGGGAACCCGGTGGTCGAGGTGTTCGGGCGCGATGTCCTGTTCCAGGGCGAGCCGGTCGTCGCCAAGGCGAGCCCGTTCGATGGCGAGGTACGCCACCGCATGATTCAGCTCCTCTCGAAGGGACGCGTCCTCGGGGTGGGAGAGGAGATAGCGGTACAGGTCGGAAAGGTCGTTGACCATCTCTCGAGCCCGCCCGGGATCGGTTCGAATGGTGGCTCGAAGCGTATTGAACGCGTTGAAGAGAAAGTGAGGTTCGAGACGTCGTCGGAGGGCTTCGAGGGCCGCCCGGTTGGCGGTGGCGCGGGCCTCCACGAGGGCCACCGCGTTCTGCTGGGCCGACACGATCTGGCGAAGGACCAGCACGAAGAGCGTGACGCCCGCGGCATTGACGAGGAGTTTCACCAGGTGGGCGGGCCAGGCCGGGAGATAGCGCGACGCGTGGCCTACCGCGAAGAGGCCCACTCCGACCACCACAAGATGCACGAGCTGCACCGCCGCGGCGGTAAAGAAGGTGCGGAATCCCTCGAACCACTGCGGACGACGTTCCCGCACGAGGCCGGCGAGGACGCCGTCGATCACCGAACCGGCGAGGACCCAAGGGGCAGTCTCCGGGTCGACCCGAGACGCATAGAAAAGGCCGGCACCGAGCCCGGTCAGGGCGCCGGTTTTCCAGCCGGCGAGAATGCCCGCGATGAGGATCCCGATGGCCCGCACGTTCAGGTGTTCACCGAGCACTTCGGGGCCTAGGACCGCTCCCCACAGAGACAAGGCCAGACCGAGAGCCAGCACCATGAGTTTGTCGCGACGCCGGCCGACTCCGAGCACCCGGTTGCGGAGCTGCGGAATCAGAACGGCCACCA
The DNA here is from genome assembly GCA_039187775.1 of Myxococcota bacterium. Classification (GTDB taxonomy): domain Bacteria; phylum Myxococcota_A; class Polyangia; order Polyangiales; family JBCCZL01; genus JBCCZL01. The sequence continues at coordinate 8,940 of JBCCZL010000071.1, forward strand.
CCGCGGCCGCCGCGATCAGGCCCATCTTCTCCGCGAGCTCTACGAGGAGCGTGGCGATGTCGATGTCCAGCGTCGCGAGGCGGTCGGGCATGTCCTACATCAGAGTACGTCGGGGAGGTCAGTGATCGGAGAGATATTCTGTACTATTCTTCTGAAACGGGCTCGCTGCGGCCGATGTAGCGGGAAGTGGTGAGGAGTCACGTCGATGCGGATTGGATTGCTTAGGTTTCTGCTTCTCTGTCTTGCGGTGGCGACGCCGCTCGCATGTTCGCCCGATGCGGGGCGTCGACCGGGTGGTACGGGGGACAACGACGGAGGTTCGGACGCGCAGACGATGCGAGTCGATCCGACCGATACGGACGGCGACAACATCGCGGACCAGGACGAGGATCGGCGCGGTGACGTAGATACCGACGGCGATGGAACCCCGGACTACATGGACCTCGATTCCGATGACGATTCGATCCCGGACAGCGAGGAAGTCTTCGACACGGATGTGCAAACCCCGCCGAACGACTCCGATAGCGACGGCATTCCGAACTTCCGCGACCCCGACTCGGACAACAACGGCGTGCTCGACATTCGGGAAGGCGCAGGCGACATCGACGGCGACGGGACGCCCGACTTTGCCGACCTCGACAACGACGGAGATTTCCTTCCGGACATCGAGGAGATCGGCGCCGCGCCGGACACTCCGTTCGACAGCAATGGTGACGGAACCCCGGACTATCTCGACCCGGACTCGGACGACGACATGATTCTCGACGGCCATGAGGGGCCGCGGATGACCGATACGGACCTCGATGGAACCGTCGACCTTGCCGACACCGACTCGGACAACGACGGGTTCCTCGACATCGACGAAGCGGGGGACGCGGATCTCATGACCGCGCCGGTCGACACCGACGGCGATGGCGTGCCGGATTTCCGGGATCTCGACTCCGACGGTGACGGGTTGAGCGACAGCGACGAGCGCGACTTCGGCTCGTCCCGCATCGATGCGGACACCGACATGGATGGAGTGACGGACCTTATCGAGTTCGCGGCAGGGACGAACCCCGCGGACGCGATGGACAGCCCGCGGACCCGGGGCGACTTCGTGTTCCTCGTGCCCTTCGAGATGATGCCGGAACCGACCCGTGACACGCTGCAGTTCCGCACGAGCATCCAGTTTGCCGACATCTACTTCATGTTCGACACATCGACGTCGATGGCGGCCGAAATCAGCGCGATGCAGACGAGCGTGGAGAACACGCTTCGCGATCTGACCTGCGATGATTTCGGAGTCGCCTGCATGGTCGACTCGGAGTGCGTGGGAACCGGCCCCGGGGGGATCGATGGCGTGTGCTCCCTCAACGGCCGGTGCACCGAAGACCCCACCGCGAGCAGCTGCGTCGCGAGTCCATGGAGCGGCGCCGGCGAGTACGAGCGGACGTTCATTCACGTGACCGACCTCCAGCCGGATCCGGCGGTGACTCGGACCGGGATGAACTCGATTCGCGCTACCGATCCGGGAACCGAGAATCTCTACCAAGCGGTCGAGTGCGTGGGCGACCCCGCGTCGGGGACGAGCTGCAACGGATGCTCCGCCAAGGGCATGGGGTTCGTCGGCTGCCCGAACTATCGCGAAGAGGCAGTCAAGATCCTGGTCATCTTCACCGACGAAGACAGCGATGGGGGAACCCTCGCGGAGGCGACCGCCGCGATGAACCTGCACGGCATTCGGACGATCGGCGTCTGGAGCGGGACCAACACCACGTGGCGCATGGCCCTCGAGACGCTGTCGACGAACACCAGCTCGGTGGACGCGATGGGGCGTCCGCTCGTCTTTGACGGCATGAACGCCAGCGTGAGCGGCACGGTGACCAATGCGATCAACACCGTCGTCGAAGGGGTCCCGCTTCGCGTCACGATCGGTGCCACCGACGAGCCCGACGACGCCGGGGACGCCCTGCAGTTCATCGATTACCTCGAGGTGAATGTCACCGAGGCCGGGTGTACCGACGTGATGCCCCGAGAGGACACCGACGGCGACACCCGGGACGATGCCTTCTCCGCGCTGACGCCCGGCACTCCGGTGTGCTGGGATGTGGTGCCGTTGATGAACACCACGGTCATGGAGACCCCGTCACCGCAGGTGTTCCAGGCGACCATCACGGTGTTTGGCGACGGCTCGCCGCTCGACGCTCGGCGGGTCTACTTCCTCGTACCGCCGCGGATCGAAGGTCCGATGGGCCCGATGTAGCCCAAAGTTGACTTTTTGAGTCGGAAATAAGGCCTCGCATTCCTCTGGAACTGCGGGGCTTTTTCGCGTATCTCCCGCTTTTCTGGCCCGCTGGGTTGCGATCTGGCGGCCGATGTCGCAGTAATTGCCGAGTATTCCGATGGGAGATGTAGGATGAGCGACTTGTTCGTCGTCACCGCGAACCGCACGGCGGATGGTGCGGTGGTTTACCTGGATCCAGAGCGGCGCTGGACGGCTCGAATCGAAGACGGCCACCAGGTCGGAGAAGCCGAGCGGGAGTCCCTTCTCGCGTGGGCTCGGACTCAGCAGGTCGATGTCTGCGACCCCTACGGAATCGCGATCGCCGCAACCGACGACGGTGGGTTGGAGCTATCGACGCGCGAGACGATCCGCGCCGCCGGCGGCGACGCGGTGCTCCGCCGATTTGGCTACGTGGAGTAGGAGATTCGGGGCATGTACCAGTACAGCGAGCAAGATCTGACCCTCGTCCGAGAACGGGCCCATCAGTTCAAAGGCCAGGTCGAACGACGGGTCGCGGGCACCCTCGACGAGAACGACTTCAAGCCGCTCCGGCTTCAAAACGGTCTCTACATGCAGCTTCACGCGTACATGCTGCGCGTCGCGATCCCTTATGGATTGCTCTCTTCCCAACAGCTCCGGGCTCTTGCCGAAGTCGCGCGAAAGTACGACCGCGGTTACGCCCATTTCAGCACGCGGCAGAACATTCAATACAACTGGCCGAAGCTCGAGGACGTGCCGAAGATCTTGGCGGATCTTGCCGAGGTTGAGATGCATGCGATCCAGACGAGCGGGAACTGCATTCGAAACACCACCAGTGACCCGTTCGCCGGCGTGGCCAAGGACGAACTCGAGGACCCGCGACCCTACTGCGAGCTCATTCGTCAGTGGTCGACCTTTCATCCCGAGTTCGCGTTTCTGCCGCGCAAGTTCAAGATCGCGGTGACCGGCGCCGAACAGGACCGAGCCGCGATCGCCGTCCATGACATCGGCCTTCGGCTGGTGAAGAACGAGGAAGGCGAGGTTGGGTTTCAGGTCTTTGTCGGCGGGGGGCAAGGTCGAACCCCGGTGCTCGCAGCCGAGATCCGCAGCTTCCTCCCGAAGCGGCACCTCCTGTCCTATCTCGAAGCGATTCTCCGCGTGTACAACCGGCTTGGTCGCCGGGACAATAAGTACAAAGCCCGGATCAAAATTCTCGTCAAGAGCACCGGGGCGGAGAAGTTCGCCCAGCTCGTGGAAGAGGCATGGGAAGCGCTGCCGCGGAGCGAGATGGAGCTGCCGGCGGCAGAGATCGATCGGATGAAGGGGTTCTTTACCGCCCCCGACTACGAGAAGCTTCAGAACGGCGACACGCTGGTGAAGGGCGCGCTTCTTCAGAAGGATCGGTCCTTCGCTCGCTGGTTTGAACACAATGTCGTCGAACACCGGGTGCCCGGCTACGCGATCGTCACCCTCTCGCTGAAGTCGAAGGATCTCCCTCCGGGAGACGTCACCGCGGACCAGATGGACGCGATCGCAGCGATCGCGGACCGCTACAGCTTCGGCCGGCTGGTGGTCACCCATCGACAGAACCTGGTGCTCACCGACGTCCGGCTAAAGGACCTGGTTGCCCTTCATCGAGAGCTCGTGCCGCTGGGTCTTGCGACGCCCAACTTCGAGACGGTGACCGACATCATCGCGTGTCCGGGTCTTGACTACTGCAACCTTGCCAACGCCCGCTCGATCAGCGTGGCGCAGGAACTCCAGCAGCGGTTTTCCGACCTCGATAAGAGCTACGAGCTCGGAGCGCTGACTCTCAATATCTCTGGCTGCATCAACGCCTGCGGCCACCACCACGTCGGCAATATCGGGATCCTCGGGATCGATAAACAGGGGACCGAGTTCTACCAGCTGATGCTCGGCGGCTCGGCTGACGAAAACGCATCGCTCGGCAAGATCTTGGGCAAAGCGCTCCTTCATGAAGAGGTCACCGACGCAGTGGAAAAGGTTCTCGTCACGTACCTCGAGCTTCGGACCGGTCCCGAAGAGCCGTTCATCGAAGCCTATCGTCGGGTCGGACCGGCGCCGTTCAAGGAGGCGGTGTATGGCGCGTAAGATCATTCAGCTCGCCGATGCCCCAACGGTCGTGGAGGACAGCTTTCAGCGCGTGGACGATGACGCGGCCCTTCCCGACGGTGACGTGCTGGTATCGCTGGCTCGCTTTCTGTCAGAAGGCGACGCCCTTCGCGCCCGACGCGGGAACGTGGGCGTGGTGGTTCCTGGCCACACGGAACTCGAGGCGCTCCGTCCGATTCTCGACGAGGTCTCGTTGCTGGCCCTCGAGTTCCCCAAGTTCACCGACGGGCGTGGTTACTCGACGGCGCGGCTGCTTCGGGAGAATGCGGGCTACTCGGGAGAGCTTCGGGCGGTGGGAGACGTCCTCCGCGATCAGCTTTTCTACATGGCCCGCTGTGGCTTCAATAGCTTCGCGCTCCGCGAGGACCAGAACCTCGACGAAGCGCTGATCGCGCTCGAAGAGTTCAGCGTGACCTACCAGGCGGCCGTCGACGAGGCGCGGCCGATTTACCGCCGCGCAGCCGACGAGGCGGAGTCGTCCACGGAGCAGGACGATGCAAGGAGCTGAAGCCATCGAATCTCTCTCGGACTCCGCGGGCGCGCTGGACGGGCGATCGAGCGAGGTCGCGACAAGCCGGGAGGTCGAGCTCGAGGAAGCGAACCGAGAGCTTGCCGAGGCATCGGCCGCGGAGGCGACCCGCTGGGCGGCGGATACCTTCGGGCCGAGGCTTGTCCTCAGTTCGAGCTTTGGCGCCCAATCGGCGGTGATGCTCCACCTGGTCAGTCAGCACGCGCCGGGAACTCCGGTGATCTTCATCGACACTGGCCACCTCTTTCCCGAGACGTATCGGTTTGCGCACGACCTCTCCGAGCGACTCCGCCTCGATCTTCGGGTGTTCTCGCCCAAACTCACCGCGGCCCATCAGGAAGCGCTCTACGGTCGGCTCTGGGAGCAGGGCGAAGAAGGCGTCGCCGAATATCTTCGCATCAACAAGGTCGAGCCGATGCAGCGCGCCCTTAGGGAGCTTGGGGCGGTGGGCTGGCTCGCCGGGCTCCGGGCCAATCAAACCGAGCATCGGGCCGGCCTCGACCGCGTGACCATGCAGGGCGGACGCTACAAGGTGCATCCGATTCTCCATTGGCGTCAGGAAGACATCGACGCGTACCTCGATGCGCACGACCTTCCCCTTCACCCCCTGGTCGAGCAGGGGTACCGGTCGATCGGCGATACGCATTCGACGCTCCCCACCCTGCCCGGGCAGGACCCGCGGGAAGGCCGCCTCCTCGGCCAGAAGCGGGAGTGCGGGATCCACCTGAGCGACGACGAAAACAAGAGCCTCACGTCGAGCAAGCTCTAGCGTTCTTCGAGTCGCGCGCTTTGCTGAAATCGCTCTCGGGCCTTGTTCTGGCTGGGGATCGGTGGTCTATTCCTCCCTCGCATTTTGACGTGAAGGCAAGAGCCCTCAAGGTCGCAGGGCTTGACCTGAAGCGGGAGCAATAGATGACCGATCTCAAGGACAAGACCCTTTTCATCACTGGCGCGAGCCGAGGCATCGGGAAGGCGATCGCACTGCGCGCAGCGAAGGACGGCGCCAATGTCGTGATCGTCGCAAAGACCGCCGAGCCGCACCCGAAGCTTCCCGGGACGGTGTTCACCGCGGCCGAAGAGATCGAAGCGGCGGGGGGCAAGGCGCTTCCGTGTGTGGTCGACATCCGCTTTGAAGACCAGGTCCGTGCGGCGGTCGATAAGGCCGCGGAGACGTTCGGCGGCATCGACATCCTCGTCAACAACGCAAGCGCGATCATGCTCACCGGCACGGTGGAAACGCCGATGAAGCGTTATGACCTCATGCACCATGTCAACACTCGGGGATCGTTCCTCTGCGGCCAGGTGTGCATTCCTCATCTCAAGAAGGCCGACAACCCGCACATTCTCAACATCTCACCCCCCCTCAACATGGAGCAGCGTTGGTTCGCCCCGCATGTGGCCTACACCATGGCGAAGTTCGGGATGAGCATGTGCATCCTCGGCTGGGGCGGCGAACTCGCCGGGATGGGTATTGCCGCGAACGCGCTTTGGCCTCGGACGGCGATCGATACCGCTGCGGTTCGCAATCTTCTCGGCGGCGAGTCCTCGGTGGCCCGCTGCCGCACCCCGGACATCATGGCCGACGCGGCTCACGCGATCCTCACCAAGCCGTCGAAGGAGTTCACCGGAAACTTCTGCATCGACGATGAGGTGCTCACCGAAGCGGGCGTGACCGACCTCGATAAGTACTCGGTCACCCCGGGAGCGGAACTCCTCCCCGATTTCTTCGTGTAGCCGGCTGCTCCAAAAGACCGTGGGTGGACCCAGATAGCTGAGCGCGTCCTTCCAAGCGTCGCCGCCGATGTGGAGCTGCTCGCGGGCCGTCGGCTTCTGCGGTTTCTCTTGTTTCCGCAGACGATCTCTACCCACCCGCGGCTGCAAAACTACAAAACACGTTCCGTAGAGCAGCTTGCTAGACTGCTGGCGTGGGCGCCGAAAAACAGCGCAGGACGGGCTTGCGTCCGGGTGAGGAGCCGTGAGCACCGCCAGTTCCTGGGCGTATTGCCAAGCCGCCCTCCGCGATGTCTCGCGGACGTTTTCGAGACCCATCGAGCTTCTGCCGAGGTCGCTCGTACCCACGGTGACCTGCGGATACCTGCTCTGTCGAGCGGCGGACACCATCGAGGATGATGAGAACCTGACGCCGAGCGATCGGAGTGAGCTCTTCGCCCAGCTCCTTACGTTCCTCCACTCCGATGCCCGTCCCGCGAGCGATGAAGACGCGGCGAGCCGCGCATTTCGAGCGGCGTTCCCTGGACCTTCGCCCGAGCATGTCCTGTGTCGACGGCTCGCGGACGTCGCCAACGTGCTTCGAGAACAACCCACCCTCCATCAGACCGCGACCCTTCGCTGGGTGGGCGAGATGGTCCGCGGGATGAATCTCTATCTCCAACGCGACGCGTTCCTCGAGCCGAAGGGACCCCGGGTCCTCCTCACCATGAGCGACCTCGAGCGCTACTGCTACTTCGTGGCGGGAACGGTGGGCCGCTTGCTCACCGAGCTCTTTGTCGACGAACTCGGCCCGCGACTCGAAGCGCGGCAGATCCTCGAAGACGATGCCGAAGAGTTCGGCCTAGGGCTTCAGCTGACCAACATCCTCAAGGACCTGACCGACGACGGGCGTCGGGGGGTCTCCTATATCCCGCGGAGCATCCTTGAGCGCCACGATCTTGGACCGGCGGACCTCACCCGCGTTGCGCACGCCGACCGGGTACACGCGGCGCTTGGACCGGTGTTCGACCGCGCGTCCCGGGCTCTCGACGGCGCGTTCCGCTACACGCTCGGGATCCCCCACACCGCGAGCGGGATTCGGCTGTTCTGTCTCCTCCCGATCTGGATGGCGGTGCGAACGCTGCATCTCGCCCGAAACAACAACGCCCAGCTCATGCCAGAACGGGCGGTCAAGATCAGTCGAGCCGAAGTGGGCGCGCTCATCGCCGAGTGCCAAGCGATTCACGGCGACGACGAGGCGCTTCGGAAGAGCTTTGCGCGGCTCCGGCAGTAATCACCGACGCGAAGCCCCTGAGTGGAATGCCGGCGCTACTGATGCTTTCGCTTTCGGTATCGCCAGAAGAAGAAGCCGACCGCCCCGAGCACCAGTGGCTCGACCGGAAGGGGAATGAAGGTCGTGCCCCGTTCGATCACAATCGGATCGGGTCGCACTTCGCCCTGGTCACTCCGGCGAAAGAACACATCGGCGAACGGTCGCTCGGTGGAGCGGTCCTCGAACGCGGTTAGCCACAGCGTCGGTGGAAGCTCGACCCCAAGATCCTGAAGCGCTTCTTCGAGTTCGTCGCTGGGCGCAGAAAACGGAACATCCGCAAAAGAATCCGCCACACCTTCGACTCGTCCCTCCATGCGTTCCTCGGAGACGAGATAGACCCGGAGAAGGCGCCCTGGCGTCCCCGCTTCGTCCGGTGGCTCGCGGTATGGATAGAATGGTCGCTCGGCCGAGAAGGTCATTCGCACCGCATCCATTCCCACCCGCGGTCCCGCCGAGCCCTTGGCCACCTTGAACGCGGTGATCTTCCAGCCCTGTTCGACGTAGGGCGCAAGCCACGCGGTGAGCGCTGGGCGGGTGGCGTAGCCGTGCTCCGAAAGCCAGGCGCTCAGCTCCTCCGGGCGATTCGCGGCAAGCACCACCGCATCCATTCCGGCCACTCGATCTTCGAGCAGTACCTCCACTCCCGCGCTCGCGATGCGCGGTGCCGATTCGACCGCGGCCCCAGACATGAGCATGAATGGGGCGGTGCAGCAGGTTCCAAACACGTACGAAGGTTCGTAGACGACCTCGGGCTCGATGTGCCGTCCGAGGCGGTCAAAAATGCGGCTATCCACTTCGTGGAGGCTTGGAGCCCCCGGCGTCGGCACGATGAAGCCAAAGTCGTCCACGTCGGCCTGAAAGCTGGCTCGCCGGATGAAATGCTGGGTCTTCGAGTCGGCCTCCCACACGATCAGTGCATCTTCGTCGGCCACCGAAACGTTGCCTCCAAGCGGGGGCGCGGGAGCGCAGGCCCGAGCGGGCGTGCCGCTGAACGTCGCGGTGAGCACGCACAGACCCATCGTGAGCAAAGAGGCCGGGACGAACGTCGGCATTGCCGCATCATAGGCCATCCGTTCCTCCGAAGGCGACCAGGTTACCGAAGAGTACGGCGAAGACTTCGCCAGTCCTGGCGCTGAAACTGAGTATCCACCTGCTCCGATACATCGTCTCGGAGCTCGATGGTGGGCGGCGGTGCTTCCCGCATCGTGTACACGGGGTAGCGAAGCACGACCCGGCCGTCGAAGTGGGGAATGTGAAGCGTATCGATCGTGGCTTCAAGACAGGTTCGGAGCTCTTCGCCGAACTCACCCTCGACCGCCGCCGCGGCGACCTCCCGTCGCTCGAGCTCGAGCACGTACGCCGCGCGAACCGAGTAGTCGACCCGGCCCGCTCGGTCGCGACGAAAGCATGCACGGGCCTGCGGGACGATGCGGCGGCGAAGCATCGCGAGGACGGTCTCCGCCGGCACCCCGGCCCCCGCGGCGGGGGCGGGCGGGGGAGCCACCGGAGGGCTGCAGTCTCGGCGGCGGGCGATCGCGACGGGCGCCGCATCGGTGCTGATCCCCGCTACGTGATGCGGGGGCGGGGCGGCGCCGCAGCCGTTGCTGGCGCCGCGGTCGCCGGCAAAGAACCCCACCGCTCTCGGCATCGATGGAAGCCGGAACAAACCCGCCCGGCGGGTCACCGGTCCCCCGCCACGAACGCGCGCGCGGCCGCGAGACTCGCCCTCCCAGACCAGTTCTTCGCCCGCGCGAAGATTGCCGATGAGCGAGCGTCCGACAAACAATCGTCCCCGGGCCGGAGCGAAGAGTGCCCCGAGCCGCTCTTCGAGCGAGGCAGCCCCCCGACCTCGGATACTTCGCTCCGCGTCGGTTCCCGCATCCACCACCAGTCCGCCCGTGCGCTCGGCGTGCGACCGAAGCGGACGGTGCGTCGGCCCGTCCGCGAGATTTATGACATGGAAAGGAATCCCCCCCCGCGCCGCTTCACGGAAGACCGCCTCCGTATCCGCGTCGTCGTTTGCCGAGCCATCGCCGAGCAGCACGACGCGCGGCCGGGAGGCACCGTCAAGCCAACGACGGGCCACTTGCCATGCCGGGCGGAGGCGAGTTGCCGGTCCCATTCCGTGGGTCGCCGCGCGGGTGAGCGGGACGATCGGTGCATCGGCCACCGAGGTCGGCTCCTCGAGCACCACTTCCGCGCGCGAACCGAACGCGACCGCACGGACCCGGCTTCCGGGTGGGGCCGTAGCCAGCAGTGCGGCGATCGCGGCGCCCATGCGTCCCCGGGTTGGCCCTTCCGTCGACGCGCTCGCGTCGAGGAGCAGCACGAGGTCGAGCGGAGCGCTCGCGGCGGTGCCGCTCACGGTGTGGGTGCGGCTGCAGCGAGTGCGCGTTCGGGGTGGGCCGGGGCAGGGGACTTCGACGATGGTGGTTTGGGCCGGCGTCCCCGGGGACAGGCGGGCGGTGACTTCGGCCTCGAACCAGGGATCGATTTCGACGGTGCCCTCGGCGGCGGAACCGTTGATCGCGATCTGCTGAAGCATCGCCGAACTCACTCGAATATGTCCGGCGCGGGCCCGGGCGTCCGACCCGCGTGCCGGAAGAGTGAATCGCGCGACGCCACCACGGATCGGTGCGGGGGCGACGTACCCAATGCGGACGACGACGTCCTCCCCGCGTCGAATCGGAGCGACTCGGAGGGTTGCCGCGGTGCCGGCCTCGTCTTCAAACCGGCGGAGGTACGCGATCGGCGCGGCCTCCGACGCTTCGTCGAGCGACGGCCGCGCTTGAAGCGCATCGAGATAGCCCGCACGCGATTGGCCGTCGGGGTCTTCCAGCCCACGACGGCACGCTTCTCCCCGACACACCTCGAGGTTTGCCACGCGCGCGTCCACTGGCAGCGGAACCCGATAGAGAAGCTCGGCGGGGTGGCGCGCCTGGCTCTGAAAGTGGAGCTCGATGTCGACCTCCGCGAGACCCGCGTAGAGATCGATGCTCACCCGATGGTCGGTTTCGCGTACGCCGCTGATCGCGGTGAGCACCGCACCTTCCCGTGGGCGAACCGCCGGGGGCTCGGGGGGCTGGTCCGCGGGCGGTGCCGGCGCTTCGTAGTTGCCGATGCTTCCCAGACCCGCTTGGTTCTCCACCCCGATGGGATCGGCCGAGTCGTTGCCCACTTCGGTCAACCCGTCTTGCGCCGCTGCCAGAGAGGTGACCAACAGTGAGGTGACGACGGCCACAACAAATCCCATGGCTTCTAGACAGCCGCCGACCGTCGACGTTCCCTTCCGGTTGAAGTCATTGGAACGGTAGGCAAAAAAACACATGGTGGGCGTAGCCAGCGGGGATAGGGATGCTTATCCTGAATCAGACGTACGCATGAATGATGCGTTGCGGCCCGCGACAAGCAAGGGGCCTGGAAGGAGAGACTGGATGGGGATCATGGATTTTGTGAAGTCGGGCGTGCAGGAGATGATGATTGCTCGACCGGACGACAAGAAAGATCTCCTGGTCTACAAGCATCCCGACGCAACTGTTCCCCATTGGTCTCAGCTCACGGTGGACGCGGACGAGGCCGCGGTCTTCTTCCGCGATGGTTCGATCGTGGGAACACTTCGGACTGCGGGCGCGGGGCAGCGGCACACTCTGAGCGCCCAGAACATCCCGTTCCTCAGCAACCTGGTGGATAACTTCACCGGCGGAAACGTGTTCGTGACGGACTTGTTCTTCGTCACGATGCGTCCGATCTACAACGTGCCCTTCGGTGGCGAGCTTGGCTACATCGAGGATCCGCTCCTCGGCGAGATGGTCACCCCCCGGATCTTCGGCACGTTCAGCTTCCAGGTCACCAATCCTGAGGCGCTGATCGTCAAGTACCTCGGGATTCGCGCGACCACCCCGGAAGAGCAGGCCCAATGGATCAAGGGCCTCTTCATGAACAGCATCAAGACCGTGGTCGGTGAGGTCTGTGTGGCTCAGGAAAAGAGCCTCCTTCAGATCATGCCGATGCAGTCTCAGCTCGCCGAGATGTTCAAGCAGCGAGCCCCGGATTTGAACGAGATCGGCATTCAAATCCTTCAGGTCGGCAATTTCAAAATCAACCTCAACGAAGAGGACGAAGCGACCCTCAAGGAGGCACAGGCCGAGATCGGTGCCGCGAAGCGCGCGGCCCGAAAGGCCAAGATCGGAATCGCGCAAGCGCAGGCGGAAGCCCAGCAGCGTCAGTTCGAGCTCGACCAGAACTTCCAGGATCAGTCGCGTTACGTGAACGACCTCGCCGGCGGCAACTACCAGAACTACGCGGCCGGTCAGGCGATGATCGGTGCCGGCAAGGGCATGGCCGAAGGTGGCGGTGGTGGCGAAGGCGGTGGCAACATGATGGCCGGCGCAGGGTTCGGCGTCGGCATGGGCATGGCCAACATGATGAATCAGGGCATGCACAACGCGAACCAGCCGCCGCCACATCAGGCCCCGCCGCAGGGCTCTCCGCCGCAGGGCTCTCCGCCGCAGGGCTCTCCGCCGCAGGGCTCTCCGCCGCAGGCTGCGGCGAATCTCGCGATCTGTCCTGAATGCGATGCCCCTAACCCTAGCGGCGCGAAGTTCTGTATGAACTGTGGAGCGAACTTGACGCCGACGCCGAAGTACTGTGCCGCCTGCGGGCACGAGAACCCGCCCGGCGCGAAGTTCTGCCTCAACTGCGGGACCGCAATGGGTTCGTGATTTGTCCCCGCTCCTTCGCTCTTTGCTTCCGGGGCGGTTCGTGGAGCGACCGGCGTTCAGAATCCTGACCGCGGTCGCTCTTCTGCTGATCCTCGGCGGAGCCGACAGCTGCGGCGTCGACTCGGAGAACCGCGATGTCGGAGACCCGTGCACTCGAACTCGAGAGTGTCCGGGCGTCCTCGAGTGTCGTGGGGGCATCTGTCAGCCGCCCCTCGACGCCTCCCCGGACGCCGATGCGGATGCGAGCGACGCCGACGGAAGCGAATAGCGAGCCACGTTCATGCGTTACTGCCCGACCTGCGGAGCACGGTTTTCGAACGAGGTCCGATTCTGTCCCCACGACGGCGTCGGCACCCTGGAGATCGATGAAGCGGTTGGCGAAGAGAAGGACCCGCTGATCGGGCAAGTAGTGGAGGGCCGGTACCGCTTGGAGAAGCCGATCGGCGAAGGCGGGATGGGCATCGTCTACCTGGCCACCCACACCGTTCTCAACAAGAAGCTCGCGATCAAGGTGCTCCGCGGAGACAGCTCCAAGGACGAGGGGGTGGTGGAGCGTTTCGTTCAGGAAGCGAGGGCGGCGACTTCGATCGGTCATGAGAACATCATCGACATCAGCGACTTTGGTTCGCTTCCCGACGGCACCGCGTACTTCGTGATGGAGCATCTCGACGGTCAGCCGTTGAGCGACATGGTGGCAAAGGGGGGAGCGGTCCCCAATCACGACGCGATCCAGATCGTGATTCAGATCGCCTCCGCGCTCGGGGCTGCGCATCAGCGAGGCATCGTTCATCGCGATCTCAAGCCCGACAACGTGTTCCTGATTGCGCGAGGTCAGAATCCTCTCTTCGTGAAGGTTCTGGATTTTGGCATCGCGAAGGTGGGCGGCGCCGGCAGCAAGCTGACGAAGACGGGAATGGTGTTCGGAACGCCTCACTACATGTCTCCAGAGCAGGCGGCGGGTCAGCCCGTCGACTCGCGCACCGACATCTATGCCCTCGGCGTGATCATGTACGAGATGTTTACCGGGCGCGTTCCGTTCGATGCGGACACGTTCATGGGCATCCTCTCGAAACACATGTTCGAACCTCCCACGCCCCCGAGCCAGGGGAACGCGGAGTTGGGTGCGCTCGAGTCGGTGATTCTGCGGGCGCTCTCGAAGAAGCCCGAAGACCGCTACCAGACGATGCAGGAGATGGTCGAGGACATCGAAACGGTGGTTCGCGGCGGATCGGTGCGACCCTCCCGATCCACCCTCGCCGCGGGCGCCGGACTGGCCGACGCTCTCGAGCCGCCCTCGAACAGCGAGCGACCCGGGCTGAACACGACCTCGCTCAATCTACCCAAGAACCGGGCGCCGCTGTTTCTCGGACTGGTTGCGCTGCTCCTGCTTGGCGGCGGTGCGGTCGGTGCGGCTTATGCGCTCGGCGCGTTTGCGCCGCCGGAACCCGAGCCCCCCACGATGATTCCTGAGCCGGTACCGTTCGAGCCGATCGACGATGCGCAAACCGATACTCCGCCGACCGATGCGACGGTTGAAGAAGAGGCCGAGACGCCGCCTCGCCTTGTCGAGATTCGCACGCGGCCTGAAGGTGCCCAGGTGGTCGTCGACGGGGCGATCGTTGGCAATACGCCAGTGACGCTTCCTCTTCCTGCCGGTGAAGCGAGCCGCGACGTCGAGATCCGGCTTCGAGATCATGGCCCGGAGATGGTGCGGCTGACCGCGGCCAGTCCGGAGAGCATTGTCATCGCGCTCGAACGATCGCGTCCCGAGGTCCGGCCGACGATGCGACCCACGATGGTCACGCCGACTGCGATGGTGGACCCGGTGATGATGGATTCGACGCCCATGCAAGCACCCATGCAACCGCCGATGCAGACTCCCATGATGGTTCGAATGTACTCGGAGGTGCTCGACCCGTGGGCTCGCTAAGCGCGCAGTACCCAGCCGCTTCGCTCTCCGCCTGGTTGCACACGGCGCCGCGATCCTGGGTATCGGTCCATACGTTGGCTATGGCCCTTGTGGTCGTCGGGTGTGGGGGCGGAAACCAGGGAACTCTGCTCGAGGGAACGACCGCCACCGAGGTCGTCGAGGCGCCCGCGCCGAGCCGCTCCGCCTACTCGACCAGCGGCAGTGGCGAAGCCGTCGTTGCCGAGCGCCATGGCGCAGATGTGGCGCGAGGGATTTGGGCCGCTGCAGAGAGCCACGGCATCGACATGGAGGGAGATGGTCGCCTCGGCCTCCTTGCGGCATGGACCGCGGAACGACTGCGCGAGGGAGGTTCTCCTCCCGACCACGAGGTAGTGGAGTTCTTTTCCCGCCATCTCGGATTGGTCGAGC
>JBCCZL010000072.1:0-23833 GCA_039187775.1 Myxococcota bacterium
CGAACGGTCGGCGTCGGCCGTCTCTCCACTCCTCCGGTCGTCTACCGCCAATCTACGCTCCGGCGGGAAGGTAACATCGCGGTCGAGGACTCCGGCGAAAATCTCGAGGTTCCTCGATTCAGGGACCGAGGACCGCCACGTGCTCGACGCGCTGAAGGAGGGAGCCGCGGTGGCTCTCCTCACCCAGGGAAAGGTCGCTGACCACGACGCGGTAGATTTCCCGAAGATGTTCCTCACCCTCACAGGCTTCGACGTATTCGGCGATCGCGTGGAGGACCATCGGCGTGCCTTCCTCGCTCCGGCCGAGGTAGACCATGATGTGGCCGGGAAATTCGAGAAGCACGATGCCGCGTCGAAGGGCGGCATCGAACGCTTCGATGCGCGCTTCGTCCGACAGGTCGCGGGATACGGATTGCTCTTCGGTTCCCGCGCGAGCCTGTTGGCGGCTGTTGCGGGGAAGGCGGAGCCCGAAAGTCTCGCCCACGGTCAGCACCAGGCGCGAGCAGTCGTAGCCGTCCTTTCCCGCCCAGCCGTAGGGCTGGCCGAGGAGGGAAAACGCAGTCTCGAGAAAGCTTCGCCGGGTGAGGTCACGACGCGTGGACATGCCTTCGAACTCGATCGACGCCGCGCCCTCCGGCGTCGCGGCAATGATCTCTCCGTTGCGCTCCGGCAGGAAGACGAACGGCGCGCCCTCGCCGTCGTCCGATGACCGAGTGGTGAACCGATACGGCCCGTTTTGAAACGCCGAAGTCTCTTCGGGGGAAAGGCTCGGGGAGAGCGGAGCATCGGTGGTGATGAACCCGGCCACGCGGGCCGTCCGAACGTAGAGCATGCCGCCGCTCACCTGGCCCAGCACCTGAACGAGTTCCTGGGGTCGAAGCGTGCTGCAGAGGTTCCGGTCGAAGCGCTCGTCGACGGGCGTGCGAAATAGCGGGAAAGGAATCGGCGCGCACCGGACCGGCACCGCCTCGAGCGCGACGTGATGCGACTCTTGAAGGCGGAGACTATCGAGGACGCGCGCCCGGGAAAGGACCCGGCGCGGCAGCCGCGCCCCACTCGCCTCGACGAGGCCCCCGCTCGCGATTCCTTCGGCCATCGAGTCGAGTCGGTCCGCGAGGAGTGCGTCGGGAGGGCCGAGGGATGCCGGCGAGAGAAATCCCCCATGGAGGTGGGCGACCCGCTTGTTGTGTACGTGAATCGCGGCCGGTCGAAGCAGGACGTCGTCCGGATCGCTGAAGGTCCGGGCGCGCTCGATCCAGTACTCGGCGGTCTCGTGCGGTCCCTCGATGCCGGGGAGGAGGGGACCACAGCGGCGCGATTCGCTCGGTGGCTCGGGCGGAGAAGCGTCCGCTGGCTCGTCGCATGCGAAGAACGCCAGCGCGAACCATCCGAACCACAGTCGACGGCGAAGCGCCATCTCAGTGGAGCAGGCTAGCCTGCCGGAGATAATGCCCACTCCGGCGAGCCCACCCCTCGAGCGCGTCGGGGTACTGGAGGCGACCGCCTCGATGCCAGTCGCATGTTTCGGTGGGGACGGATCCCGCGGCGAAGTGGTCGTGGCGCCGATGGGGGCAGCTCGCCGACGGCCGAAGGCCCGAGAGCGGACACACGGCGGCGTGGGTAAGGCCCGAGGGGGCCGAGGGCAGGCTCAGCCGTCCACCCCGGCTCGCACTCAAGAGCGCCGCGCGAGCGAGCGGTCCGGCGGTAAACATCGCGGGTCGCCCGTGAGTGGCTCCCCCGTCGAACCGTCCCGCCCATGCGCCCACGGAGTACTCGTTGGTCACGACCACCGCGACGGTGTCGGAGAACCCTTCGGCGGTGCCGGTTTTGGCGACCACGGGGTAGGGAAGGTCCACTGGGAGCTCGTGACCAAACACCGGCCGGCGGGCTTCCGGATCGGCGAGGATGTCCATCACCAGAAACGCGGTGGTGTCGGAAAAGACGCGGGTCTCGGTGCCGCTGTGGGAAAAGACGCGCCGGTTTCCACGTTCGATGCGTTCGACCGCATGGGGCCCCACCACTCGGCCGCTTCGCACCGTGAAGCGGTAGGAGGCGGTGAGGTCGACGAGGCGGACGGTGGGAGCGCCGAGCGCCAACCGCGAACCGTAGGCGCGGGCACCGCGCGGAAGATCGGTGACGCCGGCGAGGCGCAGCCGGTGAGCAACCGCTTCGACGCCTACGTCTTCGATGGTGTGCATCGCGGCGAAGTTATAGGAGCTGCCGAGGGCGATCCGGAACGGGACCGGACCGTGCTCCGGAGTCTCAGGCGCCTGGTACTGCTCCGAAGCTTCGCGCACATCGTAGGCCACCGTCGATGGGGCCGCGCCCGCTTCGATCGCGGCTCCGTACACGAACGGCTTGAGTGCCGAGCCCGGGTGCCGCCGCCAGGTCGTGATGTTCACCTGGCCATCGGCGGCATGGTAGTCCCGGGAGCCCACCCTCGCGCGGACCGCGCCGCTCTCGGTGTCGAGGACCACCGCGCCGGCCTGGGTAACTCCGTAGCGGCGCTGCTCTTCCACATGTTCGCGGGTCTGAGCTTCGAGTCGCTCCTGAAGCGGAAGGTCCAGAGTGCTGACCACGGTGCCGCCCCGCAACCGATGTTCTTCCGGCAGCTCGGCGAGCACCCAGTCCACAAAATGCGGCGCCCGATAGGGATAGGGCCGAAGCGTGGCCTCGACAGGCTGGGCCTCGGCGCGGGCGATCGCGGCTGCGCTCATCTTGCCCTGGGCTTCGAGGAGCGAAAACAGGTGCGCTCGTCGCTCGAACACGCGCTCCGGGTGGTCGATAGGGTCGTAAAACGCGGGGCCTCGCGGGATCACCGAGAGAAACGTGGCTTCGCCCACGCTGAGGGAGCGCGCCGGTTTGCCGAAGTATCGCTGCGCCGCCGCTTCGAGGCCATAGGCGCCGCGCCCGTAGTAGGCACGGTTGAGGTACTGCTCGAGGATGTCGCGCTTTTCGAGATGTCGCTCAATGCCGAGGGCCGCCCGAATCTCGATGACCTTGCGCACCACCGTCCGATCCATGCCCGGCGAATGCATCATTCGCGCAAGCTGCATCGTGAGGGTCGAACCTCCGTACACGCCATCGGTGGTGAGCGTGAGCCAGAGCCCGCGGACCAGGCCCTCCGGGTCGACGCCGGAGTGTTCGTAGAAGTTCTGATCCTCGGACGCGATCAGAGTGAGGATGGCGGTCGCCGGGATCTCGTCGATCCTCACCCAAGATTCCCGGCCCGGTCGGCCGTCGTCCGACGGGACTTGGCGAAGGAGCGTGCCGTGCCGGTCGGTGATCCGGAGCGGACCACCGGTGTCCGGATCGAAGGCGGTTTCGTCAAACGGGTAGCTCAGGAAAAAGCCAGCGGTCGCGAGGACCGCGATCGAAAACCCACCGACCACCCAGCGATAGCGCCGTTCGAGAACCCGGAGGGTGCGCTGAAGGAGGCGCGTCGAACTACGAATCATGCTGCAACGTTCCAAGCGCTCATCGAACCACGGTGAAGCTGGATCGGTTCGAACGGGCGTAGCGGGTGGGGTCGTACATGGCCTCGACGGTGGCGGACGGCACCTCGAAGGTGCCCCGGCGGGTCGCCCGAACGAGGAACTCGAACGTGGCGGTCTCTTGGCCCAGCCGGGTAGCGAACGCTTCCGCCTGGTCGTCCCGGAGATCCACATGGCCGAAGCGCCCATGGCGATACGAGGTACCCCCCCGAACCCCTGCCTCAGTTTCGAGACTGGTGTTGACGATTTCGGTGCCCGAAGGAATCGGCGCGACCACGGCAACGTGTTCGGTGCTCTGCTGAGCGCGTACGGTGACCTTCACCTTGATGAGCTCACCGACCCGGGCGCGTTCGATCGGGGTGCCGCTTTCGTAGTCGATGAACTCACGAACCACCTCGAAGCCCTCGCTCACCGCGTCGGCCTCGGTGGGCGGCCGCGCCCGCACCAGCCGCACCGAATAGAACGCCGGCCCGTCGGTTCGAAGCGCGAGCGTTCCCTCCGGCACCCGGCTTAGCCGTCGGCTGAGGTGGAACACCTGACCGCCGGGAATGGTGCGCCGCCGAAGCGCCCGCCCGTCGACGGTGAGCTCGACATTGAGGGGCCCTGCGGTCCGGGTTCGCGCATAGTCGGCAAACGCGGAGAGCGCCCACGCGTTTTGGTAGGTGGTCGTCCACCGACCGCTGCTCCCTCGGGTCGCCCGAAGGCCGGCGAGGAGCTCTCGCGCAAGTTCGGGCTCGCGGCTCGACTCGACAAGGAACGAAAGGGTCAGCGCGGTGGCCTTGGTGTCCCCGGAGTACCAGGACGAGATGCCGTCGCGTTCCGGAATGATCTTGCCGTCGCCTGCGGCCTGGGCCCGGGCGGCAAGCTCGGTGGCGAGGGTCGTCACCTGCTCGGAAGGGGCTCCGCTTTCCACCAGCGCTCGACCGAGGAACGCCTGCCCGTAGACCGGCATCGCGCTCCGAGCCTCGAAGAGCCGGGCCCGGAGGCCCGCGTCGTCCGCATCGAGGGCCGCGAGGATATACGCGGTCATGGCCATCGTTCCGAGCTCGGACGGATCGGTGAGATTGCGACCCGATTCGTTGGCCCAGCTTCGGAGAGCCTCGGCGCCTTTGTCGAGCACGTCTTGGCGCACCCGGACATTGTTCTCCTTCGCGAGGACCAGTCCGTACATTGCGTAGGCGCTGACTTGGACGTCCCGATCGGTCGACGGCCAGAAGCTGAAGAGTCCGTTTCCGTGCTGATGACGCACCACTTTGCTCACGCCGGTTTCGATGAACGTGCGCATCCGATTTCCGCGGATCGAATCGAGCCGAAGGCTGCGGGCGAGATCCCGCGCGGCGAACATCGGAATGAGCTTCGACAGCGTTTGCTCGAGGCAGCCGTAGGGGTAACCGACGAGGTACTCGAGGCTCGGCGAAAGATCGGCGAGGCCCGTACGATCTACCGTGACCTGAAGCTCGCTATCCCGGGGAATCGTCGGATCCTCCCATGCGAGCGCGGCCTCGATGGTTCCCGCCTCGGTGAGCTCCCCGCTTGCGAGAAGCTCGCGGTCGAACACGCGCGGCCGCCGAATCGGAAGCTCTTCCTCGAACGCATCTTCGTAGGCCCCCATCGTCGCGCGGAACTGAAGTTTGGCCCGAGACCGGTGTTCGGAAGCCCGGCCCCAGTACATCACCCGGCGCGAGCCGCGCGCGGGGACCTCGACTTCCTGGGTGTGCTCTCGCACCCAGAGGCCCTCCGGATCGACGAGGGTGACTTCGGCGGTGCCCGCGCTCCGGGTGTAGTTGTGAACGACCACACCCGCCTGAATCCGGTCGCCCTGGTTAAAGAAGCGGGGAAGGAGCGGGGCGATCATCAGCTCCTTTCGAACTCGAATCCGCTGGTCGGCCGACCCGAAGCGGTCGCCGGTGTCCGCTGCGGTGGCCATCAGTCGAAACGCCGTCAGGTTGTCGGGCGCCTCGAAGGTAAAGCTGACCCGCCCCTCGGCGTCGGTCCGAAGACTCGGGTTCCAATAGGCCGACGAGACGAAGCGGGAGCGGACTCGGTCTCCGTCGCCCCCCGCGACATCGCTCCCGTCCTCCTCTTCCCAGCCGAGCGGAGGCCGGGACCGGGCGATTCGGTTCCAGTTGGTTGCGTTCTCCACCCCGAGGCTCCAGGAGCGATAGAACGACGAGATCGGGTTGGGAGTCTGGTAGCCGATGAGGGAGAGCACGCCTTCGTCGGCCACGGAAAGGGCGATCTCGGCTTCGACTGGATTGCCAAGGTGGGTGACGCGGAGTGATCCGGTCACGGTTTCCCCTGGTCGATAGTCTTGTTTGTCGGTCTCGATGGCGATCTCGAGGGCCTTGCCCCGGGTCGACACTTCGAGGTTTGCAAGGCCGAGCGCGAAGGTCGGCCGCCCCGAGTCCCGTTCGGACGTCCGACCGCGCACCGCGGCCACGGAGACGAACACATTGGGCGCATGGCCGTCTTCGATCGGCACCTCGACCGCCTGCACACCGGTGCCGAGGGTTTCGACCCGAGCGTCGAGCACCCCGCTCCGTTCGGTGGTGATGAGGACCGTGGCCCCGGCCACGTCCGCCTGGGGAATGAGCCGCGCGGTGTCGCCGATGTCGTAGCTCTCCTTCGACGCGATGAGGCTCATTCGAGCCGACTCGTCACCGCTCCAAAACGCCTCGCCTTCGCCGAGGATCCACACCATCGACGAAGCGGCGACGGGGCGTCCTTCGCGGTCGGTGCCTTCGAGCTTGATGATGAACTCACCCGGCTCTTCGGGCGTGATGCGCTCGGTGAGCGCACCGCCTTCCGAGAGCTGGATCTCGCGCGACCACACCGGAGTAAGCACATTTTCGCAGCTCGACCACGCGTAAGGACCTTCGCTCCGGGTGCAGTCCCGGGTGCGCCGGAGATAGCTCAGGGTCGCGGGTTTCGAGAGCCGCTGGCCTTCCGGCGTGAGCGCCACCGCGTTGACCGAAAACGGCATATTGACCGCCTGCACATACTCCTGAGTGTGGAGCCCGAGGTAGAGGTCCGTCGGATGCATGGTGATGACCGAACGCTTGCTGATCGTCTGATCGGTCGGGTCGGTCACGCTCACATTGACGAGATAGTCCTGCGGTCCGCGAAAGCTCTCGGCCCGGTCCTGAAAGGCCACGCGAAGATTGCCTCGGGCGTCGGTTCGGGCCACCCCATCGGTGAT
The DNA here is from genome assembly GCA_039187775.1 of Myxococcota bacterium. GTDB lineage: Bacteria > Myxococcota_A > Polyangia > Polyangiales > JBCCZL01 > JBCCZL01. The sequence goes on from JBCCZL010000072.1 coordinate 6,694, forward strand.
GTAGCTTTCCGAAGTTTCGTAGCGGCTCCAGAACCGATCGGTGTCGAGCGACGACCAGTCCTCGAAGCTGTAGGACGGATAGTCGGGAAAACGAAGGAACTTGGGCCGCCGGTAGACGCTCCATTCGGCGTCGGCGTTCGCGAGCGGTGCTCCGAAGAGATAGCTCGCGTTGAACGGGAGGCTCACCCGTTCGCGGAGGACCGGCGCATCGCCCTCGCCCTGCGTGATTTCGAAGCTTGCCGGTCGAAACTCCTGCACCACAAACCGTTCGCGAAAGGTCTCCCGTCCGACGGTGGCCCGAACGAGGTAGTCTCCGAGCGGCGCCTCGCGGCTCAGTCGATGATTGAAGTCGAAGGCACCAAACTCGTTGAGCTCGAGCCGGCGTCGGGAAAGCTCGTTGCCTTCCGAGTCTTCGATGTGGAGTACAAGGTTTCGGGCGCGCGGCACGCTCGGCGGAGCGCCTGCGGACACCTCGCGAACCAACCCCTTGAAGTGCACGGTTTCGCCCGGCCGATAGATGCCGCGGTCCGAAAGAATGAAGCCGCGGGTGACCGACTCTCCCCCGGTTCGGGTGTCTTGAGGCACCCCAAAGTTCCAGATCTGGATGCCGTTCTGCCAGTTGCCGTCGACCGCGGCGAGGTCGTTGTCCTTTTCGACGACAACGATCATTCGCTGGCTGCGGTAGCTATCGTAGTAGCCGTAGCCGTAGTCCTCTTCGAAGTCCTGGGCGTCGCCGGGGCCGCGCTGTTCGAGGAGTCGGCTGCTTCCCGGAAGCCGGGCGATGCCTTGGTCGTCGGTACGACCCGCGTGCACCCGACGGCCGTTCGGAGCGTAGACGCTGATCGCGGCGTTCGCGACCGGCTGGCCGTCGGAGAGCTGGGTGACCCATACGAGCCCCGAACTCGGGCCGGCCTTGAGGAGCACTCCGAGGTTCGTCACGTTGCCAAGGACCCGATAGGGATAGCGGAAGTAGTCGCCTTCCTGTCCCTCGGCGACCTCGCGGGAGGTGAGTTCGACAAGGTAAAGACCGCGACGTCCCGCGCCGCCGCAGCGGTTTGGAAGATCGAGGTCGTGGAGCTGCCAGCGATTCCGATTGGACGGACTTTCGACGGCGAAGCTCGTCGGTCGAAGTCCGCGCTCGGCCCACGGAATGGTGGGGCCCTCGCCGTCGCTGTACCACGGGTCGTAGTCCATCGTGGTGGTGAGGAGCTCGGCGATCTTGGCCTTTGGGACGAACGCGCACTCGACTTGGAAACGCCCGACATTGCGAGACCAGACGGGATAGCCCCGGCCCTCGGCTTCAACCGCGTAGATGCCCGTCTCCATGTAGAGCCTCGGCGAGGCGTCGGTGGTTTCAAAGGAGACCTGGTGGTTGTTGGCGAGCGACTGACCGAACTCGTCGGTGAGGCCCTCGCGCACGGTCAAGCGGTAGTCGGTCGAGGCCTCGAGATTGATCGTTTGGGTGAAGGTGGTGCGACCGCGCGGAACCCAACGGTTGGCAAAGCCCTCGACCGCGGGGCGAATCTGTACGTGTTCGCGGAACGCTTCGAGCGAGACCGGCGTGTTGAGTTCGATGGTGAGCTCGAGGTCATCGGGGGTCGCCTGGCCGGAGCCGTCCGGGGTCACTCGGTGAACCGCGAGCTCCGGATAGGTTCGGACCGACGCCTCGTAGTCTTCGATCGGCGCGTTTCCGCCGTCGGCGGTCAGTCCCTCGCAGCGAATCTTGTAGTTTGTGTCTTTTTCGAGCACCGAGGCGGGGCGGACCCCGACTCGGTCGGCGGTGACTTCTTCTGCGGCGGAGAGCTGAATCTTCGTTCCGTCGGCCTCGATAAAGCAGTGCTCGACGACGGCCTGCGATTGGACCGGGAGATTAAACCGGAGGCTGAACGTTCCCTCCGGGGGAAACCAATCGATGTCCGCGTCGGCGATGCCGTTGACTTCGAGGGGATGCACGACGAACGTGTGCTCCCGCTCTTCCCGCGGAAGGTTCAGGGGAAGCTCGGCTCCGAGCCGCAGGGTGTAGCGGTGGCCGAGCGTGAGTGGGGTTTCCGGATGGAGGACGAGGGTTTGCCGGTCTTGCCACACCGGTGTGAGCTCGGCCTCGGGCTCGAGCGTTGCAAGGGTCCGCTCATCCCGCTGCCCCACGAGGTCTTCTTCGACCACCGGCTGGTCGAACACCACCCGAAGCTCGGGCTGGCTGTCCCAGCTGCTTCCTTCGGGAGAGTAGGACACGACGTGCCCGTCGGGATGGGACGGGTCGTAGGCATCGTCATCGGATCCACAGGCGAGACCCGCGAGCAAGGCGGTGAGCGCGAGCGCCCCGGCCCATGGCCCAGAGACTGTCCGGAAGTGTCTGTGGCCGATCATCCCTTCGTTCTCTCGATACGCCATGGGCTCCCTCTCCGACCGCCGCAGCGCGGCGTGTCTCCGGCTCAGCTATGCGCGGGCCATGCCATCCGTTTTTTCGAGAGTACCCTCGTTTTATCTCCGGGCGGTGCGTCTTTCGACCCACATCGACGTGGCCCCGAGAACGACCCCCAAGGAACCGCTACTGATTGCGGACGATCAGGTAGATTGCGACGGCGATTCCCGACGACGCCATCAGGAAGAGCAAGCCCCATGGAATCCGGTCGTAGGAGCGCTTGACCCGGACCGCGCGGAGCCCTGCCGCCACAAGCGTGGTGATAAACGCGACCCCGAGGAGTGCAAACGCCCCGTCGAGGAGGCTCTGATCCCAATAGCTTCGACGGCTGACTCCGAACCATGCGTCGAGACCGATCGCCCGCCAGGCCGGTCGGGCCCGGTCGGCCTGCGCGAGGGCGAGGAGCGCGAGGATCCAGGCGATGAAGTTTGCCCAGTAGCTCGTTTTGAGGACGAGGTCCGGCTTCGCACGCCGCTCGACGATCTCCGGCGTCTCTTTTCGACGCCGAATCACCCGCGGAAGGTCATCCGCGGGAAACTCTTCGCCTTGCAACGACGGAAGGTCGTCCATCTCGGAAACCAACGACGACAACCTTGGGGGACTGAACCGGCGCCGAAATCAAACGTCGCCGCTGGCTCAGGCGGGCGGGCGATCGCTATCCGTCGGTGCGTTGGCTTCGCCTGAAGCCGCGGCGTCTTCCGGCGCTTCGTCTTCCGGCGCTTCGGTGGCCATCTCTTCGCGGAGCTGGCGGAGCCGCTCCTGCGGCGAAAGAGGCTCCGGAGCCGGCTCGTCGGTTTCCGAAGCCCCAAGAAAACGTGCGCGAAGCGCATGCACGCGATCCTCCGTCGACTGGGGACCGGGCGATCCATCGGCCCCCGCATCCGAAGCGAGCCCCCCCTCGGGGACTTCCGCCCCGCCATCGCTGGACTCGCTGGACGAGGCGCCGGCCCGAAACTGGCGAAGTCGCTCTTCGAGGCTCACGTACGCCGGTCCGGTTTCCGCACCGCCGTCGCTGGACTCTTCCTCTTCCGGCTCGGGGCGCTCCACCCGAACGATCGATGGGTTTTCAAGCATCGGCTGGTCGGGGAGCACGCGGAAGGTCACCGAGTCGCCCACCGCGATGAGGGCGTCCACGTCGCCGATGTTCTCCGTGAACACCGCCATCACCACGTCGGCGCCGGCCCGGGCCATCAGGACGAGCCGAGCCTCTTCTTTCACCTTGTCCTCCACCGTCGTGACCACATCGCGCTCGGGATGGATGAGCATGTCGCCGTAGGTCGACTGGAGATACCAACCGCCCCCGGCGCCGAGGCCGAGCATCAGCACCGTGAGGACGAGGAACTTCTTCATCGGAGGGCTCCTCGGTACGGATCGGCGGCCGAGCCGAAAGCTTGACCCGGGGGGGCTGAATGTCCGGAAATTTGTCGTTTTTTGCCTCTCCAGCGTACGCATGAGCGATGACAAAGGCACGTTGGTCGTCGAGCGTGGTGGTTTGTTGGTTGGCGACTGGATGCGCCGCCAGCGCCCCGTCCCAGATCCCTCCGGCCTCGAGCCCGGAAGTTCGGGCCGAGGACACCGAGCTCAGCCAAGCGCTTCTCCAGCAGCTCACGGTGCACGTCCGGGCGGATGGCACGCCGGTGTTTGCCCGGCACTGCCGAAATGGCCCGGTCGACTGCGAAGCGCGAGTCAAGGTCTTCGCACAGCTCATCGAGGGAGCGGCGAACGATCACGGCATCGATCCGTTTCTTCTTGCCGCGCTTGCGGTGCGCGAATCGAGCCTCAATCCCGGAGCGGTCGGCGCCCAAGGGGAAGCAGGCATTCTTCAGCTTCACCCACGCGGGGCGGGTCGCGGGATGCGGTACGTGGAGGACGAGGCGCATCGCGAAGCCTGCCAGGCGCGGATCGATGCGTGCCAGGGACCCGTGGTCGTTCGCGCGGCGGAGACCTTGAGTGCCTCGATCGACCGCTGCGGATCGGTGAGGAGCGCGCTCGGTCGTTACGCTTCGGGCCGATGTCGGGCGGATCTCTCCCATATCGACCGGGTGCTCGAGACCCGCGACGCCCTGAAACGATAAGCTTCTCCGGTCTCGATCGGTCCCACACGCCGGACGCTCGCTTTCTCCGCCGGTCTCGCTACCGTTCTCCGGGTGACGGATGATTCGTTAGAGCCGCCGTGGGTGGCGGTTCACGCGCGGGCATGCGAGGCGGGCCATCCCACCTACCGGGATCCGGAGACCGGCTACTCGGTGTTTTCGGAGGTCGGTCTTCGTCGCAGGGGCCGCTGCTGTGGGTGCGCCTGTCGGCACTGCCCCTGGGGACACGAAGCGGTGCCCGTTGCGGAGCGGGCCCGGCGCGCGCAGCGCCCGACGATGCTCGTCGGGTCCCGGCCTCGGGACGTTGAGTGTTCGATCGTGTTCTGGAGCGGAGGCAAAGACTCATTCCTCGCGCTTCGACGAATGCGACGCCTTCGCCCCGAATCAGAGCTCGTGCTGCTGACGACTTTTGACCGGGCGAGCGGCGTGGTTGCCCACCAGGAACTTCGAATCAACCGAGTGGTACTGCAAGCGCAGGCGCTTGGAGTGTCCCTCCTTGGAGTCCCGCTCGTTCGAAACGGCGCGTACGAAACGGACGTGGCCGCGGGCCTCGCGTACCTTGCAGAAGAGGCGGAGCTTCGCGCGTTGGTTTTCGGAGACCTTCATCTCGAGGAGATTCGGCGCTGGCGCGAAGCACGACTGGGCCCGATGGCGGACGCCCATGGAGCGGAGCTCATGTTTCCACTCTGGCGCACGCCCTACGAAGAGCTGTTCGACGAGTTGGTAAAGACGGGCGCCGAGGTGGTGCTCTCCGCGGCCCCCGAGCCGGGGCAACTCGGTTTCGCATCGATCGGCGACCGGTTTGATCGAGCTCTCGTCGCTCGGTTTGCGCCGACCGTGGATCCCTTTGGCGAGTCCGGTGAGTTTCACACCGAGGTCCGCGCCGAATCCCTGTCGTCTTCGAGCCTGCGTTGACGGTCAGCGAATCGTCGCCGTGCCCAAGGCTTCGATGAGACCCGGCGTCACCCGAAGCGAGTCGGCCTGGGCGCCGAGCACCGCGTCCGCGGCGACCCCCGTCCCGTACTCTTGTCCGCCAAAAGACACCTGTGCGGGGACCGCCATCGACGCGAGGGGAAGGCTTCCCTGCGCTCGGTTGAGGGTGTGGTCGGCAAGGAACACCGCGAGGCGTTCAAGAAACGGCTCGGCGACCGCTCGTTCCGCGGCGTTGAGCGGCTCATCGTTGGAGAAGCGGACCCCTTCGACTGCGGTGGCGACGAACCGGGCGTCGCTTCCGCTGCCCTCGACCTGCGCGGTGACCGTTGCGGCGACCCGCATCGTTCCGCCGTAGGGCCGGGCCCCCTCCGTCCGAAGGGTGACTCCGCCGAACATGACCTGCACCGAACCGTCGCGAGCTTCCACGACCGGCGGCAGCAGCGTTTCCACCGCGAGCATGTCGGGACCCACGATCATGTCGGGGCTGATCAACATGTCGGGCCCGACGAGCATGTCCGGGCCAACGATCATGTCGGGGCCGACGATCCCGTCCATTCCTCCCGCCGCCCAGGTGCGGTGGAGGATCTGGTTATAAAACGACTCCGAAACCGCGTAGCCGATCCCAGTGTCGGCCCCACTTTCCGCCGCGGGGGTGGTGAAGATGGCCACGCCCAAGCTCTCCCGATCGGTGACCGCATCGAGGGCGCTCTCGAAGCCGAACACGAGGCCCGTAGGGGTCGCCCGAAGAGAACTCGGTGCGAGCGTGAGGGTGAGCCCTACCGGGCCGCCCGAGAGGTCTTCGACCGTCGACTCACTCCCGCTTCCATCGACGCGAACCGACGCGAAGATGTCTTGGAGGAGCCCCGAAACGCTCTCCACCACCCGTTCTCCGACCGCGCCAAGTTCGCGGCTCTCGGCAAACCAATCGCGGACGAACGCCTCGGTCTCGGCGCTCGGGGTGATTCCGGTTGGCGAAGAGGTATAGGTCAGGCCGCTGATGTCAACGCTCTCGGAGATGACCGAGTCGATCTCCCGGACGGTGGTGACGGGGGTCGAGTCTTCGAGGGCGGTGTCGAGGCTTGCGATCACCGTGACTTCGGCGAGCTCTACTGGCCCGCGGACGACAAACTGGCCTTCGGGGCTCCGAAGAAACAGTTCCGCGACGTCGATGGAGGCCGAGGCGCCCCCGCCGGTAAACCGGAGTCCGCCATCGATCGGTGCGAGCGCCGTGTCCGTCGGGTCGGTGGTGTTCGTCGGCATGTATTCGAAGCCGTTGATCTCGTAGGGCGGCGGAATCGGGCAGGCCGCGGTGCAGGTTGCGGCACTGGGCGGCTCGAAGATTTGAAGGCCCGCAAGCAGCGCATCGCGAAGGAGCCCGGAGAAGAGCGCGCTCTCCACCGTGTCTTGAAGGCTTGCGGCGGTTGCGGCCGAGTCGTCATCGATCGCCTGCGGAGTGAGTCGCATCGAGACCGTTTCCGGAAGTGGCGTGCTCGGGTCGTGGAACGCGGGGGCGGTAAGGAATGAGCAGACCTGACGTCGCTCGCCTCGGGCGTCGGCCACGACCACCTCGACGGTGTTGATGCCGGTTCGCACCGGCACCATCGTCTCGATCAATCCCACGCCGGTGGGGTCGATCACCGCGCCATTGACCTCCACCGCGCTGACATCGCTCGGGTCACCGAGGGCGGCCACGAATCGCACCGCCTCTTCGGGTTCGGCGACCAGCATATCCGCGTGGCGAGGAAGGACGCACGCAATCGGCTCCGAGAGCCCTTGGTCGCTCGCTCCGTCGACCATGGCGTCGCTCGGCGTGTCGTCGTCTCCACAGCCGTGGAGCAGCAGGCCAAGCACGAAAAGAAGGAACCAGAACGAGAAGAATCGACGCAAGGGAAGAAAACGGGAGGCGTGGAGACGAGAGAAGCCCAACCCCAAGAGGATAGCAGCGTTTGCTGCAGCGCGGGCAGGCGGGTGTTGGGTTGACGACGAGCGTGCTCGCCAGGGCCGGTCTCTGCCGGTTTGGCGCCAGTGTTACGATGGATTTCCTAGGTCGGGCGTCGTAGATTCCCGGCTCCTGGTTTCCTTAGAAGTTGCGCGGTCGCCTGAAGCGTGGACCCGTCGCCGGTCACTCCCGCATGCGTTAATCGGGGTCGGGGTGGATCTAGGTCGTCTCCGATCGGTGCGGAGAATGTCGGCGACGCCCCGACTTCCGTCCTCCCGTGGCGAGCGGCGGGAGGGGTCGTCTGCGTTTAGCGTTTGATCCCCACCCGTTGGCGGAGAGAACGCGGCGAGTCGAAGAGGACCTCTCCGTGCCCTTGAATGAGGAGTGATTGGGAGGTGTGATGCACTCTTTGATTCGCTGCTTGTGGTTGCCTCTGCTTGGTCTAGCTGCCTGCGTCGCGGTACGGAGTCCGAGCCCGAGCGATCCTAAGATCACCATCAATACGTTTCCCGGGCCCGCCGGGCCCGAGTTCGTCTCGCAAACGCTCAACGATGCGTGGTCTCCTCCAAACCCTTCGTTTGGCGTGTTCCCGGGCCAGTCCGAGATCGACGTCTTTAACGGAACGACGGGAAGTTCTTCGGTGGCCGGAGTGCAAACAACCTTCGACATGCCGATGTGCAATCGCTCGAGCGACTGCGGCTGCGACACCGACGATCCCGACTGCTGTGTCAACGGCGTGTGTGTCGTACCGGAGTATGCCGTCTATGAGGAGTGGGACACCGGCTTCCAGTATTTAGGAATCGTGTGCACGATCGAAGGGCACACTCGGGTCCCGTTTCACGGGGTCGTCATCGAGTCCAACCTCATGGACTACCGAACGCGCGCTCGGGGGCCTCAACAGTTCACCCAGATCGAGATCGAAGACGATGCGCACGTTCTCGATATCGATATCGGCGTCGATTCGGTGGAATGTACGGAAAACGGGGTGACGATTCGGCAGATTCCCGACCCGGGAGACTCGGGAGCGGTGCAGCGTGGAGTGACCGCGGTGGTGAACTGGCTGATCAATGGAGTTCAGTCTCTCGCCAACGCCCTCCAACGCGGGCTGTCGAGCTTCACGGAGGCGATGTTGGACCTCGTGACGGGAGTTCTCGCCGAAGACCCGGCGGCCGTGGTGGTCACCGGTGGGCACATAAGAGTCCGTACGATCTTCGACCATACTCGCCACGAAGTGACCGGCGAACTGGCGGTCAACGCGAACATCGATGGGCTCAAGGTCGGCAGTGTGGTTCGGCCGTGGCTGGTGGACGTGCTCGATTTTTTGAACATCGATGTGGATGACCTTGCGGTGTTGATGTTCGACTTTGGTGCACTCGATCCGTTTCTCAGTCGGCTTGGCGGCAATGTCACCCGGCAGGACCTATCTGATGGAGTCGAAGAGCTGGTGATCGAAATCGCCGAACGGGAGATCGAGCAGCAGATCCGTTCAGCGCTCGATCCGGTGGAGGTCTGCGATGGAGTGGACAACGACAACAACGGACGGATCGATGACAACTGCCGTAGTTCGATGTCGGGCACGCTCGCCGAGGCGATCACCGACGGACTCCCGGCGGGCCATCTCGTCTGCGATGTCCGAACCAACGCTCCGGAGGGCGCCGACCTGGAAGTCCTCACCACGCCCGATCACGGTCAAGCCGTCTGGTCCGCCTGTCCGTCGAACCTCGCCGTCGGCGTCTCGCAGGGCCCGACGTACGATCCACCCCAATCCGACCCTCGGCCTCGTCTGCCTCGCGACCCTGATCCGAGTCGGTGGCCGGGGCGCGACCCGCTGGACCGGATCCCCCCGTTGCCCTGAGGTCGAACGCTACGGGGACGGCCCACGTCTGAAACGGGCCGTCCGACGGGATGTGAGCTCTGGCTCACAGTTCCCAGGCTCTCTCCCAGACCGATGGATGCAGCCGGAATAAGCCCCGGTTTATCCAGGGTTTGCCACCGCTCTGTCATAGTTCTGTCATGGGGTCGGCGCGGCGTTGACCGGTTGTTCTCGGGACCGCAAACATCGGCCCATGCTCGACCTCCGCCGAATGCGGAAGACTCACATCTGGAGCGCTCCTCCCACTCAGCTCCTCATGGCCAATCTCATTCTTCGGCCAAACTACTCGTTTCTGCCGGGCATCGAGATGGTCTCCACGGGTACTGATGACCTCCCTGAGGGGCCGGTATTCTTCGCGCTCAATCACTCCGACAGCTTTAGCTACTGGCCGTTCCAGTATCACCTCTGGCAGAAGCTCGGCCGTTTCACTGCACCGTGGGTGAAGGGAAAGAACTTCGAACATTGGTTCGTCGGCAACTTTCTCGGATCGATGAACAGCATCCCGGTGCCGTCCAAGGGTTACATCATCACTCGGGACTTTTTCTCCACCGTGGGTCGACGCCCCACGGACGAGGAGTACAAGCGTCTTCGCGCGCACATCGATCGGAGTGCGGCGATCGCGGTCGACGAAGTGCCGGAAGCGATCTTTCAGCAGAAGCGCAACATGCTCGGTCGGGTCTTCGACCCCGCCAAGGAAACGTACCGGGAAGCCGCGCGGAGCCTCCTCGACGACATGATGGCGCTCTTCGTCGACCTGAACGTGGTGGCGCTCCAGAAGCGCTGCGACCTACTCGTCTTTCCGCAGGGGTCGCGAAGTCTCCGCCTGTCCCGGGGGCGAACGGGCATCGCCCAGCTCGCCATGCATCTGGGACGCCCGATCGTTCCGGTCGGCTGCAACGGGGGCGACGTCGTCTATCCCGGCAAGTCACCGATCGCGAAGAAAGGCCGCATCGAGTTTCGCTTTGGGAAGCCGTTTACTCGCGCGGAGATCATGGAACGGCGCCCAGGGGAGCCGTTTCGACCGTTCTCGCCCGAGGCCGACCGGCGCCACGGACCGGTGTTTCAACACCTGGTCGACGACGTGATGGACCGGCTGAACACGTTGCTCGACGAGCGGTACCGATTTACCGAGAACCGCGAGAGCCAGGGCAGTCAGGGCACCGCGCGCTTTCTGTGAGGCCGAGCCCGCCCGGTGCACTGCGGACGTTCGGCTCGTCGACGAGCTGTTTCAGCCGCCTTTACCGAGCACGGCGCGTTTCTTCGATCGACTTGGCTTCCGCTGAACTCTAACCTTCGCGCTTCGTGAAAACGCGAAGTCGACTGATGGCGGGGGAAGCGAGGCGGCGAAGCCGACGCCGGAGCGACTCGGCGGCTGGCGGACCGGTCTGGTATGTCCAGCCGGTGGGTGCGGCTGGAGCGTCCACCCACCAGGTCCCCGACCTTCTGCACGGCGAGCCCCGTCGGTGGGGGGACCTGAGCGGGGCCGCCGAACTAGTCCGGTTTGCCTTCGAGGGCGGCGACTGCGCGGGCGCGTTTGACGAGATCATCGAGGCCACTCCGCTTGCTCCGAGCAGCTTTCGCAAGGACTCCTTTGCCGATCAGCTCTTTCTCGAGGACTTGATCAAGGCGTGTTTTCAGCCCGCGATCGAGGGAAAGCCCTATTCCTTCCATCGTCGGCTGATGATTCGGATCCTGACCTCGCCGCCGGAGCAGGCGGAGGACGTCGTTGTCCGCCACGAGGTGTTTCGCGCGCTGCTTCGTGATGAGGGACTTCGAGGCGATGTGGAACGGCTCGCGCTTGCGCTCCGGGCCCTCCGGGCCGCCCTCGAGGCGCCGCCGGGGGAGGCGTCGCAAAACGTGCGGCGGAAGATCGAAGCGCTCCAGGCGCTCAAGGACTGCATCGACGCGCTCTCCGACGGATTTTCGGACACCGATACGGTGCTGAGTCGGCTCCGCCCCATGGGCGCCAAGATGAAAGCCAACGACGCGTATCGTCGACTGAGTGAGCTTCTCGCCCTCGAAGGGCACCTCGCGACGGTCGACGTGAGGCTCAGTCTCGGGGCCGACGGTCGGATTCGGGGCTTTGGCGTGCTCGCGGTGTCGGAGGACTCGGCGAACGCGCTCCTGCCGACGCCGCTTCGCCGGTTTCTTCAGCGCCTCAGTGCGTTCTTTCGAGGCTATCGCTACGCCGAGCAGGAGGTAGTGGTCCGCCTCCTCGATTCGGTGTTTGCTCCGCTCGTCGACTCGATCGTGGCGTGCATTGGGCTCATCGGTCCGCTCGAGTTTTATCTCGCGGGCCTTTCGTTCGACCGGGTAGCCCGAGCACGAAAGCTCCATGCGGCGATTCCCGAATTTGTCGACCCGCCGCTCGCGCCCTCGACCGACGCCGACCGGGTGGACGTCGAGCGTCGGCTCGTGGGGCTCTACAACCCCCTCCTGTGGCTCCAGAACAGCGATCCTCGGCCCGCCACCCTCGAGAGCTCCCGCCACGATGCGCTGATTATTCTGACCGGGCCCAACTCCGGAGGAAAAACGCGGCTCCTTCAGGCGGTGGCGATCGCGCAGCTCCTCGGACAGAGCGGCCTCCTCGTGCCGGCGCGGGAAGCGCTCTTGGTCCGTGCGCCCACGATGTTCGTCTCTCTCGTGGTCGAATCAGACGCCGCGCAGGTAGAAGGTCGCCTCGGCACCGAACTCCTTCGCATCCGTCACCTCTTCGAAGAGCTCCAGCCCGGGAGCCTCGCGATTCTCGACGAGCTTTGCTCGGGAACCAATCCGATGGAGGGCGAAGCGATCTTCGAGATGGTGGTGTCGCTCCTTCCTCGGGTGCGACCGCAGGTTCTCATCAGCACCCACTTTCTTGGCCTCGCCGCGCGCCTCGCCGAAGAGCGGCCCTACGAGTCGCTGGACTTTCTCGCCGTCGAGCTCGACGACCAGGAACGACCGACCTTCGGCTTCGTTCCCGGAGTCGCCGAAACCTCGCTCGCTCACAAAGTCGCGGCGAGGCTCGGCGTCACTCGGGGGGAGCTAGAAGAGCTCGTTGAGCAGGCCCTCGAACGTCAGAAGTTGTAGCGGACGCCGGGGCCGAGGCGGAGGATCACCGACCCGCTCGAAGTGCGGTACGCGTCGCGGTAGGCGTTGCGCAGCGGGGTCAGGTCGAAGGAGCGCTGCTCGGTGGGGTACGCCTCGCAAGGGTCGCGCTGCGAGTCGTGCTCCAGTCGGACATTGGCCTGCACCGGGTTGGACTCGAGGAACGACGGGTCGTAGCAGAGGCGGAAGTAGTGGGGAGCGCATCCACCGCTATAGGACACTTCGATATCCAGGGTGTCTCCGGTGATCGTGGCCGGTCCCAGATCGAATGGATGGCTCACGAAACTGCTAGGGCCACACTCCTCGATGGGAATCGGCCCGCAGCCGGCCTCGGTGCACACCCCATTCACCATGCCGTTTTCACAGCCGCAGCTGTTGCAGCCGTCGGGCGCAGGAGCCCAGCCGTCGCTGTACAGCACACCGAACACGCTGCACGCAGGGCCGCCGGGCGGACAGGCAATCTCCGTGCATCCGGTCACTAGGCCGTCTTCGCAGCTACACGTGTTGCAACCGTCGGGGGCCGGCACGTCGGTGGATCCGTTCGGATAACTCACGCCGTTCACCAAGCAGGCGCCACCCGCGGGTGGGCATCCACGTTCGGTACAAATCAGCGATCCCTTGTCGCAGCTGCAGGTATTGCATCCATCGGCGCTCGGGATGCCCGTTCGACCATCGGCGTACACCATGCCTTCGACCGTGCAGGAACCGCCGCCGGGGGGACAGGCGATTTCGGTGCATCCTCCGACCGCGCCATCGGTACAGGTGCATGTGTTGCACCCATCTCCCGCGGGAACACCACGATCCCCATTGGCGTAAACGACGCCATCGACGGTACAGACGCCGGTGGTATGGCTGTCCCCGCAGCTGTCCACACCCATGGCGAGGAGCCCGAACAGCGTGGCGAGGGAAACAAAGAGTAAGCGAGGCATTGAGGTCATCGAAACAGTCTCCTTTGAATGGAATGGGGAACGGAACAGAGAACGGATGCTGAGAACGAATACCGAAAAAGCGGTGACCGATTCGCAAGACGGAGCACGCCTTCTCGCGACGGCGAAGGAAAACCTGAGAGCAAGCGGCGAAGGGGTCGGCTACTCGGCGCGCGTGATGACGGTGACCGGGTAGCGAGCCGGCCCGGGGAGGCGGGCTTCGATGAACAGAATGTCTTCCGCGGTGCCCACCCCCGGGGCGCGAACGACGATTTCGAAACGTGCGCCGACGGGGACAGAGGCGGCGACGGGTGGCTCGACGGTGAGCGGGGAGGGCGAGCTTCGAAGGGTGGCGCTCTCGATGGCGACCGCGTCTTCGCACCCGTTCTCGATGACGACGGTGCCCGCGCGGTCGCGGCCGAGGTCGACTTCAAGAGGAACCTCGAGGCAGAACGGGCGCATCGGCGAAGAGAAGCCTCCGTTGTACACCAGGTCCACGGGAGTTCCCCGCTCGAGTCCCCGCCGGGTCTGGAACCGAAGCTCCTCTCCATCGGTGTGCGGAATGTTCGCCTGAAAGGCGCCTTCGTCGTTGCTCCGTACCACCACCGGGGCGTCGCCTCGGTCCAGGTTCCAAATCCACACGTCGACCGCCGCGGGCGCCGCGCCCGGACCCGCACCGATCTCCAGATCGAGGGGAACGTTCTCGGTGACCGAGCCAGCGAGCTGGTCCGGGTTCACCGGGGCGAGGTTTGGAGGCTGAGGCAGGGTGGAACCGGCACAACCCGACACCCAGCCAACGCACCAAAGCACAATCGTCAGGACCCACCGACGCATGGCCGAAGACGATGCAGGGCTCATACCAGACGTGAGACCTTGAGAAGTTCGTCCGATTCGAGATGCTTTGATTGTCCTGAGTTGTACCATCATGTCGATAGCTGGTACATAATGATACATATGTCGCTGACCACGGGTGCCGTGATCCATCACCGATACCGAGTGCTGCGGCGCCTCGGCACGGGAGGGCTTGGTTCGACGTATGAGGTCTGGGACGCGAACCGCGGGCTTCCGGTGGCCCTCAAGGTGCTCGACCGATGGGGTGGCGAGCGGCATCTCCGGCGAGAGTTCGCCCTTCTGCGTGGCGTCGTGCACCCCCACCTCCTTCGGGTTCGGGATCTCGGGGTGTTGTCGCCCGCGGACCCTCGGCCGTTCTACACCTCGGACCGCATCGACGGCCGGTCGCTCGACGCCTGGGCCAAAACGCAACCGTTTCCGAGGGTGCTCGGCGCGCTGGCGGACGCGGTGAGCGGCCTTGTGTACCTGCATCTCCTCGGTGTTCGCCACGGTGACTTCAAACCGTCCAACGTCCTGATGTCGAGCGCCGGGGGCGCGGTGCTCATCGATCTGAGTGCCGCGTCGGCGCTGGCCCGTCTCGATGTCCGTGGCGCCTCCGATGTTTCGGGAACCCCCGGGTTCATGGCGCCGGAGGTGGCGACCGGCGACATCGATCGACGATCGGACTTGTTCTCCGTCGGCGTCACCCTCACGCGGCTTGCCGAAGGTCGTGACGATGTCTCCGACGAGGCCTTGGCGTTGGGGCGTCGTCTTTCATCGCCCGACAAGACCGCGCGTCTGGTCGACGGCGAAGCAGTCCTCGATGCCCTCGATGCCCTCGGGGCATCCGCGCACGCCCTTACCGATCGTCGCCGTACGCGGCCCTTCACGTCACCGGTGTTCTTGGGACGCGAATCCGCGTTCACGCGATTTGATGCGTTCCTCGAGCGACTTCTCTCGGGCCACGCCGGCACGCGGGTCTTTCGGATCGAAGGGCCGAGCGGCTCGGGCCGCAGTCAACTCCTCACCGAGCTCAAGTGGCGGGCCCAGCCCCAGCTGATCACGATCGAAGGCCAGCCTCGCAACCCCAGGCCGGTGGCCGAGCTTCTCTCTCGTCTCGATGGAACCGACGAGGAATCCGGCGGTGCGCTCGATCGGATCGCCAAGAGTCTCGCCCACGCCGGAGAAGGAGAGCCCCGGATCCTCGTCCTCGACGATGCGGACCGAATGCCGGTGACGGCGCGAGAGCGCTGGGCGCAGCTGCTCCGAGGGCTCCCCGCCGACGGGCCCCTTGGAGTTCTGACGGTGAGCGAAGACCCCCTCGCCGAGGATGAAGACATCTACCGTCTCGTACCGCTCGGCGAGGCGGACCTTCGTCGGTGGTGCGCACAGGTGGGCGCACCGGAAATCGCGCCCCGGCGCATGCGGCGTGCGGTGGGCAACCAGATCGTGTTGGTCGAACCCCTCCTCCGACACCTGGTCGCCGGTGGGCGGCCAGAAGACTTCGTGGCCGCGGCACCATCGATCGCGGAGCGGCCATTCCGCGAAGTCGAGGTGCTTGCCACGGTCGCGCTGTCGCTCCAGGGAATCGAAGAGGCCACGATGGGTGCCCTCGGCCTCGACGCAGACGCGGTGGCCGGGCTCCGACGGGATGGGCTCCTTCGATCCACCGATGGCGTGCTCCGGCTCCAGGCCGAAGCCTATCGGCAAGCCGTGCTGGAACAGCTCTCCGACGACGTCCGAACTCGGGCCGAGGCGGAGTTGCGGGCCAGCCTTCCGATGCACGGAGACCCGGCGCACGCGGCCACGATCCAGCGCCTTCTCCTTCGGGGGCAACGGGACGATGCGGAAGCGATGGTCCTCGAACTCGAGGTGGCGGGCCCGCGCGCGTATCGGGACGTGGCCCGGCAGCTGGGGGCCGAGAGCCGTCGCCGGGAAGTCCGGCGCTGGTCGGGAGAGATCCTGGTCGCCGCGGGCGATCCGCAGGCCGCCCTCGAGGTCGTCGAGGAACTCCTCTCGGACGGGAAGGACTTTTCGGCGTTGCACTTGGCCGGAGAAGCCTACCTCAAACTCTCTCGCCCCGACGATGCGGTGCGTTGGGAACGCGCTGCCGCGAGCGTTGCCGATACCCCAACCCGTCGAGCATCGCTCGCGGATCTTCAGGCCCGCATCGCGATCGCTCAGGGGAATCCCGATGCCGCGCTCCGGGCCGCCCGGGCGGCGCTCGAACTCACTCCCCCGGCCAGGCTTTGTGACCGCCTGACGGAGAGCGTGGGCCTCGCATCGGCGTACCTCGGTGACTCGGAGACCGCGGACACCGCCCTTGCCGAAGCACTCCAGGGGCACGCGGCGCGGCACGACTTGGCCGGTCGGTTTCGGACGCACTCGTACCGCGCGATCGCGGGTCAGCTCGCGGGTGCGTTCGATCGGGCGGCCGAAGACTACCGCGCCGCGATCGCGCTTGCCGAGCAAGGCGAATTCGACGATCAGCTTGCCGCAGCATGGCTCAATCTCGCCACCGTGGAACAGGAGCGAGGCGCCTACGCCGCGGCGCTCGACGGTTATGAGCGGGCGCTTCGATTTTCGATTCTCCTCGGTCGGACGGGTACCGAAGGAACGGTGCGGTTCAACCTCGCGAACCTCGCCCTCGAAATCGGTCTTCTGGAGCGGGCCGACGGCGAGCTTGCGCGAGCCGCGGCCCTGGCCAAGGACCTTGGCCTCACCCAGCTCGAGGTGCCGCTTCGGCGGCTCCGGGGCGAGCTCGCGCTTCGTCGGGGCGAGCATCCGTCGGCGCGGAAGGCGTTTTTGGAGAGCCGACGCCTCGCCGAGAGTCGGGGGCTCCTGCGGGATGAAGCGGAAGCGAGCCTGTTCCTTGCCGAGCTTGCCCATCGCGAAGTTGACCCACGGCAGACCGGACGTGAGCTTGCCCGAGCCGAAGCGCTGATCGAGCGGGCGGATCGGCCTCGCGATTTGATGCAGCGGCTCCGGCTCCTCCGGGCGGCGGCAGCCGGCGAGCGCGGGGATCTGGAAACCGCG
>JBCCZL010000073.1:0-23515 GCA_039187775.1 Myxococcota bacterium
ACGAGCGATGCGTGCCCGGAGCACGAAGCGATCGGCGAACTCGGTCGGGTCCACATCGACCGGCGCCCGCTGGAGTATATCGTCGGCGTCGAATCGGAAGCGCAGGTAGCCGCTTCGAGTGAACTCGTCGGTCGAGTCGTGCGCCGGTTCGAAATCGGTGAACTCGACGATCGTGCCGGCCGAGACGGTGCGAAATCCGCTCGCGTAGCTCCATTGAATGCGCGGGGCGAGGGGGGCGGCGCGGGGAATCGGCGCGGGATCTCCCACATCGGTGGATCCCGCCACATTGACCCGAAGAGAAAACGTCCCCGCGGGCCAGGGACCCAAGGGGAGGGTGCCATCGTCGTCGAGCTCGAAGACCAGATAGAACTCGTCCGCCAGGGAGCGCGCGGCGCCAAACGGTCGAAACGGCGAGGTGATCGAGCGACGCGATGCCGGGTACGCGCGAAGGTCACCTTCGCAGTTGATGGAGATGACATTTTGAAGTTCCCCGCGCAGGTAGGCGAAGGCCTCGGCCGTCTCGAACCGGATGGGCACCTTCTCACCCGGAGGCGGCGACGCGGTACGCACTTCGGTTCCCGCATCGATGGGAACAAACGGCGGGCGTACTCCGCCCTCCATGACCAGATTCGAAAAGGTGACATCGGCGAGGGCGGGCGTCGCCGGGTGAAGCTCTGCCCCCACCATGCGAAGGAAGGTAACGAGACCTTTGTCCGGCACCTGGTCGAGCTGAAAGAGCAGATGCTCGGTCATGAACGCGAACAGCTGCGCCAAGGTGATCCCCGGATCGGACTCGTTGTGGTTGGTCCACTCCGGCGTAAAGGTCGGGATGCGTCGTCGCACCTCGCGCACGAGCTCTTCGAAGGTTCGGTCGTCGAGGCGGGGAGGTGAAAGGGGCATCAGCGCTCCTCCAGGTAGAACGGAAAGACCAGGTTGGAGCGGCGGCTGGTGGAGAGAACGATGAACTCAAGGGTCAGGACGACCTTCGACTCGACGTTGGGGTCGGCCTCCGCGCTGACCGCCTCGAGGCGGACTCGCGGCTCTTGCTCGACCACGGCAGCCCGGGCGGCGTCTTCAATGCGAGCCAAGGTTGCGCCGTTGACCGGCTCGAAGATCATATTCGGCAGGTCGCTCCCGAAGGTGAAACGCATCTGTCGTTCCCCGAGCGCGGTGGCGAGGATGAGCTCGATCGACTGCGCCACGCCCTCGTCTCCGCCCACGAGGGAAAAGCCCCCGGTCACGTCGGGACGGAAAGGAAACCGCACCCCGCGTCCCAGCACCCGACTCATGACCCGCACCTCGTACTGCTCGTGGGGACGGCCGAGGAAGGAGGCGCGGGCCCGGTCGTCGTTGCGGTGCCAAGACCGTGGGTGTGCGAGTCGAAGACCGACTGCAAGAACGGCTTCAACACAACGGCCTCACCGTTGACGCAGAAGGTGTCTCGGGCTTGGAACGCCATGTCCTTCGCTTGGACGGTCATCTTGCCGTTCTTCAGAGTGATGGTGACTCCGCTTGCCCCCTCTCCTTCTTGGATGCGGATCTCCGACGCCTCTTCGTCGAAGGTGATCGAGCCCAGCCCGTCGACGCGAAGGGTGTGCTTCTGGTGATCCGCATCGTCGGGTTTGTTCTCGGTGGTGTGGATGTATCCGGTCACCACCGGCTGCCGCACGTCACCGGCCAGATACGAAACCAACACTTGGTCGCTTTCGACAGGAGAAAAGAACACGGTGGTCGCGCTTCCCGCCATCGGTCGAGCCACGGGTGCCCACGTTGGATCTTCGTCGGTGTCCTCGTACTGGTCGGTCTCGATGCGGACACGTCCAAGGCCATCCGGGTCATCGACCGCAACCACTGTGCCCAGGTAGACCCCGAAGTAGCGCTGCCCAAGTTCTGCGGTCATGGTGCGGCCTCCGCGGTGGCACCGTTCCCAGCGTTCGTCGATGCGGGCTCGCTTTGCTCCGAAGCGGAACTCGACTCCTGTGCTGTCAGCCGCGTGTTGCGGCGCGCGTCAAAGCTCGTTTGATAGCCGCTGTCGCCGATGCTGTGGACCACGCTCGTCAGGTAGTAACAACCGTTGTAGCGGCCTACACCCTCGATCGCGATCGAACGGCCCGCCCGAACCCGTGGGTCCCCCATGAGCTCGCCACTCGCGGTTAGGAGACGATCGAGGTGATACTTCAATAGCGCCCGCGCGTACTGATTGGCCTCACTGGCATTTTCGAACACGAGGTTCGAGACCCGCTCCACTCGCTCTCGCCGGGGTCGGCCGGCCGACTCCAGCTCTTGGAGCGCCGACTCTCCGGCCGTCGCGGGGGGCACCATGCCCTCGCGCTGCAGGTCATCGATGTCGGCATGGCCGCGAATCCGCGTTCCGTTGGGGGTTCGCGCCCGGACGTCGACTTCGACGGGACACCCCGTCGCATTAAACACGGGGCTGAACGAGATCAGCCCTTCGCGGTATCGGTAGGTGAGCACGGGCTCGGCCTCGTCGCCCGGCTTCAACATGAGCACTGCGTTCCCAAATGCGGAAAGCTCCCGCGCCCCGCGTCGCGCAAGATCCACCAGGAACTCGCTGAGATCTTGATCGCGAGGAACCCGCACCCGACCCCCGAGCGGGGCTCGCTCGGTTCCTTCGCCAAGCCGGAGATGACCCAAAGCGACCAAGCGGGCCGCCACTTCTTCGACGGTATGCTCACGGAATGCCTCGCGGTTCTCCGGTCGTGCCGCTCGAAGCTTCTCCCGTTTGTCGACCGCGGTTACCGATACGGTAGGCTCACCATCCGCCGGAAAGTCTGCGGTGATCTGAACGATGATCCCCTCGAAGACCGTCTCCACCCCATCGCGGTACCCGATGCGGAGCACAATCACTTTGCCGTAGTCGAGCAGGGGTGGCGCGTCGCCCACCGTATCGGTGTATTCGTAGCGCTGCCGCTGCGGGTCGTAGACGTTGTGGATCTCGAGCTGGACTTGGCTCAGCTCCGCCTCTGGCCCGACGCTTTCGGTGAAGGAAACCGAGCGAACGACGCGCGTCTCGGGCTTCTCCGAATCGAGGGGCCCCGCCAGCGGAACAAAGGTCGCGCTTTCGGCTTGGTTTTCTTCCGAGGTCGGGCGGGCGATCTGACGTTCGATCCGATCGAGCTCCTGTCCGAGCACGTCCTTGACCCCAATGAGCTCGGCCTCGGACGCGGTTTCGGAAGTGGACTCCCGCGGTCCGACGAACACCTCGAACCGTGGGATATACACGTCGTACTTTTCGACGAGTGACCGAAGACCATCGGGAGGCCGGGTGGCGGTGATCGCTCCCATCGTCAAACCACCTTTGGCAGGAGGAGCTCTTGGCCCGGTTGGATGGCGAGGGGATTGGCCAAGCGATTGGCCTCGGCGATGGTCCGCCACTGCGACGCGTCCCGGTACTCGCGGTAGGCGATGGCAGCCAGCGTGTCGCCCGCGCGCACTCGAATCAGAGTGGGGAGGTCCGGACTGTTTCGTCCAGCGTTGGCGACCTGACGGGGAGCGGTGGTGTCTTCGCGCACGGACAGGCGAGCGGTGCCCCGAACGGGCCGCCCCAACCCGTCGAACAAGTTGTAGGTGACGGAGAGGGACTGAACGACGCCACGTTCGATGATCCGATGGGGGCCCCAGCGCAAAGCGATGCGCGGTGGCGCGTGGAGCCTCGGGTGCTGAAGCATCAGGCTCTCGAGAGGCTGCACATAACGCTTTCGTACATCCTGACTGGTCGCCAAGAGGCCTTCGAGCATGTGGTCGGTGAGGTCGAAGAAGAGCTCGATCTGGATCGTCTCGCCCTCGCCACGAACCCACTGGAGCACCGGCGCATCGAGGCCTGGGATCGCAACCTCGGCGAATCGGGTGGACTTTTCAAACCCAAGTTCGGTGGGATTAAACGGGACCTCGAAGCGACCTCGTTCAAAGCCCCTCAGATCGCGAGCGTCTTTATCGACGATTTCGATCGAGAGCTTTCCAAGTGCTTGGGTCAGGCCCGCCATCACCCACTCCGTGACGTTCGGTTTCCGGCCGATGGGTCGCGAGGGTCAACCTGTCGGTCACGACGGGCAGTGCGCGTTCGGTCTTGTTCCCGAAGGCAGCGCTCGATCTCATCGCGCACCAGGCGGCGAATATGCACCTCGTCCTGAATCTCCAGGGTGGTGGTCATTCGCTCGATCACCAACGGCATGTCACCGCCCTCCTACGGCGCTCTCCAACGCCAGCTCGGAACCCGGAATGAGCTCGATCCCTTCATGCGCAATCTCCAAAGCTTCGATCGCCACGGAGTTCTGCGAGGCATCCCAAGTCGGACCCACGTACCCTGCTGGAAGCGCGCGGAAGATGGTCCAAATGAGCTGGGCGTCTCCGCGCTCGTCCAGGTGCGCGATGTTTAAGGTCCGACGGGCGCCAAAGCTCCCTCGTCGCACAGCGTCGTACCAATCAAAAAGCTCACGACCGAGGGCTACTCCCCGCCGAAGGGTGATATTCCCGTAGTCGGCGCGGCTCGCGAACTTGAGCGTTCGATCGTTTCGACCGCCTTCTTCATAGGTGTGAATGTCGATGGTTGCTCCGAGGCCCGACACCTCCGAAAAACCGGCCTGAAATGGGACGATGCCCGTTCCGAGAGAGGCGGCACCGATCGATGCACTCGGGCCAAGAGTCACCGTGAACCGAAAGCCCGAAAGAGGGTTGGAGGGCTGGCTAGCACCGAAGCTCATGCTTCCTCCACGACGGCCGCGCCGTCTTGGTTGGCGACCAGGCGCACGAGCAAGAACTCGAGCGGAGCCGCCGGAGCCACGCCGATGTGTGCGGTAAGCACTCCGTTCTCGCGGGCGGCTTCGGGGTTCAGGGTCGCGTCGACTTTGACGAAGAACGCATCCCGATTCGTGGATCCGGAAAAAGCCCCTTGAGCGAAAAGTGCGCGGAGCACACTCTCAATGTCCCTCCGAAGGTTGAGCCAAGTAGAAGGAGTATTGGGCTCAAACGCGTAGGTTCGACCGATCGGCTCGAGGACACGGCGCAAATAGTTGAAGAGACGCCGGGTCGACAAGAAACGCCACGGGCGGCGGTCGGGATATGAAAGAGAGCGAACACCGCGGATGCTCACGCCGGTTGCGCCAACCGTGAGCGGGTTGATCCCCACATCGGCAAGCGCCTCAAGGTCTTCTCCGGCGAAGTTCTCCGAAAGTCCCACCACTCCAGCGAGGTCTGTGCCGCCGGTGGCGATCCACGGACCCCGAGCGAGTCCAGTTCGAGCCATACGTCCAGCGACGTATCCGCTCGGCGGCTCGATCAGGGTCTCATCGCCTCGAAATGGGTGCTCGGGAGCCGCCACCCGAACCCAAGGACCGTGGAGCGCGGCGAAGTCCCGGTCGGCGCGGAGCCGACTCTCAAGCTCACGGCGCCAATCGAGGAGCTCCTCTCGCGAGTAAGGTCGCGGGGTTGCGTCTTCGGTGAGCGGGGGGTCGAGCAACACCACTCGATCGGAAGCGCGCGCTGCGCGACGGACCAGATCCACCGCAAGCTCCCGCGCCTGGAACGCGTCCAAGGCCAAACGGCGAATGCCCTTTTGGCGAAACACCCGACTCCACAGATCCGGACAGAACACGAGATCGGCGCTGGATGACGCCTCCAACACTTCAAACGCAGCGCGAAACGCGTCGGCCAGCGCCCCCGAGTCCCCGGCGGGATCGAGCCCGTCATCGCCCCCAGTGAGGGCGAGGATCGAATCGGGTTGCGGGAAGGCGAGTACTCCCGGACTCACCGCTCCATCTACCGCAATAGGAGTTCCTTCGAGCGCGCTTTCGAAAGCGCCTACGTCGTTGGGATCGAGGTTCACGGTGCGCTCCGACCGACCTGGCTCGACGACGTCGATCTCGTAGTGGCGCTCAAAAAGCGTCATCACCAGTGGAGTGGCTGGGCCAAAGGTGAGCGCCGGTGAGACCGTGTATCCGGTGGCACCGACGCCTTGAATGACGGTCCACTCCTTCGACAGGCCCGAAGACACGAGCGCCGGTCGACCGACATTCTCCGCGTCAGTCGTCGCCGTTTGAAAGGTCGTGGCGGAGGGTGCCGTTCCTCTGGCTCGACGGGCCACGCGGAGGCGTGCGCGCAACCTCAGACCACTGCCAAACGCACCTGGCTCGCGCGCCCGGAGCGAAAGCACTCCTCCATCCACGAGCGGCCACCCTGCGCCGGCGGATCGCGCCTCGGAAGGCTCGATGCGGACGACCAGCAGCTCCTCTCCCCCATTCGCAAAGAAGGCATGCCCCGCGCGCACTCCGAGCATTCCCGGTTCAGGGCAACCAAAGACCTGCTCGAGCTGCGCCCTTCCCTCGATGGACACCACTTCGCCCACCGGGCCACGCGCTGCAAGGAGCGCGATTGCACCGCGGTCCGAGCGGATCGTGGTCGGCGTTCGCGGTCGGACGACCTCGAAGCTGAGTCCGGGAAGGGCCATAGGCTCAGCCGACGGTCAGCCCTTCGTGAGCGATCTCGATGGCTTCGATCGCGACGCTGCTCGAGTCGGCCTGAAGCGTTGGGCCAATGTACTTGCACGCCCAGCCGCGCCGAAAACGCCAACGCATGACCTCGCGGCGCTGCTCATCGCGAAGAATGATGGCTCCGTTTTGACGACGCACCGCGCCACGCGCCCCCGCAAGAACCCACTGGTAGGCGTCGAGCTCGCCAATGATTCCTCGCTTGAGCGTGAGATTGGAGATCT
The DNA here is from genome assembly GCA_039187775.1 of Myxococcota bacterium. Taxonomy (GTDB): domain Bacteria; phylum Myxococcota_A; class Polyangia; order Polyangiales; family JBCCZL01; genus JBCCZL01. Next base: position 6,728 of record JBCCZL010000073.1, read on the forward strand.
GCTTGAGGCCAGGCAACTTGCGCGGAATGAAGTCCTCGTCTCCGTTTCGGTAGTCGATCGGTTGGACTTCGAGATCCAATCCAGACACCTCGCTAAAGCCCCCTGCTCTGATGCCTGAAATTTCGATCAAATAATTGAACGCGACGTAGGGGTCAGGTCGTGCGGTCGCCATGGTGATTCTCCTCGGCTCTTCAGTTCAGCTCTTCGGCTCTGTGTCTTCAGCTCTGTTCGGCGATGATGACGCTCGACGGGGCTTGGCCGATCCGGAACACCACAAACTCGGCCGGCTTGGCGGGGGCGATGCCCACCTCGATATTGACCACCCCGTTGTCTCGATCGGCTTGGGTGGTGGTTCGCTCGTCGACGTTGACGAAAAACGCCTGCTCAGGGGTTTCACCAAATAGCGCGCCGGCTCGCCACTGGGTCTCAAGGAATGCGCTCACCGCGTCATCGAGCCGCGCCCAGAGCGGCCGAGCGTTGGGTTCGAACACTGCGAACCGGGTTCCACGAACGATGGACTGCTCGATGAAGATGAACAACCGCCGAACCGGAACGTACTTCCACAGCGCGTCTGCGGTGACGGTCCGAGCACCCCAAATCACGAAGCCGAGATCGTCGAAGCGACGCAACACATTGACCCCGGCCGGGTTCAGAATGTCCTGTTCGCCGGTGGTGACATCCCGGGTGAAACCGAGGACCCCTCGCAACGTCACATTCGCCGGCGCTTTGAAGACACCTCGGTCGTTGTCGGTTCGCGCGTACGCTCCCAGGATATGGCCAGAAGGCGCCAGCGCTCGTGATCCCCCGGTCAGCGGGTCACTGACATCGAGATGCGGATGGTAGATGGCGGCGTAGTTCGAGTTGTAGAGCCCCCGCGCGCTCAGGACATCGTTGACGTCGGCTTCGTCGTTCACATCCAGGACTGCGAAGCGGTCCTGAAGACGCTCCGCCTGGGCGATCAGGGCGTTGTGCACGACCTGAGCGGTGAACCCGGGGGCCGCGATCAGGTTGATGCCGTCCTGCGCCTCGAGTGCGGCAATGCCTGTTCGTTCCGGCGTGGTCGCCCCGACGACATCGGTGTCGCCCACCGCGCCGCCGGTTCCCGCCGAGAACGTCATCGGCAGGACTCGCGCAAAGGTTGGATACCCTACGGCACTGGCCGGATCGAGATCGACCGGCGGAGCCGGGGTCGTCGACGCGGGCTGCACCCGTATCCAGTCCGAGCGTTCTGCAAGTTCATCTCGAAACCGAGCGGGGTCGCTGGTCACTCCATCGAGGGTCTCGACGATTTCCCCGTCCAAGGAGACCACGATTTGCCACGTCACGAGACTCGCGGTGCCTCCGGTCGGATCAAAGCCCAGCCCTGCGGTCAACGTCACCGTGCCCGTGCCGGCGTCCACCGCCTGGACCGCCACCACATCGCGCCCGACTCCCAAACCGCCATCGAGCTGAAGCCGATCGCCCGGCGCCAGGAAGCTCGCATCGTTCAGCTCGACGATGGTTCCCGCGACGCTTGAGCGGACACGCGTCTGCACCCCGTAGGCCGCAGCCATGGTCATCGAGAGTCGCCCGCTGAATCCCCCCGCGTCTCGAGGCTCGAGCTCCAGCACCGTTCCGGCCGCGCCGGGGGTTCCAATGCGAGCGTAGAACCGATCGCTGCCACGACCCGCGACCGGCGGATCCGTCGAGGGTGGAGCCGTGGGTACCGCTCCCGTGATGACTCCGGTTAGGGCGTTGATGTCTTGGACATCGATATCGACGTCCGCGGCAGCCCCGGTTCGATCGATGATCGTGAGTGCTGTCCCGTACTCGAGCCCCACGACGGAGCCGAGCTTCATGCGAAAATTCCCGGCGGTCGGCTCGGTGATCGAGCCGAGCAGTGGAACCAGATTTCCGTCGGTCGCATCGTGACTCAGGGTCAGCGCCCCTCGGCTTTGCGCAGTCACTCGCGCGATGTAGGCCCGGCGGCCGCCGTTTTCGAAGAAGCCACGGACCGCGTAGGCGAGGTCCGTGCCGGCCACGAAGCCCCCGAATTTGCGCTGAAAGTCTGGCCAGCTGGTCACGAGCACAGGGGCTCCCTCGCTCTGTCCAAAGAGGGTCTCTCCTACAAACCCGGCGGTACTGGTGGAGACCCCTTCGATCGGCGGCGGGCCAAAGGGGACCTCTTGAATGATGACTCCGGGGCTCAGTAGTTCGGCCATCTGGTTCTCCAGTTCTCTTTCAAACGATGATCAGGCTTGGCGCGGGGCGGGTCCGATGGGCAAGGAGGGGAACCGCACTAAGAAGTCGAGTCGTGGGGACGCCACCAACATCGGCGGTCACTTCGATGTCACAGCGAAAAGGCAGGCTCGCGTGGGTATCGGGCACCGTGCCATCCGACTGAAACCACATGGTGTATTGGCCGTCGTCGGCGCTTCGTGTGACCAGGGGTGAACCCGAATGCGGTACGCCACCGCCCACTGCTTGATGCTGGGGCCGCACCTCGACCGAGGCTCCGGCTGCCGGGTGGATGCCATCCGGTCCACGATCGATGCGCACCACCCCAACGACACGGGTCAAGGTGGCGGGAAAGGGATATCCCGTTCGCGGTGACAGCGGCACCGTCTGCATGCGCGGAACGTCGCTCGACATGGGCAGCGGCAGATCCACAACGAACGCTTCGGGCAGATAGTGGTCACTGCGAATCGAGATTTCGGTGGGATCACTGCTCAGCCGCTCAAACACCCAGAGGGCGGGAGCTGTTGAAAACGGATGGGCCTGGGAGTCATCCGCGTTCACGCGGGTAAACCCCACCGGCGTACCCCCGGTGAGTTTGTCGACTAGTTCGACACCGAAACGAACCCGTCGCTCCACGAGGTCCCTCGCCATATGGAGGAGAGATGCGTCGGTGAGTTTGTGAGGCACAGACCTGTGCATTGCCTCACAGGCCTCGGTTTAGTAGTGGAGATCCAACGTGGATTCTCGGATCGGCACGATCACCCTCAGCGTTCGTTCCCCCAACGCACGACTGGCGCTCGCGGCGAAACAGACCCTCGAGGCGGCGTTGCCGCGGGTGCTTGCCGAGTTTGATCGCCGACTCCCCCATGAAGTGATCGTGCTCCGAGAGCTCCAGATCGATCTTCGGGCGATTCGGACCGGACGAACCGATCCCGATTGGACCCGCCAGCTAGAGGACGCTCTCCACACCGCCATCGACGAGTCGATTCGCGAGGTCCGTTCGCCAACGTCGCGGCCGCACTCCGATCACAACGTGGATGACCGCGCCGCCTGGTTCGCCTCGGTTGGCGTATACCTTGCGCACGCCATTGTCGCGGAGCCAGGACCCGAGGCTTGGCCGTTTCGCGGGCAGACCGGGCAGCAGGCCTGGGACGCGTTGCGCACCGAGTCCCGTGGAACGATGGCCGACGCACTTGCTGCGATCGCCCGGAACGCTCAGTTGGGTTTTTCCAATGGGGCGTCAGCCTTAGCGCTGTGCACCAAGCTTGAGCAGGTGTTTACGGCGTTCGTGCCACCGACGATTTCGACCACGTGGCTGAGTCCTTGGCAACCGCAGTCCAAAGAGGGAGCGCCCTCCCCACTGTCGCCACACCGCGGTGCGATCCGTAACTTCGAGGTGGTGCTCGGTCGCCCGTATGAGGTTGTGGAGTGGGTGGAACTGCTTCGCCTGGCGCACGCCGCGCGAAGCGAACCCGCCCGCCTTGCTCTACTCTCGCTGCTCTTCGAACGGCGACCACCGATCCGAGACGCAGACCTCCGGGAGAACTTGGTTGAGCCCGGCGCGACAAGGAGCTGGCGTTCGCAAGCCGCTGGGCTCCTCGTGATCGCAGACCGCTGCACCGAGCTCCTCGGCGAACTCGGGCTTGTGTACACCAACCCGGGGGAGCTGCGGGCGGTGCGATGGGCCATCGGTCGGGCTCTTGCCCCCGCCCAAGTCTCTCGAACCGACCCCCTCGTCCTGCTCTTTGCGCATGAGCTACCGACGGCTCACCCCTCCGAGCTTGTGTGGAATGAAGTCGACCCGGAGCCTCTCCACCGCATCGCGCTCCAACACGCGGCCCCATTTCGCACCGGAGACCTGTCGGTGTGGCCCACGAGCGACATCACCTATGCGATGGATTCACGGCTGTGCGTCGACGCGCTGCCTTCGAGCCCCAATGTCGTCGAGCGTTTGGTTCGACGATACCAAGAGCGGGTCGGCGAACCCCCGAGCAGTATCGAGATGCTGGAACGTGGGACCTCCACCCACCTGGATGCGATCTTGGAGGTCGACTTGCCCGCGCTCCCCGAGTCTTGGCGGCCCGCGGTTCGCGCATGTGCTTCCGCAATCAGAGCGATCATGGATGACGCAGGCCTCTCGCTCCCTCGGTTGCAGAATGTTCACGCCGTAGTGGAACCGATGGAGCGTGGTTTCGGGGTGCACCTGGCTAGCGACGTTTCTTCAGAGCTCGCGCGACGCATACCCTCCGAGCTGACGTTCGGAGGTCACCTCATTCTTGTGTCACGTTCGTGAGGACTGTTCGAAACCCAACCGATGAAGAAATCGCCTGCGTCCCATCCTGCCAGCATCACCGAAGCTCCTGGGCGACCTCTCGAAGGATCTGGAACGTGAACGCGGGATTGTGCCGACCTTGGCTGCCGTCGCTCTCCAGCATCGCGACGTCCCAGACCACCTTTCGAAGATCGCGACTGAGCTGCTCGACTCCCACCGGGCGCTCCCGTGCGGAGAAGGCGCCATCCTCGTCGCAATCGCCTAACAGGTTGCCTTCGCGATCGGCGAGCAACAGCACGAGGTCTCGCTCGACGTAATCCTCGGCCAGTCGCGGCATGGCGCAGTTATCTCGAACCCGCGCCCACCCGATCCGCGCCCGGAGCTGCTCTCGCGCCCGGTCCATCGCCCGGGCAAACTCTCGACCGATATTGTCGGCGCGGCCATCGCCATCCCAGTCCCGGATTCCCCCGATCGCCTGCGGCGGCACCGCGGTTCCATGGCACGACGCGCAGGTAAACCCCGCAAGGATCGGTGCGTCGGACATCCGATCCCGAACCGAAAAGGTGTGCCCTCCGGCCCGGCCCCGCCAATCGGCGGGAGGCTCCGCCATGTGGCAGGCATTGCAGCTTCCCGAGATGCTCGCATGCGCACCCGCCTCCTCCGCACGCGTGAGGAGCGAACCGCGACCCACCAACATGTTGAGCTGAGGAGCGTGGGGCGCAGCCGAAGGATCGTCGTCGTCCGGAACCTGCGAATGATGGCACTGCGCGCAGATCGCGCCCGACCCAAGATCTGCCACAGGCCGGTCGAGGAGCTCGGGAATCGTTTCAAACACCCGAAGCGACGCGGGGTGCGCGTTCCCGTGCGCGTCGTGGCAGGTCGAACAGCCCAGCGCCTGCGGCTCGGGCACCGCTCGATGCGTGCCCGCATCCATCCAGTGAATGAACCCCTGCGCCGAGTGGCAGCTCGCGCATCCCGGCTGACGCGCCGCCGCGCCGCTTGGCGTCTCCGCCTTGGGCGACGCGTTCCACTCCAGCTGATGAAACGACTGGTGGTTGGCGTCCGGATCGTCGACGACGTCGTGACACCCAGCGCACATCGCGCTTGAAAACCGGGTCTGCGATTGATCGCGAAACTCCGGCGCGAGCACCTCGCCGGCGCCATGGCACGCAACACACGACACCGGTCCGATCGCGCGGTGCGCTTCGGGTAGCTCGAGCCAGTCCGCGAGCGGTTCAGGAAGCGAACCCAGCGACCGAAGACCACCGTTATCGAGGCCCCAGCCTCCTCCGCTGCCGTGGCACGTCCAGCACGGCTCTGAAAAGCCAGGCCCCAGCTCTCCACGCACTCCGCGCTCGAAGCTCGTGAGGTGCGCTCCGCCGATGCGCTCCATGGCGGCTTCTCGATGGCACGACGGACCCGCGCAGCCCACGGGATCGACCGCCGAAAACGGCGCCGCCACCAACCGAAGGGTGTCGTCTCCCGACCGGAGATCGTAGTGTCCCGCCCGGTCGGGCCGGAGGGTCGCGAACCGGCCGTCCACTCGATCGACCGCCGCGTGGCTTCCCTCGGGGCGGGCCATCAGCGCCAAGCTCTCCCCGTGCACGATCACGTCGGCGCCCACCGGCACCTGGGTGCCTCCGGTCGAGGCAGGAGCGGCAAAGAACCGAACCTCTCGTTCGACCGGATGACCGCCGATCTCGGTTTCGACCCGAAACCGAAACTCGTTGCGCTGGGTTCGTGACACCGGAACCACCTCTAGCCCTTCCCGCACGCCAAACACCTCGCCATAGCGCGGCAGCCGCAGAGTCAGACGTCGACCCCCATCGGTGATCTGCGGCGTGATCTCGGTTCCCGAGAGCTGCGTCCAGTTGAGGAACACATGCTCGTCGCAGGGCGTCGAGACGCGGACTTCCACCGTTGTTCCGAATCCCACCTGGGCCTGATCCGGCGACACCGTAAACCGTCGGGGAAGCTCGATTCGAATGGATGACCCATCGCGGGTCCCCTCCCCAGGACAGCGGCCCGGTGCCACCGCGCGGACGATTCCTTCCTCGCCCGCGACGGTGATCTCGAAGTTCCCGTGTTCGTCGGCCAAGGTCTCCGCGCCGCCACTCGCCCGCACCTCGGCCCCTTCGAGCGGGCGCCCGCTCTCCGCATCGACCACCGTTCCCACCACGGAGACCGTCGCGTCGCTCCCGCACGCCGAAAGCACGCACGCGAGCACGGCACACAAAACGCGTCCCACCACAGAAAACGAGAACGTGACCGAGAACCTAAACAAAACCGCGGTCGGAAGGATACACTCCTCGGTTATGCACAAGTCATTGTTGAGCACCCTTCTTGGCCTCGCCCTCGTCGCGTGCGGCGGCGCTCAGGCGGGGACCAGCGAGCCTGCCGATCCGGTCGAAGCGGTTGGGGGCGGAGTCACCGCCGAACCCAGCGGCGGCGGTAGCGCCGGCGAGGGCCGGGACTGCGACTTTGGTGGCGCCGACCGCTACACCTGCAACGCCGGCCTTCAGTGCTGCTATCCGCGCGAGGGCGAGGTGGCCTACGGAACCTGCATGGCAGAATGTCCGGAGTAGCGTAAATTAAGGCCGTGCGTCCCCTCGGCGCGGTACTGACGATCCTTGTGGCCCTCGGCCTCAGTCACGCGTCGACCGCCGAGGCCTTCGTCCGCGAGGTGGTGGACACGAACCCAAGCCAGCCACTCTTTTGGCAGAACCGAACGATCGAGCTGCGCGTCGCCGGGGCGACCAGCGCCGACCTCACCGCGCCTCAGGTCGTCGAGGCGGTCCGTGACAGCGCGAACACCTGGTCCGACCCGGGATGCACCGATGTGCAAGTCGTCGTGGGGCCTCCCCCCGCTGGCCAAGACACCAGTCTGACCACTGGCACCGGGGATGGAGAAAACCGGATCATCTGGCGCGAGGACGAGTGGCCGGCCGATCCGGAAGCGCTAGCGATCACCACTCTCGTGTACTCGCGAAGCACGGGCCAAATCCTTGACGCCGACATCGATGTGAACGGGGTCGACTACGGCTGGACCGCGGATGGCGCGCCGCTCGTCATCAATGACGCGCAGAACACTCTCACCCATGAGATCGGCCACCTGCTGGGTTTTGCCCACGCCCCCGACCCCACCGCCACCATGTTCGGCGCGAGCGGACCGGGCGACGTTCAGAAGCGCGATCTCGCCGTCGACGATGAGAACGGCGTTTGCGAGGTATACCCCGCGGGGCTTCCCACACCGCAAGGCGGTGGCCGCGGCGGTGGACTCGAAGGAACCTGCTCTGCCGCGGGACCAGCCACGCTTTGGCCACTCCTCGTGGCGTTTCTCCTGCTTGGCCGGTCCGTTCGGCGACGCCGCGAGCGCTGACGCGCAAGCCCGATACTGAAGCTCACGGAACCCATGGAGTTCGGCCTTCGCGGATCGCTTGCTTGGCTTCGATGGGGGCTCGAGACGTGACCGTCTTGTCGGGCTGGAGCTCGGTGATCAGCGACCCGTCGTACACCAACACACAGCCGTCCCCGGGGACCGCTCCCCATCCACGAACCGTGTCGATCGGATCGACGAGTGCGTCTTCGTCGAGGCGACTTAGACCAAGGGTAGCGGAGGTCACCCACACGTCATCGCCCAGGACGACGACCCGGTCGAGCGGGCCTGACGCCACCAACCGGGTTCCCCAGCCATGACGCGCCCCTTCGAGGAGGAGCTGACCGGCCGCCGTGGCGTACATCTCCTCTTCGGACCGGACAAACACCGAGCTCACCGTTCCCTGCGCAGGATTCGCCACCCGGCTCCAACGACTTCCGTCCCAGCGAGCGATCAAACCCCGGTGCCCGCACGCGTAAATCAGATCCGGGGCGATGCCGTGCATCGAGACCACCTCGCCGGGGCTTTCGAGCTCCGCCCACGACTGGCCGTTCCACAGGCTCATCGTCGTGGTCCCGGCGCCGAAACTCCAGGCGAACACATACTCGTCGTGAAGCCCCCACACGCCGCGAGTGTTTCCTTCCTCCCGAATCAGATCCCAGCGGTAGGCGCCATGGGCATCACGAGTCCCACGAAACACCCCTCGCTCGCGCGGCGCGTGTGGATCTTCGCCGAGGCGGCCAGCAACATAGAGATGCTTCTGCGGCGATCGCCAAAGACCCCGAAGATGGCCGTGTCCCCCGCGAAGGATTCGAACGGTGCCGGCTTCCATGGTCCCCACCCAACAGGTGTCGAAGTCCGGCTGAAACTCCTCGAAGACCTCGGAGCCGTACAGAATAAAGGCGTAGTCTTGGAGGTCGGCGCCAACGACGGCAGCCACCTCATAAAAGAGGTCGCGAAGGTTTAGTTCGGCCATACCGTACCCACCGTTTCGTTCGTGCCGGTCTGAATCCGCTGCTGCTGGGCCTGGAGACAAGGAATGTGGGTTGGTGCGTTTTCGCCCCGGCGAACTTGTTGCTGCGCTCGCGACCGTCGACTCGACGCCAACCGATTCGCTGCGCTGAGCCGGTCGATCTCCTCCTGTGACGCACCCGTGTTCTGGGCATTCTGGAGCGCCGTCTCTGCGGCGGTTTCCGCCGCCTGCGCGTTGGCCAGCTCTTGTCGTGCGGCGGGAAGGTTTGCTTCCGCCTCCCGGAGGCTTTCGATCTCTCGCTGCGGGCCAGCCTCTTTCATCTCCGCCTCCGCCCGACGACGCCAGGTGTTGATGCAGCTCGCCGCCGACTCGCCATCAACGATCGCGGCCTCCGGAAGATCGGGGTCTGTAGGTTCGGACGCGCCCAGCATGTTCTTGGCTTGATCGAACTGATCGGGGTCGAGCAGCGGATCCGTCGGGCCGGTCGTCGCGCTCGGGATCGGCGGAAGCCCCGGCTCATTGAATCGGCCTTTCGTGCGCTCGAGCAACGAGCCGGTTCGGTAGTCTTCGTCCGCGTGCCGCGTCGGCTCTGGATAGTCCGCATAGTCCAGGTCAGGCTGCCCCACCCGAGGTACCGTCTGCCCCCGCCCCGCAGCAACCTCTTGTTCGTACTGTTCCCATCGTTGAAGCGTTTCGTCGTCAGAAATGCTGCCTTCGACGGACGCGGGGTCACCCGAGCGGCCTTCGCTCGCCACACAAGGCGCGAACCCTTCGACATAACCGTCGATCCGGTTCGAGCACGGATTGCCTCGGGGTTGGCCTCGGTTTCGGAACACGCCGTCCTGTGCGAGGTGGCCAGTGGTACAGCGGGCAAGAAATCGGTCCTCTCGACTCGGCATGATGCCGCCGGCGGCACGCTCGTCAGGGTCCATCGCGTCCCAGCGATTGCATCGGTCCTTGGCCTCCGCGATTTTGCCGCCCACTGCATCGTAGCCTCCGAACCACTCGGGATTCAGGCCCGCGGAGATCAGAAGGGTCTGGCAGCGCGCCGAAAAGAACGCGGAGCCTCCGGCCTCCAGATAGGAGACGAAGGTGTGCGGGGGTGGAGTGGGCGCCTTGGCCACTCTTTGGTTCTGCCAGGTTCACCGAGGATCCCGCAAGGTCCGGATGAGGGTTTGATACATTCGGCGGAGAAACGAAGGCGTGCGACGTCTTGGAAGAGGCAAGATCCGGCCGCTTCTCCCCGTATAAGGAGTAGCGCGAGGTCCAACTCGGACTTACCGTGACTAAGCCCATGAACGAACCCGCTCCCTTCGAACCTGTGTCCGATCCTTTGGAACAGGAGCTCGAGAGATTGGCAGAAGAGGTTCAAAACGAAGAAAAGCCTTGGAGTATCTTGGCGATCGTCGGATGCGTGCTGTCGTTCTTGCTCTGGCCGGCGGGCCTCGTCCTGAGCATCATCGCCCGACGGCGCCTCAAAGAGTCGAAGGAGAAGGGCGAAGAACTAACGGTCATTGGGATCGTGGTCGGCTCCACCGAGGGCCTCGCCACCGTGGCGGGAATCGTGTTCGTCGCGTTGTTCATCAACGGCGTCTTCGGAGTCGCCACCGCCCCGTTCGACACCTTTGAGCGCACTGCCGACAAGGTGATCGACGGTCAAGAACGCATCGCGGACCGAATGTTCGACACCCAGGACCGGGTGTTCGACACCCAAGACCGAATGTTCGACACCCAAGATCGTGTCTTTGACCCGGAAGGGTTTGACCGGCCGCGCGGCGACTCGCCGGGCGGAGATGACCAGGCGGATCACGATTCCGATCGAGATCCTGACGACACGGATCGCTTCTTCAATTTCGATCCCCCTGGCGACCGCGATTCGGACTGGTTCGAACGCCAGGCCGAGCGAATGATGGATGACTTCGAAGCGCGTTCCGACGAAATGGACCAACGTTTCGAAGAACGTTCAGCTCGAATGCACGAGCGATTTGACCAAGACGCCGAGCGAATGAGAGCGCGCTTCGAGGCCGACAGTGAGCGGATGGACCAGGATTTCGAAGAACGCGCCGAACAGATGCGCCAGGACTTCGAACGCGACCGCGATCGGGTTCAGCGCTCCGTCGACGAACCAGATCCAACGTTTTAGTAGCGTCCGGGGCCCGCGTCCTCGCCTTCGGAGCTCCGCGGGCTGGGAGTTCCTCGACCAAAGCCGCAACGGGCGGTGCGAGTTTATTCGAAGGTCGTCTCGAGCGAGGAGTGCTTGATCGAGAAGTGAGGAGGTACGCCGCGCATACGGTGCAACGCGCCGTGTTTCCTTAGGACTCAAACCGATGGCCGTTCTAGCGCTTCGCGGCCGGTCGCGGGGCGCGGGCCGCCTGAGCGTGGGTGACCGCGATCGCCAACGCATCGGTCGCGTCCTCGGAAGGGAGTTCACGCCATCCAAGGATCGCTCCGACGAGCCGCCCCACCTGAAGCTTGTCCGACTGCCCTCGTCCCGCGACGGTGCGCTTCACGATCGCCGGAGGATATTCGTGCACTTCAAGCTCCGACCGCGCCGCCACGAGCATCGCCACACCCCGCGCGTGCCCAAGCTTGATCGCCGCATTCGCGTACTTGGCATAAAACACCGACTCGATGGCCATGACCACGGGACGGTGCTCGTCGATCACCCCCGCAAGGCCCAACTCGAGCGCCAAAAGACGCGTCGGCAACGGCTTGCTCTTTCCAAGCTCGAACACTCCGGCCGCGACCCCTCGAAGTCGGTTCCCGTCCCGGTCGACGATTCCCCAACCGGTGCGCACGGTGCCGGGGTCGATGCCGAGGATTCTCACGTCAACGCAGCGAGCGCCTCTTCGGAGAGCTCAAAGTCGGTAAACACTTCTTGGATGTCGTCATGGTCATCGAGCACATCCGCCAGGCGGACGAGCAAGCTCGCGTCCGAGCCCGACACCTCCTTTGGCGTCTTCGGAATCTGAGCGAGCGCGGCCGACGCGGTGGCTTTGCCCGCGTTCTCGAGGGCGGTTCGCACCACATCGAGTTCGTCGCGGGGGGTGGTGATCGTCCACTGCTCGTCGTCGGCTTCGATATCCTCGGCCCCTGCTCCGACCGCCAACTCAAAGAGCTCTTCTTCGGTCGCGGCATCCTTCGGAAGCTTGATGACTCCCTTTTCCTCGAATGCCCACGCCGCCGATCCGCTCGCTCCGAGCTGGCCATTGTGCTTGTCGAAGATCTTCCGAACTTCGCTCGCGGTCCGGTTTCGATTGTCCGTGACGACGTTCATCACGAAGAGCGAGCCTGCCGGCCCGACGCCTTCGTACACAAGCTCTTCGTAGTTCACGCCCTCGAGCTCCCCGGTACCCTTCTTGATCGCCCGCTCGATATTGTCGCCAGGCATGTTCGCCGAACGTGCGAGGTCGAGCGCCCGGCGGAGCCGCGGATTGCCGTCGGGATCACCGCCACCCACCCGTGCCGCGACCGTCAGCTCTTTGATGATCTTGGTGAAGATCTTGGAGCGCTTGGCGTCCTGCGCCCCCTTTCGATGCTTGATCGTGGACCATTTATTGTGGCCGCTCATGAAAGCTCCATAGGTCGAAAAACCATGATGGTATAGCATGCGGCGGTGAAGTTGTTCGATGTCGGCCAGGAAGCCGAAGGCTTCATCGCCATCGGCCAGGAGGCCCGAGGCGTCATCGCGATCGGCCAGCTCGCCCTTGGAGTCGTCGCGATCGGCCAGCTCGCCCGCGGCGTTTTTGTGGTCGGTCAACTCGCGGTCGGCGTATTCGCGGTAGGCCAGATCGCGATCGGAATCCTGGGAGCCGCGGGAATCGGCGTCGGCGGGCGCTGGACCAAAGGCCTCGTCCTTCCCATTTTCCCCAAGCCAAAGATCCGCCCGGAAGACCTTCCTCCGGACACCCTGCCCATCGCCGCGTTTCGAGCGGGGGAAGTGTCTCAAGGCTGGCTCGAGGCCGAGCTTCGCATGGCGCCCGACCAACCGCTTCAGGTCTTGGCAAATGGAAGCACGATCCCTGTGGAGTTCCACCGGACGGCGCGACTCGACGCCAACACGATTGCCCGAGGCGACTATCCACACGCCTTTGTTCATCTCGCTCGCGAGCGGCGCCTCCAGGAACCCGACGAGCGGGCGTACCGAGAAGCCCCCGACCAGGTCGAAATCTGGGTCTCGCGAAAGGTCCGCCCCAAGCCCGTGCCTAAGATGGCTCAGCCAAAGTTTTGGATCGCCTTGGCGGCGCGCACCACCGCGTGGCTCTTCGTGGTGGGGGTGTGGGTGGTGGCCGTGGGCTATTGGCTCTTCGACCTCTATTTCGGGTAAATCTCTCCGATATACCGAGAGCACCTCCGGCCCCGGGCCGTTGATGGCCAGGATCTGCCGATGATTCGTGACGAATCCTCTCTCCAGTGAGAGATCCGTTACACTTGAAGACCGAATGGGCACCGACGCGCCGATGGTCAAGGGGAGTCTCATCGGCGACTATGAAGTCGTCCATCCCCTCCGGTCCGGGGGCATGGCGAACCTCTACCTCGCAAAGAAGCGGGGCGCGGCGGGGTTCTCGCGTCAGGTCGCGATCAAGGTTGTGCACCCGGAGCTCGCCGTCGACGAAGACTTCGTCCAGCTCTTTCTTGGCGAGGCGCGGCTGTGCGCACAAATCCACCATCCCAACGTGGTGCACGTCGAGGACCTTGGCGAACGCGAGGGTCGGTACTTTTTGGTGATGGAATACGTTCGGGGGTGCTCGCTCTCCGAACTCCTCACCAAAGTTGCCAACGAAGGTCGTCGACCGACCGTGCAGCTCGCCGCTCACATCGCGATCAAGATCGCGGAGGGACTTCACGCCGCCCATGAGGCGGTCGGCGAAACCGGTCAGAAGCTTGGCGTCGTGCACCGCGACGTGAGCCCGCAGAATGTCCTTCTCTCCCTTGCCGGCGACGTAAAGCTCATCGACTTTGGAATCGCCGAAGCCGCCGGCCGTGCCACCGAAGGCCTCGGTCCGGTGACCGGCAAGCTGAGCTACATGCCACCGGAGCAGGCGTTCGGCCGCCCCGTCGACCGCCGGGCCGATGTGTATGCGCTCGGTGTGGTCCTGTGGGAACTGCTCACCATGCGGCGCCTATTCGTCGCTCGATCGGAAGAGGCGCTCTTGGACAAGGTGCGCCACCCCGATGTGCCGGCCCCGCATACGATCTCGGATGATATCTCTGAAGAGCTCTCGGCTCTCGTCATGAAAGCCCTCGAGCCGGATCCGCAGTCGCGGCTCGTGTCGGCTGGAGACTTCAGCCGGCGGTTGGGATCGCTCGTCCCCGGGGCCGCTTCGCTCCAGCCGTCGCAGCTCTCGGCGCTCCTCGAGCAGCTCATGGCCGAGGAGCTCAAACGAAGCGATCCGACTCGGCCGGTGGTGATGGAAGGATCGGGCGACGCATCCATGGCGGCGGATCCGACCCGCACGCTCACCCTCGCGGTCGCCGGGCCGGTGACCTGGGTGCCCGACCCATCGAGCGGCACCATGCTCACCCCTCCCGGCGAGGAACCTCAGCCGGAGGGTGTCGGGCTGCTCCCCACCGTCGCTTCGAAGGGTCTCGCTTCGCCAGGACTCCGATCCGCTCCGTCGGGCTTGTCCGAGCCGGTGATCCCACTCGGCGCCCCCAAACATGCGGGCAAGGCATGGAGCGACACCGAAGACTCCATCCACATTCCCAAGAGTGGGCGAGCGCGGTGGGTTGGACTGGCCACGATGGCGATCGTCGTCGTTGGCGCGGTAACCGCAGGCATCGGCTGGGCGAGCTCCAGCGAACCCTCCACCGAGCCGGTCTCGGAGATCGGGGCAGAGCCCACCATGGAGTCGATGGCCAATCCCGAGCGCGACACACCAAATGAGGCGCTTCGCGGGACGATGGTCAATGACGAAACGCTGAGCGCAACCGCGGTGAACGAAGGCACTCTCCACTCGGCCACCGAACCCGGCGACCCGACGGCGCCAGACCTATCGGTTCAGGAATCCGCCCAGGACGAAGTCGCCCCGGAGCGCGAGCGAACCGCAGCAGAAGAAGCGCGCCGACGAGAACGACGAGAACGACGACGCCGCGAGCGGGCGGCCGCCCGAGAGAATGCCGCCCAGGAGAACATGGCTTCGGTGCCTAGCATGACCGGCCGCCGAACCATCGGGGGCGCGGTGATCGTGCCCTACGACGAATGAACGCGGTCAGACGGGTTCGATTTAGATGAGGCCGTGGCGCTTCAGAATGCGGTAGAGGTGAGCCCGATGAAGTCCCGCCGCCTTCGCCGCCTTTGGAATGCTCCCCTGATGCCGTTCCAACAGGGCCGCGGTGTAGCCTCGCTCGAACGAGGCGATCGCATGTTGGCGGGCTAGCGAATAGGGCACCCGGGGATCGTGAGACACCACCGGAGCGGAGGGCTCTGCCTCGAGAGGCTGGCTTAGAGGCATCGGAGAAGACAGCACCAGGCACTGCTCGAGGTAGTTTCGGAGTTCACGCACATTGCCCGGCCAGCTCGCTCGGCGAAGCTTCTCCGTCTCGGCGTCTGAGAGAAGAAGGTCCTTCTGGGACTCGCTGGCCCCCAGTCCATCGAGGATCGCTTCCGCAATCATTACCACGTCGTTGGGACGCGCCCGTAGGGGAGGAAGGGACACCCGAAACACCGCGAGCCGATAATAGAGGTCCGGTCGGAACCGACCCCGGTTGACCTCTCGCCGAAGATCGCGGTTGGTCGCGGCGACAATGCGCACATTGATCGGAATGCGAGCGGTGGAGCCCACCCGTTGAATGGTCTTTCGCTCGAGCACACGGAGGAGCTTTGGCTGGAGGTCGAGCGGAAGCTCGCCGATCTCGTCGAGGAACACGGTGCCCCCGTCGGCCGCTTCGAAGGCGCCCTCCCGTCGCTGCTGGGCACCGGTGAATGCGCCCTTCTCGTGGCCGAAGAGCTCGCTTTCGATCACCGAGGCGGCGACCGCGCTACAGTCGACGACGACAAACGGCCCCTCCGCTCGGCGACTCGCCGCGTGCAGCGAATCGGCAGCCGCGTCCTTCCCCGTTCCCGTCTCGCCCTCGAGAAGCACGGTGACGTCCGAGCCGGCGGCGAGGGACAGCATGTGAAACGCGGCCCGCATCGGCACCGACACGCCAAGGAGCGAACCGAAACGGGTGTCTTCCGAGACGGGCACGAGGTGGGCGGCCTCGCCGTAATGAAAGCGAAGTTCTTGGTCGCCGAGACGAAGCGTGGCTCGCTCCCGAAGAAGCGCTTCGGTCACCCGCATGCCGTCGACGATGGTTCCGTTTCGGCTCTCGAGATCGCGGATCCATGCCCCGTCTTCACGCATCTCGATCTCGCAGTGAAACCGTGAGACGGTGCGCGAGTCGAGAACGAGATCGTTGGAGGGATTGGCCCCAACGGTGGCCCGGTCCCGCTCCGACTCCCAGCGCTCACCGGTCGCCGGCACCTCGAGAACGAAGCGACGAAGCGGCGTGGGCCGATCGAGTTGGGCAATCTCAGTGCTGCGGTCCTCCCACATGGGAGGAGAGTCTACATCGCCGGGTCGCTCCCGTCCCATAAGGGATAGGTCTCCGGGTCGACCGCTTCAGGCACGCATTCGCCACCCCGGCAGCTGCGGTTCCCACAGCTATTCATCCGGCAGGACCGCTCCAACATGATTCGGATCACCCGCGCCTCTCCCGGAACAACCCTCGACCGAAGGGTCGTCGACGTGGTGTCGTTGAAAGTGCCGGTCCGATGAAATGCGAAGGCTGCGATCCTGAACTCGCTCGCAAGGTCCTCTCCCGTCGGATAAATCGAAAAGGTCAATGGAAGGTCCGCGTTACTAATGGGGAAGAGCTTAAGCTGTTCGGTCCAGTGGTCCTCGATGCTCATCGAGTCGTGAATATCGATCCCGATCTCGGGGCTGTCTTCCGGAACGTTCCATTCGG
>JBCCZL010000074.1:0-23403 GCA_039187775.1 Myxococcota bacterium
GCGGGGGTCGTAGAGGGGACGGATAGAAAGGACGGCGGGAATCCTCTGGCCGGCAACGTCGACCTCCCAGGTGCCCGCTTCGATCCACGATTTGGTGACCACTTCGTCGCCGCCTTCGATCATGGCAAGGCCAACGGCAGCTCCGAGCGTGTGTCCGTACGACGCGGCGCGGACGTAGCCGACCGGCTTCCCGTCGCGGTAGGCGATCTCGGCGTGGTACATCAGCGGCTGAGGGTCCTTGAGCATGACCTGCAGCAGGCGTCGCTTGAGGCCTCCGTCCTGCTTTTGCTGCGCTTTGGCGGCCTGCACGGCAGCCTGACCGATGAAGCCTCCCGGTTTGTCCAGGGCGACCGCGAACCCCAGGCCAGCCTCCAGGACGGAGTCGGTGTTGTCGATATCGTGCCCGTAGTCGCGGTACCCCTTCTCCATCCGAAGGCTCGCCAGCGATTTGAGCCCGGCGTGGCGTACCCCCAGCGACGCGCCGGCGGTCATGATTCGCTCGTAGACGTCCAGCGCGTGCTCGGTCGGAATGTACAGCTCGTATCCCAGCTCCCCAAGGTACGTGATGCGCACGCAAAGCACTCGGGAAAACCCGACGTCGATCGTGCGAGCGGTCCGAAACGGGAACGCTTCATTGCTCAGGTCGGCGGCCGTCACGGACTGCAAGAGCTCACGCGAACGCGGCCCCTGAACGTTGAGCTGACAGTAGCCAGATGTCACGTCGGTTACGAACGCGTGGGCATCCTCGGGGATGTTGCGCCGCAGCCAGGTGTACGCGTGGCGGTGCGCCGTGTCCGAAGCCACGACCCAGTAGCGCTCCTGGTCCAGGCGCGTCACCGTCAGGTCCGCCTCCAGCGTTCCGCCTTCGTTGAGCCACTGCGTGTACGTGATCCGCCCGTCGTGTTCCGCCACCCGATTGGCGCTGATCCACTCCAACGCACGGCCCGCGTCGCGCCCCTGCACCCAGAACTTCGCCATGAACGACATGTCCATCACGATGACGCCCTCGCGGCACGCTTCGTGCTCCGCCCGCCAGGCGTCAAACCAGGCCGGCCGCCCCCAGGTGAGCGGGCCGGGATCGGGCACAGTGCCCGAGGGCGCGTACCAGTCGGGCGACTCCCAGCCGCTGACGTCGCGAAAGTACGCGCCCCGAGCGCGCAGCCGATCATAGAACGCCGAGGTCTTGGCGCCCCGGGCGGTTTCCATCGTCCGGGTGGGGTAGTGGCACTGGTAGACCATGCCCAGGGACTCCACGGTGCGAGTCGCGCGGTATTCTGGGTTGCCCTGATAAGGATGAAGCCGGTCGATATGAAAGCCGGTGACGTCGACGTCGGGGTGGCCCGTCGCGATCCAGTGGGCGAGGACGCGGCCGAGGCCGCCGCCGGTGAGGATGCCGATCGAGTTGAGTCCCGCGGCAACAAAGTAGTTTCGGAGCTCCGGCGCTTCTCCGACGATCGACTGAAGGTCGGGGGTAAAGCTCTCCGGCCCGCAGAAGAAGAGCTTCACTCCGGCATCCTTGGACACCGGGATCCGGTCCATCGCCTTTTCGACGTAGGGGCCCATGCGATCCCAATCCGGGGCGAGGGTCCCGAACGAAAAGTCCTTTGGAATGCCGTCGACGTTCCAGGGTGCGCATACCGGCTCGAAGAGACCGACCATCAGGCCCCCACCTTCTTCTCGGTAGTACCCGTAGGACCCTGGGTC
This sequence comes from Myxococcota bacterium, assembly GCA_039187775.1. GTDB lineage: Bacteria > Myxococcota_A > Polyangia > Polyangiales > JBCCZL01 > JBCCZL01. The sequence continues at coordinate 1,705 of JBCCZL010000074.1, forward strand.
TTCGAGCACGGGCAGCGATGCGTTCATGCCTTCGATCGGCTCGGTGATGAGGTAGTAGTGCTCGGCGGCCTGGTTCGGAATGCTGACCCCGGCCATCGCCCCGAGCTCCCGTGCCCACATGCCCGCGCAGTTCACGACAAACTCCGCCTCGACGGTGCCCGCCGGTGTCGTGACTCCCGTGACCCGTCCTCGATGGGAGGTCACCCCGGCGACGGGAACGCGTTCCCGGATGGTGGCGCCCTTCTGGCGGGCGCCCTTGGCGAGTGCCCGGGTGGCGTCGACGGGGTTGGCCCGCCCGTCTTCCGCGACGTAGAACCCCGCGAGAAGGTCGTCGGTTCGGGCCAGCGGAAACATGTTCTGTACTTCGCGCGGCGAGATCTCGTGCACGTCCACGCCACAGTGGCGATTGAAGGCGGCGACTCGCCGATATTCCTCCAGCCGGTCGCGGTCGGCGGCGACTTCGATAAAGCCGATCGGCTCAAAGCCCGTCGACTGGCCGGTCTCGGCCTCGAGGCGACGATAGAGATCGCGCGTGTAGAGGCGCATCTCGGTCGAGGTCTCCGACATGGAGCCAAAACACACCATGAGGCCGGCGGCGTGCCAGGTGGTGCCCGAGGTCAGCTGGTCGCGCTCGAGAAGCAGCGTCTCGATCCCAAGGTCTGCCAGATGATATGCGACGGAGCAGCCGATGATTCCGCCACCGATCACCACCACCCTCGCCCGCTCGGGCAGCTCCGGTTGGGTCATGCGGGATGATTTCAACGTCTGCTGATCAAATCAAATGAACTTCGAATCGCCTTTTGCCCCTCGATCGAATGCGCATTCTCTGCGCCGCTACATGAAGGCCAAGGCAGCTTCGCCGTTTTGTGCCAGAAGAAGATTCGTTAACCACACATGCGGCCACCGCGCACCTTTTGCGTGAACGAGCGATCGGACGGCAATGCCGGAAGTTGATTTCCGGACCCCACTTTCCGGACCCTGCTTTCCGGACCCTGCTTTCCGGACCCCGCTTTCCCGACCTCGCTTTCGGCTGTCACGACGATCTTTGACCAGGTTCTGACCAGATAACGCATCGCATCAATCGCCTGAAATTTCTTGGGTAAAGTGTGATGCAGCGCTTTCGGTAGGCGGCGGTTCTCGCTACGCTTGTCCTACTCGAAACGGCCGGGGGCAACCGGCCGGGAAGGTAGGACGTAGATGGCGAACGTACTCTGGCTCCAAGGCGGGGCCTGCTCCGGCAATACCATGTCGTTCCTCAATGCAGAGGAACCGAGCGCGTGTGACCTCGTGACCGACTTTGGGGTCAACGTGCTCTGGCATCCGTCGCTCGGGATGGAGCTCGGCGAGGGGGTCAAGACGATGGTGGAGAAGTGCGTGTCGGGAGAGATCCCGCTCGACATCTTCGTCTTCGAGGGCACGGTGATCCAAGCACCGAACGGAACTGGCAATTGGAACCGCTTCGCCGGTCGACCGATGATGGAGTGGGTTCGTGAGCTTTCCGACGCCGCGCAGTTCGTTGTCGCCATCGGCGACTGCGCCACCTGGGGAGGCATCCCCGCGGTTCCGCCCAACCCTTCCGAATCGACCGGCATGCAGTTCATGAAGAAGTCCGCGGGCGGCTTCCTCGGCGAGAGCTTTCGCTCGAAGGCCGGCTTTCCGGTGATCAATATTCCCGGCTGTCCCGCGCACCCCGATTGGATCACCCAGATTCTTGTGGCCATCGGCACGGGCCGCGCGGGCGACCTTACCCTCGACGAGCTCAATCGACCGGCCACGTTCTTTACGAGCTTCACCCAGACCGGCTGCACGCGAAACATGCACTTCGCGTACAAGGTGTCGGCGACCGAGTTCGGCCAGCGAAAGGGATGCCTCTTTTATGACCTCGGCTGCCGCGGACCGTTTACCCGTTCGCCCTGCAACCGAATCCTGTGGAACCGCCAGTCGTCGAAGACTCGAGCGGGCATGCCGTGCATTGGCTGCACCGAGCCCGAGTTCCCGCACCACGACCTCAAGCCGGGGACCGTCTTCGCTACGCCCCACCACTCTTGGCCTTCCAAACGAAGTGCCGCCAGGAATGGATAAACGCACCTATCTGACGATGGTTGCGGCGGGCAAGGGCGCAGCGCCCCAATGGTCCAAGGACGACATCTTCGTCGTTTGAGCGGAAGGGAAGAGAGACAATGGCAACCGAGATCATGGACATCTCCCCCGTCGGCCGCGTCGAGGGGGACTTGGACGTTCGCGTCGAAATCGATAACGGCGAAGTCGTCAACGCCTGGACCCAGGCCGAGATGTTTCGCGGCTTCGAGCTCATCCTCAAAGGCAAGGACCCGCAGTCGGGCCTGGTGGTCACGCCTCGGGCATGCGGGATCTGTGGCGCGTCGCATCTGACCTGCGCGGCCTGGGCGCTCGATACCGCGTACGGCGCCCACGTCCCGAGAAACGCGATCATCGCGCGGAACCTCGGGCAGCTCACCGAGAGCCTTCAGAGCCAGCCGCGCTATTTCTACGGCCTCTACGCCATCGATATGGTGAACGAGAAATACAAGAACTCCCCGTTCTACGAAGAGGCGGTCAAGCGCTTCAGCCCGTTCACCGGCACCTCCTACGAGCACGGCGTGACGATCAGCGGCAAGCCGGTCGAGATCTACGCGCTTCTCGGCGGCCAGTGGCCGCACTCGTCGTACATGGTTCCTGGCGGCGTGATGTGCGCCCCGACCCTTACCGATGTGACCCGGGCGTGGTCGATCCTCGAGTACTTCCGGCGCAACTGGATCGAGTCGATGTGGCTCGGGTGCTCGATGGAGCGCTACGAAGAGATCAAGAGCTACGACGACTTCATGGCGTGGCTCGACGAAAAGCCGGAGCACGCCAATAGCGACCTCGGCTTCTATTGGCGCGCGGGCAACGACTACGGCCTCGACAAGTACGGAGCCGGCGTCGGCCGCTACATCACCTGGGGCTATCTTCCGCACGAAGACAGGTACCAGAACCCGACCGTCGATGACCGGAACAGCGCGGTCATCATGAAGAGCGGGATCTACGACGGCGCGACCGACAAACACATCACGATGGCCCAGGAGCGGGTTCGCGAGAACACGAACCACGCCTGGTACGCCGAAGGCGACGCCGCGTTCCATCCCTACGACCGCACGACGAGGGCGATCCCGAAGAACACGACGGACTTCGATGGGGCCTACAGCTGGTGCACCGCGGTGAGCGACTTCGAACTCGGTCGCTGCGAAGCCGGGCCGTTTGCGCGCCAGATGGTGGCGGGCGGCACCCACGGCCAGTCCTGGCAGCATCACGATCCGTTCATTCTCGACTGCTACAAAAAGCTCGGTGGGGCAAGCCTTCACCTTCGTCAGCTCGCGCGGATGCACGAGACGATCAAGATCTACCGCGAGGCCGAGCGCTGCCTCCGCGAGATCAAGTTCGACGAGCCGTGGTACGAGAAGCCGAAGCCCCGCGACGGCAAGGGCTGGGGCGCGACGGAGGCGATCCGCGGTGCCCTCGCGCACTGGATCGAGGTCAAGGACGGCAAGATCGAGAACTACCAGATCATCGCCCCCACGACCTGGAACGTGGGTCCGCGCGATGGAGCAGGTGCGCGCGGCCCGATCGAGGAAGCCCTCGTCGGCACCCCGATCGCGAACAAGCACGACCCCGTGGAAGTGGGCCATGTCGCCCGTTCCTTCGACTCCTGCCTGGTGTGCACCGTGCACGCCTACGACAAGAAGACCGGCCAAGAGCTCGCACGATTTCGAACCGCGTGATGGCTCGCGCGTCTCGCACGGCTTCGCGGCTCCACGGGTTTCACGACCGAAAGAGCTGACCGATGCTGACGGTGATCGGCTGTGGAAACCTGAACCGGAGCGATGACGGCGTCGGGGTCCGGGTGGCGAAGCGTCTTCGAGAACGCCTCGACCGCCACCCGGTGCCGGGGGTTCGAGCCTTCGACTGTGGGACCGCGGGCATGGAAGTGATGTTCGCGGCCCGTGGGTCCGACGCGCTGCTGATCGTGGACGCGGCGGTCACGGGAGCGGAGCCGGGGACGATCTACGACGTTCCCGGTGCCGAGCTCGAGGCACTGCCGGAGCCGAGCTTGTCGCTTCACGACTTCCGTTGGCAGCACGCGCTCGGTGCGGGGCGAAAGATCTTCCGCGAGGCGATGCCCGAGGACGTTCGGGTGTGGCTCATCGAAGCCAAGTCGGTGGAGCTCGGCCTCGAGCTCAGTCCTGAAGTCGCGGCGGCGGAGGATCAGGTATTCGAGCGTCTTCTTGCGGCGGTTGCGGAGTACGCGGCGCGACGGCACGAAACACTGTTCGATTCCGAGGTCGACGCCACCGTCCGGATTCGGCGTGGGTTTCTTCAGGTGCCAAAGACGCTCTACGACCGGGCCTTCGACCGGCGCGAAGGCGCGGTGGTCACGGTTCGTGATGGCGCGCTTCACCTCATGCCGGTGGAACAGACCGCGGGCGGGGTGCTGGTCAAGCTTCGAAACGCCGCGGGGGATCGGAGCATCGACGTGACCGAGGCGCTCCGCCTGCTCGACTGGAACGAGGCGGGAGAGATCGAATGTGCACTCGCGTGGGACGAGGCCCTCGGGACGCTGGCCTGCACGTTGGTGGAGGCGGCGTTGCCCGAGGCCCGCGATGAGGGACGCGGCGAAGGAGAACGAGATGCTCATCCACGTTGAACCGAGTGAGCATGTGGCCGCCACGGTCGAGCGCGTGGCCGCGGCGGGTCGCCCTGACCTCGAGCAGGCCGAAGCGCTGGTGGACGTGGCCCTCGATCTTCAGAAACAGCCGCGTGCCCCGCAGGACCTTTTCGATGCGCTCTACCTTTATGAAAAGGCGGTGACTCTCGCGGAGGAGTTTCCCGCGGCGCGGGCCCGGGCGATCGCCGGTCGAGGGTCGGCGCTTCGACGAATGCCGGGCGGGGGCCTCGAAGCGCTCGAAGGAGCGCGTTCGTCCTTCGAAGAGGCGCTTCCGGTGCTCCGCGAAGTCGGCGAGCCGGAGGAGGTCGCCGAGATCGAAATGAGCCTCGGTCTCGTGCTCCAGGCGCTGGCGAACGATCACAAAGCGAGCCTCGGTTCGGCGGTCGCCGCTTACCAGCGCGCTCTCAAGGTGTTCAGTCGGGGGCGCTTTCCCCGCGAGTTCGCGATTCTCCACAACAACCTCGCGACCGCATACCTGTCGATGCGCCTTTCGCCGGAGCAGGGAAAGATGCGCGAGGCGCTCGCGGTGCAGTCCTTTCGGGAGGCGCTCAAGGTGGTGACTCTCGAGGAGGATCCGACCGAATACGCGATGCTCCAGAACAACTTGGGCAATGCGCTCCAGGCGGTGCAGACGAGCCACCGGTTCGAGAACCTTCATCGGGCGGTCGAGGCCTACGACGAGGCGCTCAAGGTCCGAACCGAATACGACACTCCGGTCGAGTACGCGAATACACTCGCGAATAAGGCGAACGCGCTCATGAACCTGCCCGATGTCCCGGGCGAAGAAGAAAAGGGCAATCCAAAGAACACGCGCCAGGCGATCGAGCTTCTCCGAAAGGCGCGCGCAGTCTTCTCCGAGCATCATCTTCCGGATCGGGCCCAGATGGTCGGCGAGCTCGTCGATGGACTGACCCGTGAGCTCCTCGCGCACGGAGGGGACGAGCACCCATCGAACGGGAACGGAGCCGAAGGGTGAGCGCAGCGCCCAAGGACCGGTCCGCGGCTCCGCCAAGCGGCAACCGCGCGCCGGCGGCGAAAGAGCCGCAGAGTTCGAACGGCGCGCAGGCCTCGAACGGAGTGCAGGCCTCGAACGGAGTGCAGGCCTCGAACGGAGCGCAGGCCTCGAACGGTCAGTCGTCGAACGGCGCGCAGTCCTCGAACGGTATGCAGTCCTCCAACGGTATGCAGTCTTCGATTGGCGCGGAGTCCGCAACGAGAGCGAATTCGTCGAGCGGCGCGCAGTCTTCCAACGGACGCACTTCTCGTGAAGAGCGGAACCTCGAGGCCCTGGTGTCTGACCTGGAGCGACTCGAGGCGGTGGTCGAGGGCTGGGAGCCCGAACAAAAGGCAACGGTCACGGCGCTTCGCACCACCCTTGAAGAGATCCAGGCCGGGGCGTTTCGGCGGCTCATCAAGGCCGTGAAAGACGCGTCGCCGGAGGCCCTTTTGGCCCTGAAAGACGCGGTCGGCGACCCGTGGGTGTTCAACGTTCTCAGCTATCACGGGCTCCTGCGAAAGCCCGAGCCGAGCCTCGAAGACCGCATTGAAGAGGCGCTCCGGTCGGTGCGGCCGACCCTGGCCTCGCACGAGGGCGATGTCGAGCTCGTGGGCGTTGTGCCGCCGGACGAGGTCCAGATTCGCCTCCTCGGGACCTGCGATGGCTGCAACTTTTCCGGCGATACCGTGCGGCTTGGGATCGAAAAGGCGATCAAAGAAGCCGCGCCGGAGATCGAAAAAGTCACCGTGGTCCAACGCCGAAGCGACCTCGTGCAGCTCGGCACCCCGCCGAATCGAAGCCCGTTCGCCAAGGCCTGGGAAGACGCGGGGCCCTTTGCCGACGTGCCCACCACGGGCGTGAAGGTCGTCGAGCTCAAGAAGGCATCGGTCCTCCTCCACGCGGTGGGCGACGAGGTCCGGGCCTATCCCAATGCGTGCACCCATCTCGGGATGCCACTCGACGATGGGGACGTGGAAGAGGGAATTCTGATCTGCCGCTACCACGGCTTCCGCTATCTCCTCGAGTCGGGCGAGTGCCTTACCGCGCCCGAAGTGGCGCTCCCCCGCTACGAAACTAGGGTCGAAGGTGGCCGCGTCATGGTGCAGGTGACATGAGCCCGGAGATCGCCACGATGCACACGATGCATGGAGCCCCGGAGCTCCCGGCAGGAGACCCGCTCCTCGCGCCAGCGGGTCCCGCGGTGATTCTCGGCGGCTCGGACCCCTTCGTCGGACCGGGGGAGCCTCGCGCGGAAGGCCTTTACGGCCCGCGTGGGGCCTGCCTCTTCGATGATGGCGCGCTCTTTATTGCCGACACCGGTCACCATCGCGTGGTGGCGCATCTCGAGACCCCCAAGACCGACGGGCGCGCCGCGGACGTGGTGCTCGGGCAGCCCGATTTTGCCTCGGAAGGACGAAACGCTCTCGGCGACGCGAGCGCGCTCACCATGAACGTGCCCACCGGCATCGCTCCCTTTGGCGAGCGCGGAATGGCGGTCGCAGACGCGTGGAACAATCGCGTCCTCCTCTGGAAGGAGCGCCCCACGGCGAGTCACGTTCCGCCCGACATCGTGCTTGGCCAATCGGATTTTTCGGGCATGGACCCCAACCGCGGAACCCAGCGCGCCACCGCCGCCACGATGCACTGGCCGTTTTCGGTGCTCACCGTCGGCGAGCGGCTCTATGTCGCCGACACTGGAAACCGGCGGGTGCTCGTGTGGACGACGCTCCCCACCGAATCGGGTCAGCCCGCCGACGGAGTGATCGGACAGGAAGACTTCGAGGTTCGAAGCGACAACGGCGGCGGCGTACATCGATCGAGCATGCGATGGCCCCACGATCTCGCGATCGTCGAAACCGACACTCAGCACCTCGTGGTGAGTGATGCGGGCAACAATCGCGTTCTCATCTTCTCCGGCCTCCCGGTCGCCGACGAGCCCGCGGCGACGGTGCTCGGTCAGGCCAACTTCGAAGGCGTGGCCCACAACCGCGGCCTCTACTGGCCGAACGCGGGGGCGATGAACATGCCGTATGCGGTGGCGGCAAAGGGCGGGCGAATTCTGGTGGCGGACACCGCGAGCTCCCGGCTCCTCGGCTTTCGAGCACCGTTTGAAAACGGCATGGACGCGGTCGAACTCACCGGCCAGGAGCACTTTGGGCGGAAGGGCGACAATCGTTGGGGCCTTCCGGTACGGGACAGCCTGTGCTGGCCCTACGGAATCAAGCTGACTGGGCACACCGCCGTGCTCTCCGACACCGGAAACCATCGGGTGCTCCTTTGGGACTTGGCCCTGATCGGATGAGCGAGCTGATTCGCATTCGGGGCACCGTCCAGGGCGTGGGGTTTCGCCCCACCGTGGCGCGCCTTGCCCGCGAACTGGGCCTCGCCGGGTTTGTCCGAAACGACGCCGACGGCGTGCTCATCGGCCTCGCCGCGGACGACGCGTCCTGCAGTGGTTTCCTCGAGTCGCTGCTCAACGCGCTGCCGCGGCTCGCCAAGGTCGAAAGCGTCGAGCGCACAAAAGAGCCCGTCGTCGCCGAGGGCTTTCGCATCGTGCGGAGCGAAGACGGCGCGCCGGCGACCGAAGTCGCCCCCGACGCAGCGACCTGCGCCGCCTGTCGGGAAGAAGTCGACGACCCCTACGCGCGCCGCTTTCGTTATCCGTTCACTAGCTGCACCCACTGCGGCCCCCGCTACACCATCGTCGAGCGGATTCCCTACGACCGGCCGAATACCACGATGGCGGGCTTTCCCCTCTGCGCCGAGTGCCAAGACGAGTACGACACGGAGTCCGATCGCCGGTACCACGCGCAGCCCCTCGCCTGTTTTAGCTGTGGACCCGAGGCGAAGCTCGTCCGAAGCGACGGTCGCGCGTTCAGCATGGACCGCTGGTCGATGCACGACGACGTCGACGCCGTCGGAGGCCTCCTCCGCTCCGGCGAGATCGTGGCCCTCAAGGGCCTCGGCGGCTACCAGCTTGCCTGCGACGCGACCAACCCGGCTGCGGTGGACACGCTTCGGGCGCGGAAGCGGCGGCCCCATAAAGCGTTTGCGCTGATGGTGCGCGACCTCGAAGTGGCCGCACAATACGTCGTCTTGAGTGACGCGGACCGCGCCCTTCTCACGAGCCCCGAGGCGCCGATCGTGCTGCTCCCGCGACGCGAGGCTTCGAACCCCGCGCGTCCGGTGGTCGACGCGGTCGCCCCCGACCAGGCGCGCCTCGGGATCATGCTTCCCACCACCCCGCTCCATCAGCTCGTGATGAAGCGGGTCGACCGTCCTATCGTTTGCACGAGCGGCAATGTCACCGACGAGCCCCAGTGCATCGACGACGACGATGCGAAGGCGCGCCTCGGGGCGATCGCCGACTGGATGCTCGTCCACAATCGGCCGATTCGAAACCGAGTCGACGATTCGGTGGTGGGGGAGTTCGACGGCGAACATCGAGTGCTCCGACGGGCGCGCGGTTACTCGCCGGGGCCGATCGCGCTGCCTGGAGGGTTTGCCGAAGCCGCGCCGCTCGTGGCGATGGGCGGCGAATACAAGGGAGCCTTTGCGCTTCTTTCCGGTGGGCGGGCGGTGCTCTCGCCGCACCTCGGCGACCTCGACCACCCGGCGGCGTTCGCCGCGTATCAGGACACTTTCTCGCTCCTCTCGGAGCTTTACCGCCATCGACCCGAGCGGGTCGCCTTCGATGCGCACACGGGTTACCGAACCCACGAGATGGGCCAGGGCTTCGCCCGGGGCCGGGCGATCGAAGCGGTCGAGGTGGTCCATCACCACGCGCATATCGCGTCGTGCATGGCCGAAAACGGCGTGCCCCTTTCGAGCCCGCCGATCCTCGGCCTGGCGCTCGATGGGCTCGGCCTTGGACCGAACGGCGAGCTCTGGGGCGGGGAGCTCCTGGCGGCCGACTACCGACGCTTCGAACGCCTCGGGACCCTCAAGCCGGTCGCGCTCCTTGGTGGCGATGCCGCAAGTCGCCAGCCTTGGCGCAACTTATACGCGCACCTTCGCGCCGAGATGAGCTGGGCCGAGCTCGACATGAACTTCGGCGACACCGAGGCGATCCAGCGCCTAAAGCAGAAGCCGGTCGCGCTCCTCGAGCAGCTCCTCGAGGGATCGGCGGGCCCACAAGCTTGCGCGAGCTCGACCGGGCGCCTCTTCGATGCGGTGGCGGCGGCGCTCGGACTCGCGGTCGAGGAGATCGAATACGAAGGTCAGGCCGCGATGATGCTCGAAGCGCAGGTCACCGAAGCGGCGCTCGAGGAGGCGGCGAAGGAGCCCTATCCGTTTTCGCTTCCCCGTCTCCCCGAATCGTTTCCTTCCGGGGCGGATCTTCCCTACATCGAGCCCCTCGCGATGTGGCGAGCGCTCCTTGGGGACTTGTGGGCGAAGGTGGACCCCGCCCTTATCGCGGCCCGCTTCCATCGGGGCTTTGCCGATGTGCTGGTGCGCCTCGTCGACCAGGCCCGAGGCCGAACGGGCATCGAGACGGTCGCGCTGAGCGGCGGGTGCTTTCAAAATAAGGTGCTCCTCGAGCTCGTGGCGGATGGCCTTCGAGGGGCCGAGTTTAGAGTCCTCACTCATCGCCGCGTGCCTCCGAACGACGGAGGGCTCGCGCTCGGTCAGGCCGCGGTGGCGGCGGCGCGCGAGCTCGAGGAAAGAAAGGCCCAGCGAGACCTGGCGCAAGGAGAAGTGAAGTAGATGTGCCTCGGAATTCCCGGACAGGTAGTCGATATCCATGACGCGGAGAAGAAACTCGGCATCGTGGATGTCGGGGGCGTCCGCCGCGTGACCAACCTCGCGTGTGTGGTGGATGGCCGACCGCCCGAAGCGTGCATCGGGGAATGGGTGCTCGTGCATGTGGGCTTTGCGATGAGCCGCATCGACCCCGAGGAAGCGAAGCGGACCCTCGAGCTCCTTTCTGATATGGGAGACATTCAAGAGGAGCTTCGCCAGCTGAAGGAAAGCGAGGCCCTCAAGGTGCGGGGTGAAGGCGCAGCTTCCAGTTCAACGCGCGAGGGCTCGAGCGGGGAGACCGCCAGTGGGTAATCCGCTCGCCGATCTTTATCCCGGCATGCTGACCGGTGCCGCGGCCAAGCAGGTGGGCGATGCCGACCTCTTGGAGAGCGTGCGCCAAAAAGCCGAGGAGAGCCGGCGGGCGCAGGAAGCGTTCTTTGCCGCCCAGGGGCCGAAGCTCGTGGCGATGGCTCGGGCGCTCGCGAAGGTGTTCCGAAACGAAGGGCGCCTTCTCACGATGGGCAACGGCGGCTCGTCCTGCGACGCGGCGCACATCGCCGTCGAGTTTAATCACCCGATCACCGTCGGCCGGCCGTCGCTTCCCGCGATTCATCTTGGCGCCGACCTTCCGATGCTCACCGCGGTGGGCAACGACGTAGGCTTCGACGCGATCTTTCGTCGCCAGCTCATCAGTCACGGAAGAAAGGGCGACGCGCTGATCGGTCTTTCGACGAGCGGCAATAGCGAGAACCTCCTGTCCGCGTTTGAAGAGGCCAAGCGCCGGGGTCTCACCACGCTGGCGTTTTCCGGGGGCGACGGCGGCAAAATGAAGTCGGCCTCCACCATCGACCACTGCCTCGTGGTCGAGACCGGAAGCGTGCATCGGGTGCAGGAGTCGCACCTTGCCGCCTACCACATCCTCTGGGACCTCGTGCACACCGTCCTTCACGACAGCGACAGCTCAGGAGACCCCTCGTGAAGTACGTCGACGAGTTTCGTGATCCCGAGGCGGGCAAGGCGGCGCTTGCAGATATTGAGCGGCTTCTCGCGGAGCTCGATCGGCCTGCCGCGGAAGGCCCGATCAAGATCATGGAAGTGTGTGGGGGCCACACGCATTCGATCTTTAAGTTCGGGCTCGAAGCGATGCTTCCCGACCAGATCGAGCTGGTCCACGGCCCGGGCTGTCCGGTCTGCGTGCTCCCGGTGGGTCGGATCGACGACGCGGTGGCAATTGCCGAGCACCCCGAAGTGATCTTCGCGACCTTTGGCGACGCGATGCGGGTTCCCGGTTCGAAGAAGAGTCTCTTGCAGGCCAAGGCCAGCGGTGCCGACGTCCGCACCGTGTATTCACCCTCCGACGCGCTGCTCCTTGCGCGGCAACATCCCCATCGAGAAGTGGTGTTCTTTGGCCTCGGCTTCGAAACCACGGTTCCGTCGACCGCGCTCACGGTGCTCGAGGCCGAAGCGGAAGGCGTCAAGAACTTTAGCGTCTTTTCGAACCACATCACCATCGTGCCGACGATCAAGGCGATCCTCGATTCGCCCGACCTTCGCCTCGATGGTTTCATTGGCCCCGGCCACGTCACGATGGTGATCGGCCTCGAGCCGTATCGATTCGTGGCGGAGCGCTATCAGCGGCCGATGGTGATCACCGGGTTCGAGCCGCTCGACGTGCTCCAGGCGGTGCAGATGCTTCTTCGCCAGATGATCGCCGGACGCGCGGAGGTCGAAAATCAGTACCGGCGCCTCGTCCGCGATGATGGGAATGCAGCCGCCCTCGACGCCATCGGTAGAGTGTTCTCGCTCCGGAGCTTCTTCGAGTGGCGGGGGCTCGGCTCGATCGACCACTCGGGCCTCACCCTCAACGAGGCCTACGCGTCGTTCGATGCGGAAAAGCGCTTTTCGACGCCGCAGCTTTCGATCGCCGATCCAAAGGCCTGCCAGTGCGGGGAAGTCTTAAAAGGCGCGATCAAGCCGTGGGAGTGCAAGGTGTTCGGGACGAGCTGCACCCCGGAAAACCCGATCGGCTCCTGCATGGTGTCGAGCGAGGGAGCCTGCGCGGCGTACTACAACTACGGGCGCCTGAGCACGATCCGTCGGAGTCGGGACGCATGACTGCGGTCGAGCATCCGCTCTTCGCGCGGGTCGAAAAGTTCCGTCGCCGCGCCGGCCGGCTCCGGGGCACGGTGGTCGAGTCTGCCCATGGCGGGGGCGGAAAGGCGATGCGGGACTTGATCGACGATCTGATCGTCCGCGAGCTCGGCGGGCCGAATCTCCAGGACCAGGAGGATCAGGCGCGGATTTCCCTTGCCGAGTTGACTGCGCGAGGCGACCGGCTCGCCTTTACCACCGACAGCTACGTGGTGACGCCGCTTGAGTTTCCGGGGGCGGACATCGGTCGGCTCGCGGTCAACGGCACGATCAACGACCTCGCGGTGGGGGGCGCCACGCCGCTTTATCTATCGTGCGGGCTGGTGATCGAGGAAGGCCTCGAGATCGAAACGCTGCGACGCATTCTCCGAAGCATGGGCGAAGCGGCGAAGGCCGCAGGCGTCGCGGTGGTGACCGGTGATACGAAGGTGGTGCCTCGCGGCGCGGCGGACAAGCTCTTCATCAATACGTCCGGGGTGGGGGTGATCCGCGAAGGCCTCGACCTCGGCGCGCATCGGATTCGGCCCGACGACGTCGTCCTCGTCAACGGCTACCTCGGCGACCATGGAGCGGCGATTCTGGTGGCCAGAGGTGAGTTGAAGCTCGATACGGACATTCCGAGCGATTGCGCGGCGCTCCATGAGCTGGTGGCGGCACTTTTGGGCGAGGTTGATGTGCACGCGATGCGGGATGTGACCCGAGGCGGTCTTGCTGCGGTGCTGAACGAGCTCGCGTTGGGGTCGGAGGTCGGGATGACCGTGGATGCGGCGGCGATTCCCGTCCGGAAAGAGGTCCACGGGTTCTGCGAGATCCTCGGCCTCGACCCGGTGCACCTGGCGAACGAAGGCAAGCTGGTCGCGGTGGTGCCGAAGGCAGAGGCGGGGCGGGCGCTCGAGATTCTTCGTGCGCATCCGCTCGGAACGCGCGCCGCGCAGATCGGCGAATGCCGACCGGAGCCGCCCGGCCTTGTGACGGTGGATACGGGTTTCGGCGGGGAGCGGATTCTGGACATGCTGGTCGGCGAGCCGCTGCCGAGGATTTGTTAGATGCACGAGCTGAGCATCACTCGGAATATTGTGGCGACCTGTGCGGAGCATGCGGGCGAGCGCAAGGTGTCGGCGGTGAAGCTCAAGGTGGGGAAGCTCTCGGGGATCGAGGTCCAGGCGCTTCGCTTCTGCTTCGATGTGTGCACCAAGGGAACGGTTCTCGAAGGGGCCGAGCTTCGGATCGATGAGATCGCAGGACGAGGCGAGTGCCTCGGCTGCGGAAAAGATGTGGCGGTCGAGCGCTTGGTGGCGATTTGCCCCTGTGAAAAGCGGGCTCGACTGAATCTTGTGGCCGGCGAAGAGCTTTTGATTCACGCGATGGAGGTGTGACATGTGTGGGACCTGCGGCTGCTCCGGAGACGGAGTGAGAATCGAGGGGGAAAACGGGGAGCACACGCACGTGATGGCGGACGGGACGGTGGTGACGCACTCGCACGCCAGCGACGGTTCGCATTCGCACGGGCATACGCATACCCACACGATGCCGGACGGGACGGTGGTGACGCATTCGCATGGGCCTGAAGATGGGCACACGCATTCGCACACGATGGCGGATGGAACGGCGGTGACGCACACCCATGGATCCGGTCACTCGCACGAGGCGTATTCGCACGATGCCGATGCCCACGCGGCGCATGCGCACAAACATACGCATACGCACACGATGGCGGACGGGACGGTGGTGACCCACACGCATTCCCACGCCGAAGAACAAGCGCACACCGATGTGTCCCCAGGCCAAGCGCAAGAGCTTCCGATGAACTGCTCGGTTCGCGGTGCGGCGGTGGCGGGTCAGCCGGGGCTGATCGAGCTCGAGCAGCAGGTGATGGCGAAGAACGACCGGCTCGCAGAGCGGAATCGTGCGTTCTTTCTCGGGCGGAAGCTCGTGGCCCTCAACCTCATGAGCTCCCCGGGCTCCGGGAAGACCACGCTCCTCGAGCGCACCCTTCGCGAGCTCGACGGGGATTCGCTCGTGCTCGAAGGCGATCAGGAAACCAGTCGTGACGCGGCTCGGATCCGCGATACGGGAGTTCCCGTCGTGCAGATCAATACGGGGACCGGCTGTCACCTCGAGGCGGACATGGTGTGGCACGGACTCGAAAAGCTCGACCCGCCGATGGGCGCGACCCTGTTCATCGAGAATGTGGGCAACCTGGTATGTCCCGCGCTCTTTGACCTCGGCGAAGACGCTCGAGTGGTGCTCTTCAGCGTGACCGAGGGCGAGGACAAGCCCCTCAAGTACCCCCACATGTTTCGCAAAGCGGATCTCGTTCTCCTCACCAAAGTCGACCTGATGCCGCACCTCGACTTCGATCGAGAGGAAGCGATCCGAAGCGTGCGCGCGGTGGCGCCGGACGCGGAGATCCTCGAGCTCTCCTCGAAGAGCGGTGAAGGCTTCGATCGCTGGCAGGAGTGGATCGCGAAGCGAAGGCAGCCCTGATGAACGCCTTTCTCGCTGCCCTCACGGGAATGGTCGCCGGCTCGGCCCACGTGGTCACCGGACCGGACCATCTCGCGGCGGTGCTGCCGCTGGCGGCGGGATCGGGACGGCGAGCGGCTATCCTTGGCGCGCTTTGGGGTTTCGGCCACGGCCTCGCGGTGCTGGCCCTCGGATTCGTGGGTCGCTTCGTCGTCGACCTCGTGGCCATCGAAACGATCAGTGCGGTATCGGAGCTCGTGGTGGGCGTGCTTCTGGTGGGCTTGGGAGTTTTCACCCTTCGTCGGAGCCGGCTTCTTGTGGTCCACGCCCACACTCATGTTCACGATGAAGCCGGCGACGAAGCGGGTTCTCCCCACGAACCGGGTGAACATCAACACATCCATGTGCACATCGGCGATAAGACCGTCGGCACCGACCAGCACGTCGATGCGGGGGACCACAAACAGCATCGGCACTCCGCCCTGGGCTTCGGTGCGCTTCACGGGGCGGCGGGCGCGGGGCACTTGTTCGGAGTTCTGCCAAGCTTGGCGCTCTCTGCGGGTCTCGCCGCGGTCTACCTCTTGACCTACTTCCTTGGCGCCATCGTGGCGATGACCCTTTTCGCATTGCTCGTCGGCGTCATGACCCGGAGCCCTCGGCATCTTCCGCGGGTGATGGTCGGTGCCGGCGCGATCAGTTTGCTGGTGGGTCTTTTCTGGATCGGGAGCGCCCTGGCGTAGCGCCGTGGGAATAGGGGAACGAGATGGATGACACGGATCTAGATACGCGTCTTTCGGCCCTCGAAGACAAGCTGAGCCGCGTCCTCGAACACCTTCAGGCGTCCGGAAACCGCAATGGCAGCGGGAATGGGAACGGCAATGGTCACGGTGGCCTCTTCAGCATGGCGCGCACCCACGGGAACGGTGGAAGTGGCGGACTCGTGACCACCACCGCGCGCGAGGTCGAAGAGCAGCTTGTCGCCGTCCATGGCGAAGCCGAAATGCGGGCACAGCTCGCCGAAGCGTTTCTTCGCCTGAGCGAACCGGAGGCCCTCGAATCGCTCACTCGAATCGCCGCGCTCGCGCCAAAGGTCGAGTATGCGGTCCAGGCGGTGGCGGCCGGCCCTGAGCTTCTTGAAGACGGCCTTCGCGCGGCCCGTGAGCTCGCCGCGGGTCGGGGCGAAGACCTCGCGGCGGTCGAAGAGCGGCTTCAGGCGATCGGCGACGTGCTCCTCACGCTGACCGCCAAAGAGCCGCGCGACGCGCTTCTTCGGGTGGGTCTCGCTACCCCGAAGCTCGTGCCGCTGGTCGAGGGCGCGGCGACGGGCGCGGCGCAGCTTGCGGATGTGGAGGGCAACGACGCGCTCACCGAGCGGATCGCCGACGCGGTGACTCGGATCGCCGAACCCACGACCCTCGAGTCGCTCACCATGCTCGCCGAGCTTGCGCCGCGCCTGGAGTTCGCCGCCCAGGCCGCCGCGGCCGCCCCCGCGCTCCTCGAGGATGCGCTCGGCGATGTGCGGATGAAGCTCGAAGCGCGAGGACGCACCGAGACCGCGACGATCGACGACGCCGCTGACGTCCTCCTCGCCCTTTCGCAGCCGAAGGTTCTCCGCGCGGTCACCGATCTCAGCAATCTTGCGCCGCACCTTGCGGGGCTGGCGGGAGCGGTGAGCTGCGCGACGGTCGCCCACTCGAACGCCGAGGGCGAGCTTGCGTTTCAGGACCGGATCTCCGAGGCGGTGCGCGAGGCGACCGACCCCGAGGTGCTCGACTCGCTGGTTCGGGTGATCCAGCTCGTCCCGCGCCTCGAGTTTGCGGTGCAGGCCCTCGCGGCAACACCCGCGCTCCTCGAAGACGCGATGGCGCTCACCCGCGAAAAGCTCGAGGCGGAAGGCGTGCACGATCTCGACGCTCGCGTCGATGCGGGCCTCGTGGCGCTCGTCACGCTCACCCAGCCAAAGACCCTCGAAGCGGTGTCGGGTCTCGCCGCGCTGGCGCCGTCGCTCGGCCCGCTGGTGTCTGCCGCCGGCGAAGCCGCCGAGGCCCGCGCCTCGGTGCACGGCGCAGAGGTGCTTCGCTCGAAGGTTTACGAAGCCACCCTCGAGCTCACCGATCCGGAGACCCTCGATTCGCTCATCCGGCTTATTCAGCTCGTGCCGCGCCTCGAGTTCGCGGTCCAGGCGGTCGCCGCCACGCCGGCGCTCCTCGAAGATGCGATGGCCCTCGTGCAGGAGAAGCTCGGCGACGATGCGGCGATCGGCATCGAGCCGCGGGTTGCCGCAGGGGCGGACACGCTCCTCGCGCTCAGCGAGCCCGCCTCGCTCGAAGCGATTCAAGGCCTCGGCGCGCTGGCGCCCGAGTTCATGCCGCTGGTCGAAGCGGCCGCGGCGGCAGCCCGCGATCGAATGGACGTGCAGGGACGGGATGCGCTCCGCGAACGGGTGTACGAGGCGACCCTCGAGCTGACCGACCCAGAGGTCCTCGATGCGGTGGTTCGGATCGCTCAGCTCACTCCCCGCCTCGAGTTTGCGGTCCAGGCGGCGGCGGCGGCACCGGCGCTCCTCGAGGATCTGGCCCGGGCGGTGCGGGAGCAAGTGGGCGACGACGTCGACGCGCGGGCCGAGCAAGCCATCGAGGTGGTAAAGAACCTCGCGACTCCGGATGCCCTCCGCGCGCTCACCCAGCTCACCGCGTTTGCGCCGAAGCTTGCGAACGATCGGACCCTCGGCGCTCTCGAAAAGCTTGCCGAGGAGGCGCCGTCACTGCTCAGCGACGCGAACCTCGCGCTGATCGCCAAGCTCGCGAAGCGCGCTCCGAAGCTTCTCAACGATCGAAACCTGGATGCCCTCGAGGCGGCGGCGGGCCGGGTTCCCGAGCTTCTATCGAAGCCGACCCTCGATGCGCTCACTCGGCTGACCAAGGTGGCCCCCAAGGTTTCGAGCCCCGAGGTGATCGACGCGATCGTGGGCCTCACGAAGGTCGCACCGGTCCTCGGAAAGAAAGAAAACCTCGATGCGCTGACGCGCGTCGTCGAGGCTTCGCCGGAGCTTGCAAGCAAGGAAACCCTCGACGCGGTCGCGTCCCTCAGCAAGCTCGCGCCAAAGCTCTCGTCGCCGGACACCGTGACCGCGCTCGAAGGACTCGTCGCATTGGCACCGAGCCTTGCGCAAAAAGAACGCACCGAAGCGATCGAACGACTCCTCGAGCAGCTCCCGCAGCTTTCCAAAGTCGCGTCGTGGGCCCCCGACGCGGTGGGCGGTGCGGTAAAGGAGTCCGGCCTCGAGGAAGCAGATCTCAAAGCTCGGGTCCACGGCGGCACTGCGCTCGCGCTCAAGCTCGCCGAACCGAAGATGCTCGACCAGGTCGAAGGACTTCTGTCGCTGGCTGGCAAGCTCGACGACGATCTCGACTTCGACGCCCTCGGGGATCTCCTGGGCCTCGTGTCGAAGAGAGAGACGCAAGATGCGCTCCATCGGCTCTTAGAGCTTGCGCCGACGCTCGTGCCGGTGCTCGAAGCGCTTCCCGTGCAGCCGCGAACCCTCGAGCTCTTGCGCGCCGTCAACCAAGCGGTCGAAGAAGCATCGCTCGAGCCGTCGCCGATCGGCCCCATCGGGCTCTTTCGGGCGCTCGGTCAACCGGATGCGAGGCGCGCGTCGGGATTCCTCGTCGCGGTGGCGCAGCGGCTCGGCGCCCACCTGGCGCTCCCCCCAAGCAAGCGCCTGCCGAAGTAGTACGCGGCGGCTCGTGATCGGCTCAAAGCGTTGCCGCGGGCACTATATCCAAGCGCTGGCGGTTTGCAGCCGCTTGTCATCATTGACGAACGGCTGATGGATTAAAGACTTGCCTTGGCCGTCTTGGCGACGGGCGTACGCTTCCTGAGCGTGCAAAGGGCGTCCGAGCCGGGGGCCGATCCCGTGGAGTGGCCCGTTTGGTTTCTGCTCGGCGACCGCGACTCTCCGCGCGTCTGGCGCGCCCTCCGGCAAGTTGCCCCAACAACGCTTGCGCGCAATCTTTAGTACGCCTCGGATCGAAAGCATCCCACCCCCGAGGCCGCCCAATGCAGAATGTGTTGTGAACGTCTCGCTGCGGAGGGGCCCCACCCAATCCCGCAGGCAATCATGAAACCAGTCGCTGCACGATTCTTGGTAAACGGCGTTCCCGCGCCATCAAAAGACGGGCGCTGTGACGCGTTATCTACTTATGAGCGTCGCCCCATGAGCCACACCACGAAACACGCCACCCCGCCTCGAGCCTCACGTGCCGTCGCCGAAGCCTTCGGCCTCACGGCGCTCTTTTTCGTCGCCGGGTGCGACGCTACCGCCACGGAAGTGAGCGAGGTGGACGGTGGAGGAGTCGATGCGGATGCGACGACGTCATCGTGGGATGCGATGCTCCCGGACTCCGACCTTCTAGATGCTGGCGTTGTCGACTCGGCCGTTCCCGACTCGACCGTTCCCGATTCTGGGCCTTTGGACCGATGTGTTGGGTTTGACGGCCTTAGCGGCCCTGCCCTTCGGGGCACCCTTCAAGCCCAGGTCGGAGGTCATCGTGTTCTCAGCTACCGCGATGCGTGGGACGCCATGTACGGAATCTCGGGAGACATCGACGTGGTTGGCGGACAGGTCGAGAGTCTGTACACCGGTCAGACGGTGCCGCCCGACGGCACTCGTACCCCGGGAGGCGTCTTCAACACGGAGCATGTGTGGCCGCGCTCTATGGGAGCCGAGCAGGAGCCAGCCCTCAGCGACCTCCATCACATCTTTCCCTGCGATGTGATTTCCAACGCGGAGCGCGACAGTTTTCCATTCGGCGTGTCGGACTGTGGGGAGGTCGGTGCGTGCTTCTACTCGGAGGGTGGCTCGGAGCTGGGGCTCGATGCCAACGGAGACATTGTCTTCGAGGTGCGGCCGGAACGGCGAGGCGACGTGGCTCGAGCCAAGTTCTACTTTGCGGTGCGCTATCGGCGAAGTGTCGACCGGTTCGAGGAAGCGGTGCTTCGTAGCTGGCACGAGCAGGACCCGCCCGACGCCCGCGAGCAGGTGCGGAACGATGAGATCGAGAGCCTTCAACGAAATCGAAACCCATTTGTCGACTGTCCCGCGCTGGTCGATCGAGTTGACAACTTCTAGCAGGCTGTTGCAAAACCGGCTTCGCCGGTTCCGCGAACATCCTGCTGGAGGGGGCGGCCCGGGATGAAGACGGATGGACACGGCCGATCGGGTGTGATCGAACCATGGAATGCGAGGACAAGCGCCGAACCCGAGTTCGACGTGGTGCCGGATGAGCCCCGAGAGCGGTGTTCCTGCGAATGACCCTCTGCGGGCGATCAAGAAGCGTGCGGATGCAGCTCTTCGGAAGTTCGGTAGTACGTTCGAGCAGACGTATGGCTCGACGGGTCGACCGTCGATTCCGCCCGAGACCCTGCGGAAGTCGATGCTTTTGACGGCTCTTTACTCGGTCGGAGTGAACGCCTGTTCTAGCGTCGTGAGGATGACGACGACACCAACGGTTGGGGCAGACTTTCGGAGAAAGACGCGCAGCAACGACGTTCACGAATCCAAGACCGCTCCGGATGCCATGCTCCGCAGAAAAGGCCGCGGAAAAGAGGCGAACCGGTGCTTCTCGGCTCATGCGCTGATGGAGAATCGTCACGGTCTGGTGCTCGATGTGCGTGTGGACCGCGCCGACAAAGTTTCTGCCTGGATCATCTTGCGGTCGCGCAGTGCGCGAACGCACACCGATCGATTGAAGCATACAGAGACTTCGTGAGGACAGTAGTGAGGGGAAAGTAAGGGGAATTACAATGCGCCTGATGTTCGTCCAATTGAAAGTTTCATCAGCGGCCTTTCGTCCCGCGGTGAGCAGGTGTACTTGGGCGAAGACCCGTTCGATGTGACTCGGCTTCCCCAGGACGATAACGGCATTCCATTTACACCTGAGCTCGCCGACGCGATGGCGACTCGGGACGCATTTTTCGAGGTGGAGTTGGTCAGCGGCTTCCCCCCGCCACCCTACGCGGGGGATGAGCAGCACGGACTTCGGATCACGCGGCGGCAGCCTCTCCTGATGGATGCCCACGTTCAGTGCGTCCCGCTCTCTCAGCCGTAGTGGGCCTCTGCCGTAGTTGACGAGAAAGGCGCACCACGGGAGCGAAGTCGGTTGGATTCGGGTATGACGCGGGTCTTGGAAGGAGGAGGCAGCGTGAGGTGTTGGTGGAACCTGGTCTTGCTTTTCGGAGCATTGTCGGTGGGCTGCGGTGACGACACGTCCAGGGGCGAACTCGACTCCGGCGCCGTTGATGCGGACGCGGGCGTCGTCGACGGCGGAACCGATGGAGGCATGGACTGTCGTCCACCCGGCGCAGAGTGCGCGTCTGCGCCGATTCTTTGCTGCTCGAGGGAGTGCAACTTTCGGCTGGAGATGGGCGTGACGGTGTCGAGTTGCGAGTGAAGCCCGGCCGTGGGGTCCGGCATCCCCTCCCGCCGGCCATTCTCCTCGCCGTCGCGACGGTAGTGGCGTGCGGGGTGGGGGCCTGCGGCACCCGCACGAACCTCCTCACGCCTGACGCGGGCGACGCGCCGGACCGGGTCGACGCGGGCGCCGACGCGGTCGGCGCCGAC
>JBCCZL010000075.1:0-23298 GCA_039187775.1 Myxococcota bacterium
GAACCGTGTCCGTTCGAACCGTGTCCGTTCGAACCGTGTCCGTTCGAACCGTGTCCGTTCGAACCGTGTCCGTTCGAACCGTGTCCGTTCGAACCGTGTTCGAACCGTGTTCGCCTAAACGGCGTTCGACGCTTCCGGTTCGTGGCGAATCGCCGCATTCAGGCGATACCGGCCGCCTTCGTTCACGAGGCACACGAGCCCGACGTGACGCAGGCCACGAACCGCGCCATACACCCGATGCCTCGAGCGACCGATGGAGAGTTGCTCCTCTGGCCATGCGCGTCGCAGAAGCTCGTCGGGAGTGAGTCCACCGTCGCCGGCTCGCGCGAGTGCACGGAGGACACGATAGAGCGTTGGCCGCTGCCCAAGCGACACCGCGCGGCCGCCGAAGCGGAACCCGTCGTCGGTAACGACCAGTTGAGCTTCCGGTCGCGCAATGCGCCAGCGTGCGATGAGTCTCCCCCGGCAGCCCGCGCACGCAAGATCGCGCGCCGTGCCATCGAGGGCCCGGGCGGCGGCCTCTTCTCGAAGCGCACCCGCGGAATGCAGTTTCTCCTGAAGGGTGCGAACCCCCCCGTGGTCGCCGTCGAGAGCCGCGCCGAATGCGCGCGCGAGGAGCGCCAGGGAGTCGTCGCGGCCCTCGAGAAGATTCGCCGCACCTCCAATGCTCTTTCTGGCCTCCGGATCTCCGAGAGCGAGCGAGAACAGTGCACGGTCGAATGCTGCGATCGCTTCCTGATGCACAAGGTCGTGAGCGGTCGCGTGCCTTCGGGCCCTTTCGGCCGTGCGCCACGCACTCTCGGTGTCGCCCGACTCATAGAGGTGCCACGCCCGCGCCAGTTCGAGGTAGGCGATCAGTCCCTGATCCCCGAGGCGCCGAGCTTCCTGAAGAGACTGCGCCAGGTCGGCGTCGAAGTCATCGCACATCCCTGCTTCAAGAAGCATTCGCTGTCGGTTGCAGTGCATCATGAAGGCGGACCGGGGTTGTCCCCGCGCTTCGTGAATGGTCTGTGCTTGCCGGCAGTGTTCGGCTGCGTCGACGAACTCGCCACGGCGGAGAAGAAGAATCGCGAGATTGCCGAGGGCATAGGCGCGGCTTGCGTCATCGTGGGCAAGCTCCGCGAGCGCGAGGCATTCTCGAAACCGGTCGGCCGCGGCGTTGTTATTGCCGAGTTTCAGCTGTACTGAGCCCAGGCCGTTGAGCGCCCGGCCCTCGAGAACGACATCGGCTGCCCGGCACGCGACGGTGCGCGCGATTTCCAACTGTTCCACCGCGGCCGCGGTGTGACCAAAGTGGTTGAGCTCAACCCAGCTGGTTTGCAAAAGAACGATAGCTCGTATGCGGTCGTCGGCGAGGGCCGCGGTTTCAACGGCCCGATGAGCATCTCGTCGAGCTTCGTCCACCCGTCCCATCGCCGCGAGCAGCTTGCATCGGAGTGCCAGGAGCTGAGGGAGCTCGTCGGTCGAGGCGTAGGGAAGCGCATCGTCGAGCCGGGTCCTCAGCGCCTCAAAGCGGCCGAGCTCGAGGAGGCCATGGGGCGCTTTGAGCAGTGCCTTCGGTCCAAGCTCGGGGAAACGGGACGCGATGCCGAGGAGCTCCTCGAGGATCTGCGGGTCCGAGCCATCACCGAGGGGTCGCTCGAGGAAGTATTGTGTGTGTCGGTGGCACGCCTCCGAAAACACCACCGGGTCGGTCGCTCGGAGGTAGGCTCGGAGGAGCGGAGGCACGGAGATTCGCTCCGAAGAGACTTGAAGCCAGCCGAGGCTCAGAAGCTCGTCGAGGACTTCACGTGGAGCGGCGACCACGGCCTCCGCCGCATCGAGATCGAACGTGCTTTCAAATGCGGCGGCGGCGGCGAGGGCGCGCTGCTCCGGTTTACGAAGAAACCCCAGTGCGGCCGCGAACGTCGCCCGCACCGAGCGGTGGCGCTCCGGTGGTTCTCCCCGCGGTCGCTCGAGGGCGTCGAGCGCGGTGGGGTAGCGCTCGAGGAGGCGTGCTGGAGGAAGCGTTGTCGATTGTTCGGCGGCCAGACGAATGGCGAGCGGATGCCGTCCGAGGACTTCGAGAAGTGGGTCCAGGGCTGCGTCGGTCGCCGCCGTGGACGCGCCGGTTTGTTCCACTCGGCGCCGATAGAGGGAGCGTGCGGCGACCACCGCGATCGGAGGGATGTGGACTACGTGCTCGAGCTCGAGCCCAAGCTTTCGTTCCGGGACGATCATCAGGGAGAGTGCGGGAGCCGCACTAAGGGTTTCGATTGCCCAGGGACCAACTTCGGCGGACCGCGCGTGATCCAGCACGAGCCACCACCGGCCGCGGCCACGAATCTCCAACGCCAGCGCTTCTCGCGCCACGCCCAGTCTTGGGGAGAGCGCCTCCGTCGGTGCTTGGAAATCGAGGTCGACGTAGAAGCCCGCCTGGCGCTTGCAGAACATCTGAGCGAAGCGGGTCCGACCTATCCCCGGCAACCCGAGGAGGGTGATGAGGCGCGCGGCCGGATCGAGTTGAGAAAGCAGTTCGTCCCGGCCAATGAGCGATTCCCCAGCGGTCGGGCTGCCAGAAAAGGCCTCGAGGTCCTGACGGCGATAGAGCCGATAGCCAGTCTTGGGATCGCGAATCGCTTGAAGGCGGCCCGCGGCATCCCACCGTCGAAGCGTCTTTGCACTCACCCCCAAGAGCTCGGCAGCCTTTTTTACCGTCAGGAGCTCGCGATCGGCCGGTGCCATCTTCCCAAGCGTACTGCGCCGGGCTGGAGACATTGGACAACCTTGCCCAAGGTGGTCCGAGTTGGCTCCTAAGTGCTTGTAATAGTTGAGCTTTAGAAAACGTCGTGGCGGAGCAGGCGCAGTCCGGGAGGCTTTCGCGCATGAAGCACACACCTCCTCACGTTGTCGTCCTAATCTCCGTTGGCGCGGTGGGCATCCCCTGGGGGCTCGCCGGCTGCGCCGACGCGGAACCCGTGGGCGTCGTTCGGTCGGCTACGATTTGGGGGTCCGACGATCGGCGGGACTGGCACGAGGTTAGCGCGGATCGACAAGACCTCGGGCAGCGGTCGGTGGGCCTCCTCGCCCGCCGAACACTCCTCGGATTTGAGACGACTCCGTTGCGGGCGCAACTCCGCGGAGGAGGGACCCGTCGCGAAGGGGGGTTCTGCGATGACCAGCCGTTTCTCGACCAGCCGCGCTACGGGAACTGCTCCGGCACGCTGATCGATGGCGACCTATTCATTACTGCGGGTCACTGCCTCGGGGTGACCACCCCCGCGAACCCGACCGCCGCCGAGGTGGCCGAGATTCGCGAACGCACTCAGCGGTGGTGCGACCAAGCGATCGTCTTGTTCAATCACCGCGAAACGAACCCCGGACAGTCTGCGGAGGTCGTCACCGATCGGGACGTCTACTACTGTCACGAAGTCCTGGTTCACCAGTTTGTGCCGCTATTTGGTGGCAACTCCCCCGCATCCAACTCCTCCGATATTGCGATCTTCAGCCTGAAGAGAAACCCGGACAGCCGGACGAGCGAGCCCGTGACGGACCCATATGCGCCTGCTCCGGTCACCGCTCGCCCACGGCAGGAGCCCGCCGTGGCGGGCGAAGTCCTGGGGGTTGGCTTTCCGATGGGGTTACCGATGAAGTTTAAGGCAGCACCGCTTCTCCAGGTCGAAGGATCGCTGTGGGCGCAGGCCGCACTCGACAACCTCGGTGGTGACTCCGGTGGCGGAATGTTCGCGCGCATCGATGGTCGACTTCGTCACGTCGCGGTGTACTCGCATGCGGTGGTTCGCTGTGGGGGCGGATCCCAGCGCGAATCGCTCAACACCGATCGTTGCCTTCAGCACGCGGGGAGCGCCAACGAATGCTACGTCGATCCGGCCACGGACCGGCCGGGAGCGAACAACTGGAGCGAGTATTCGTTGAGCTATCGCGCTATCGATTCCTTGTGTGGGGGCCGAGGCATCGGCACCGCGCCGCCGATTCTGAATCTGCGCGGGGACGCCCACCCCTCCTTCCTCTGCGGAACCGCGCCGCCCGTCTCGCCGGTGGCTTACGTTCCGACTCCCGCCAGTCCAGGCACGCCGCCTCCGCCGCGGCAGGACACCTCCACTGATTCCAACTGCTCGGCTGGAGGTAGCCCTTCCGGTCTCGTCGCAATCATTCTGATGTTACTCGTCACCGCGCGGCGGCGTTCGGCTCTCCTCACCCTCGTCCCGCTCGGTTTCCTAGTTGCCTGCGCAACGGGCAGCACTCCAAGCACCGAGCGAAGCGAAGGCGACCGGGTCGTGGAGCCAGCGCTTGGCCACGTGGTCTCCTTTCTTCGCCTGCCCGAGAGCGAAGACGCGTTCGGAGCCGACCTCAATGAAGATGGCGTCACCGACGCGAAGCTCGGGAGAACGGTCGAGCTTTTTGACAGCCTTGGGATCTCGCTCGACGACACGCTGAATCGTTCGATCGAGGGGGGTCGACTGCAGCTTCTCTTCGAGACGCGGATCGAGGGAGCCGAAGTGATGACGCTGGTGTACGACGGTATCGGCGATGCTCCGCTGGAAAGCTCGGGGAACGGTCGCTACCGGCGCATGGACGCGCCGCAGGGCGTCTTCGTTGGCACTGGAGGCACGAACCAACTGGAGGCCGCAGCCGAAGCCGAGTTTCCCTTACGGGTCTATCTTCCCGAGGGAAAGGGCTCGATCGTGATTCCTCTCCGCCAAGCGCGGCTCGAGGGGCGCATCGGCGGCCGATTCTTGACGGGAAGTATCGCGGCGGCGGTTCCGGTGGCGAGCCTGCAGGAGCGTGTATTCGAGCCGGTGGCAGCTTTTGTAAATGAGCTGCTGCAGGAGGACACGGGGTGCCCTGCGGCGTGTCGGCGGCCGAGCCTTTCGATTGCCCTCCTCGTGTTTGATCGAGACCGGAACGACGCGATCTCGGCCGTGGAGCTCGCGGCGCCGCTTCACGAGGCCCTGGAGCCGGACATCGATCTCGACGGTGACGGTGTTCTGGATGCACTCTCCGTCGCGGTGCAGATCGAAGCCGTACGGGCCGCGTTTGCCGATTGACCCGGCCTCTCGGCCGAAAGCACCCTTGATGTCAGATCGTTGCGCGACGGAAAGGCGACCGTCGTGTGTGGCAAGAAGGAAGTCCAAACGATGTTCCTGTGGCGAGTCGACCCGCCACTTTGCATACGTCGGCGTAGCCGCGAACCGTGGGCGGGGTCGACCCCAGTCACCGCGCCGCCTACTCTGATGAGAAGATGCCGAGCCGATGGTGCCTGTGGTTTGTGGCTTCGGTGACGATATCGATCTTCGGTGTCGCATGCGGTCGAATTGGCTTTGATCGGCGCCAACCGGTGCGCGACGGATCGATCCCGAACGACGCGACGCGTGACGTGGTTACGAGCGATGCCGGTACCAACGATGGCGCAATCCGCGATACTGGATTGCCGGACACCCCGCCGGACTCCGACTCGCTTCGCGACGCTGGGGGTGTGTCCTGCGCCGCCGATCCTGGTGCGAGCTGCACCGTGGGTACGGTGATCGGACTAAACCAAGGAACGAATAGCTTTCAGGGCGATCTTTCCAGCACCAGCAACGTGCAGAGCGGAAGCTGTGCGTCCCCGAGTGGTCGAGACTTCATGCTGGGCTTCAACGCGCTTTCCGACGGAACCTGGCGGGTGGACACCACGGACAGCACCGTTGCTCACGCCGTATACGTTCGCGCGGGCCTGGACTGTGCCGCGACCGAGGTCGTGTGCGAGCCGCTTGCCCCAGGTCACGTCTTCGAGATCGAAGTGCAAAATGGCGACGACCGAACGATCGTGGTCGATGGAGCGCCAGGCCGCTGCGGTCAGGTTGCGATCCAGCTCGCGTTCATCCGGTGATGCTTCGCCGAAGCTAACGCAGAGCTGACGATCGGACCGCCGCGCGGGGTAAATGCTGGAAAGCACCCGGCAAAAGGATCGCGCTAACGCGAATCGCGCCGGGTACCTTCCCGCTTCACGATGCCTGCATGAGGAACGCGTCAACGTGGATGGGTCTGTCGCTCCTTGCGCTCGCCACGATGAGCTGCGGGGGCAAGGTCACCGTGCTCACCGAAGGTACCGATGGTGATGTCCCCGACGCCGCAGCCGTCGATGGTCCACTGCTCGACGCAGAGGTGGACGCGGACGAGCCGGATCCGGTCACGCCGGGGGCATGCGAGGGGCTCGAGCTGATTCGCGAGCCCGTGCTCATCTGGGCGGAGGACGGCGACGAACCGCGGTTTCCTCGACTGGTTGTCAGTGATTCGACGCTTCATCTCGTGGTGGAACGTGCGGTGGGCAGCGAGACCCAGCCGGCCGCGCGGGTGTTGTTACTCGACGACGCGGGTCATCTCGCTCCCGAGGAGGTTCACACGCTGGGTCCGCTGGGCTCGTTCCGAGGGCCTCGCGTTCTTGCGGTGCAAGGACTCTCGGATGGCATCGTGCTCGCGATGAGTCCGGGTCAGGACTTCCGCTCGAACCCGTTCACGGTGGCCGGGTATTCTGCCACGCACGCGCCGCGCTTCGACGTCACATTGCCACATGGGGTGGCAACTCAGCAGAGCGTGGCATCGAACGGCGGTACGGGGTTCGAGTTCCACGATGGGTTTGCTGCGACATTTCGCTTCGGCCGCGACGGGCAGCTCCTCGAGAGCCTCGAAGTCGCGGACGAAACGCATGAGCGGATCCGGGTGGTTCGCATCGACGACGAAACGCTTGGCGTGGTTCGTGCGACAAACCACGGCTACGACACAGCGTTCTTTTCGGACGGCACCGAGGCTCCGTTCGCGGTAGTCGACGGGAGCCCAGGAGCCGACCCGGTGGCGAGCGTCTGGCCGTTCGACCGTCAAGCGATAGCGATTTCGCACATCGGAGAACGGGCCGGTTCGCGGGACGCTCATTTTCAAGTGGTCAACCCCGACGGCATCGCCGCGATGTCGAGCGCGGTGCCGCTTCTCGAGCCGGACTACTCGCGGCAAGTATTGGTTTCATCGAGTCGCGGAGTGCTCCGCGCCATCGTTCATGGAGACTTCAGAGCCGAGCCTCCGATCGCGAAGATCCGTTTGGACCTCATGGGCGAGGACGCAGGGGCGCTCGGTGAGCCTGTGACGATCGCCGCAGGCGGATTGTTTTTGAACCATGTCGCGGTCGTTGCGTTTCAGGATCGCTACGTAGTGGCTTGGCCGGGTGAGAACGGCGTCTGGGCAACCGTCCTCGAATGCGGCACGCCGCCCGAGCCCGAGCTCGATGTGCGGTGGGAGAACCCGCGCCCGCAGGGGGACTCGCTGGACGCGATCTGGGGAACGAGTGACGGCGAGCTGTTCATCGGTGGGGAGAGCACCGAGCTCCGCGGGTTCGTGGATGCACTGCAGATCATCGGCACCGGTCAGCAAGTGACGTCATTTTTTGGGTTCGAGTCCGATGATGTCTGGGTAGCGCGCGGCCGAGGTGGGAGAGCTGCACACTGGAACGGCGTCGACTGGACAGAGTCGCCGGCAGCAAGCAACGTGAATACGGTATGGGGGACGGCCACCGACGACGTCTGGGCCGTCGGAGCAGGCATTCCGTACCGCTGGGACGGGACACGTTGGCGTCAGGAGTCACGGTTTCCGCGACGCAGCAACTTCTCCGACGTTCACGGAACCAACACCAATGACGTATGGGTCATCGACGCCACCCGTGCGTATCACTTCGATGGTTCCACGTGGGTCGAGTGGTCGGTGATCGAGGCGACCGACTTCACGTACCTCCACTCGGTGCACGCCGCGGCGACGAACGACGTTTGGGTCCTCGGTCGGCACTATGGTGAAGCCCGCGACCGAGACGATGCGTTCCTTGCGCACTGGGACGGGACCGAATGGGCCGAAGTGTTGCTCGACCGCTCCTTTCGATCGCTCTTTGACATCGGTGGGGTCGCGCCGGATGACCTTTGGGCCGTCGGCTCCGATGGAGTCGCGCTCCATTGGGATGGCGTCGCGTGGACGGAGTTTGAGACGCCGACCAACAAGAACCTCCATGCGCTCTGGATCGACGCGGCGGACAGTGTGTTTGCGGTCGGCGAAGGAGGAACGATCGTGCGGTGGGACGGGGTGTCGTGGAGTCCGGTGAGCACTGCGGCAACGCGAGAGTCGCTCAGTGGAGCTTGGGCGTCGGCGGAGAACGATATCTGGGCCGTCGGCGCAAGAGGAACGATCGTGCGCTCCGATGGAAGTGGCGTGTGGCGTGCGGTCGAGAGTCCGGTCGATGCGACGCTGAACGCGGTCCACGGACATGACCACGACGATGCCTGGGCGGTTGGCCATGCGGGGACTACGATTCGTTGGAATGGGACCGAGTGGACCTCGGTTCCGCCAGTGAGCTCCGCCGACCTCCGTGACGTTTCTGTGGTGAGCGACATCGACGCGTGGGCGGTTGGTACCGGAGGAACGGTGCTTCGGTGGAACGGCCTTCGATGGGCGCGTCAATCCGTTGATGCGTCGATCGACTTCGTCACGGTCTGGAGCTCAGGCGGAGAAGTGTGGGCGGGAGGCTTCGAAGGCCTGTTGCACTTCGACGGCAACCAGTGGACGGAGGTCGCGGACCAAGCGAGAGTGGTGGACATCTGGGGCTCTGGTCCTCGCGACGTGACTGTGGTCCGCGCTCGCTACCTTCAGATCAACTCGAGTCGCACCCTCGTCGCCAATGCTCCGGCGCAGCTCTCGCACTTCGACGGAACGGCCTGGACGACCGAGGCCGTGGGGGAGTCTCCGATCTTCGCGCTCGCCGGTCGACGCCGCGAGCGAGTCGGCGTGGGTCGGGACGGCAAGTTCGTGCGATTCGCCAACGGTGAGTGGAGTGCCGACGAGTCGTACTCCGCCAGACAATTCTTCAACGTGAGCGGCGCCGGCGGCACATACTGGGCGGTGGGCGAAGACGGCGCGATCCTCCGATTCACCCATCGGTAATCGTGTCGAGGGAGATGGTATCCGGGAGCCACGACGGCGCCTTCGAGCTGAGCGAGACTCCGACCGATGTCTCGCCGGCTCGGGCGATACCCTCGTAAGTGCCCCCTTTAGGGCTCGGAAGCTTCTAGGGTCTCCGCGGAGCATTCCGCGAGGGACGTCACCGCGGTGATCCGAATCGACTCAAACTCCGCGTGCAGGTCGGGCGGGCGGGCCCAGCCGTTGGCGAGCACTCCGAGATCCATCTCTTGGGGGAAGTCTGGCCGCTCGTAGGCGTGGTACTCGGTCCACGTGGCGTCGCCCTCGAGCTTTCGCAAGAGACGCACCGAAGGTCCGACGCGGCACAGAGCGAGCCTTCCTCGGTGGGAGCCTTCATCCAGGCAGAGCGTCGACCTTGAGTTCACCGTGGTCTTTCCTTCGCTCCCCACGGCCACCCTTGTTTCGCCACGGTCGCAGTTCGAACTCCCTTGGCGACCCGTGTTCCACATCACCCAGTTCTGGCCAACGGGCGAGGTGCTCGCCGGATCCCGGAGGAGTAATCCCGCCGAGTTGAACCCCTGCGTCGGCGCCAACTGAGGCTCGCCCTCTCGGTGCGCGTCGACCTCCAAGACCGCGAGAAAGCCTCCGCTCACCCGTTGAGTGAGCGCCGGTCCCACGTTGTCTCCGAACCACCCGTTTTGCGTAGGGCTGCCATCGCGGAAGCGGATCTGAAGTCGGCCGTTGTTGATCTCCACACGCGCAAAGTCGACGTTCTCCTGCGTCCAGCATGCCAGTGTGGCGGGGTTCTCGAAGTCGTCCGAAAGAAGGCACCCAGCCGATCCATCGCCCTGGTCGGTGTCGACGATCGCGTCCGGCGCGGAATCGCTCGTCGACACCGCTCGGTCCAGCGTCGCGTCGGCCGCATCCGGAGCTTCCGCATCCATGCCGGCTTCGGCAGCGACGGACGGGTCATCGTCTCCGCAAGACGCAACCAGGAAGACCAGCGAGACGGCAAGGAGACGCATTACTTCAGATTGCCTACTTCCGAGGTGAGTGTCGAGCATGTCGAAATTCACGTGCGCGTCGACGCCTCTCGGTCATACTCTCGCCCATCGGATCGAGCGTCTGCGCGATCCGACGACCACGGCGCAAACGGGGGATACCGAGGGTCGCCAATCGCATTCCAGGGTCTGCCAGGACCCCGGCCCACGAGATCGCCTCCGGCTGCGTCCTGAACGCATCTGAACTCGAGCTTCGAACATGAAACCGAACGACATTGCTGAACAGATCGCTCGCTCGGATCGCCAAGCGGATCTCGGCCGCCTGGTGGACGCGCTTGAAACGCTTGAAGCGTTGGGGAACCTTCAGCCGTCGAGCTCGAAGGCCTCGAATTCGAAGAGACGTCTTCGCGAGCTCAAACATCCTGCAGCGATGAGCCTCGCCTCCCGGCTCGCGTCGCACCTCGGTGCGCCTCGCCTTTCGCTGGCGGTGGCGTTTCACGCCCATCGGAAACACCCGGGTCGGGCTGATGCTGCCGCGCGATACGTATTCGCCGTAGCAGAGCGCCGCGGCCCGCTGTGGCTGCTCGACAACGCGCGAAGCTTGCAGGCGACCACCGATGGGACGCCTCGAGATCGAGCGCTTCTCGTGTTGGCCGAAGCCCAGGCGCTTTCGGTCCATCGTGACCGCCAGGCCGCCGAAACGGCGATTCAGCGGGCGCGCGGAATCGACCCAGATCTTCCGTGGGTGGATGTCAATGAGGGCTACTTGGCGCTCGAGTTTGGCGATCTCAAGTGTGCCGAACGGCTGGCGCAGTCGGTACTGGAAAGGGAGCCCCACTATCGATCCGCGATCGACCTACACGCCACGCTGCTTTCGCGTAAGCACGGCCCCGCTGCGGCGCTCGAGTTGATCGAACCCCACGAAGCACGATGTCAGTCGCTCTTTCTGACGCACCGGAATTTTCAGTACGCGTTCGCACTCGAGCGCTGGGAGCGCTGTTCGGCGCTCATCGAACGCATCCATCAGTTTTCTCCGCTCGCCGAGGAGGCGATGGTCGACCAACGTCGCAAAATGGAGCTTCAGGTGTGCTACCACCGCCGCCAGTTCGCTCAAGTGATCGATCTGGGTCGGCAGACGAAATCGGAACACTGGAAGCAGGTGGCCGAGAAGCTCGCCGAAACGAACCAGTCCCCTCCGAGTTTGGTGCCCGACCAGCCGCTCGCGGTTCCCTATGTCCCGCAGAAGCACGATACCTGCGGTCCCGCGACATTGACGTCGATCGCACGGTTTTTCGGTCGTGCTGTCGAACACGACGCGGTAGTGGATGCGATCTGTTTCGGTGGTACAGCGGGCCACAAAGAGCGTCGGTGGGCCACCGACCAAGGGTTTCGCGTTACCGAGTTTGATGTGGATCGCGAGAGCCTCAAAAGCCTGCTGGCCGCCGGCGTTCCATTCACCCTCACCACGAGCGGCGCCGACATGGGTCACCTCCAGGCGGTTGTGGGGTACGACCCGCTGCGAGACGTGGTCTATACCCGAGATCCCTCGGTGCCCTATCTCAGTCAGCTTGAGTTCGGTGCACTCATGAAGTTCGAGCCATCCACCGGCCCTCGGGGAATGACGCTCATTC
The DNA here is from genome assembly GCA_039187775.1 of Myxococcota bacterium. GTDB lineage: Bacteria > Myxococcota_A > Polyangia > Polyangiales > JBCCZL01 > JBCCZL01. The sequence continues at coordinate 11,561 of JBCCZL010000075.1, forward strand.
CGACGGACTCCCCGCTCCTTCCGGTCGAGTCGACCCTCCCAGGCCGGCAGGTGCGAGATCTCGCCTACGCCTTTGATACGGCGATCGACGAAGGCCGGGAGGTCGATGCCGCAACGCACCTCTCAAAGATGGAGGAGTTGGACGAGGATCACCCGCTCGTCTTGGACTGTCGGCTGGTGCTCTCCGCGATGCAGCACGACCGGGAAACCCATCTAAAGAGCGTCCGTTCTTTGTTTCAACGGTTTCCAGAGGTCCCCAGGTTTCGCCGCGCGTACGCAGCTTCGCTTCGAGACGAGCTTCAGTTCGAGGAGCGCCAGCGCGAACTCTTACAGTTCGAAGACGATCCCGATCCCGCCATCGCTTCGATGGTCACGCAAGGTCGGCTGCTCCACGCCGAGCGTCGGTCCGAGGTCCGCCGTACGCTGCTACGGCTGACGCGGGTAGGTCAAGTTCATCCCGAGGTCTACGCACAGCTAGCCACCCTCGCTCAGCTCGACGGAGAACAAGAGCGAGCCTTCGAGCTCCGGCGCTTTGCCGCATCGACCGGGGTTCGAAACGAGCACTACGCCTTCCGATTCTTCCTCGACGCTGTGCGACTGGGGCGAGCGGGAGAGGCGCTTGCGTTTCTTCACGAGCGCCTCTCCGCTGCAGGGGACCGGTCCAGTGGGCCCGCTCAGACGTTGTACGACGCGTATTCGCTGCTTGGCCGAGGGGATGAGGGGCTCGCGGTCCTCACCACACTGGCCGAATCGCGTGCGGACGATCCTTTCCTTATGATGTCGATCGCTCGAGCGTATCTCGCGGCGGGCGAGGTGGAACGTGCGCAGGCACTCGTCGAGCGCGTGGATGAGGAGCGCCTTCTCGGGACTCGCCTGCTCCTCGAAGGACAGATTGCGGACGCGCTCGGAGATGCCCGAGCTGGCGCGAAGCGGTTCTCCGAGGCGGTGCAGCATGCGCCCTTTCGCCCGGATGTAGTGCAGGCCTATGTGGTCAGTCTGGCCGATGAGCTCGGCCTCGATGCCGCCGTCGCATTTCTCGAGAATGTGGTCGAGCAACGGCCGTACGACCGCGGGCTCTTCGAGCTTATGTGCATCCGGCTTCGAGCCAGCCCGGAAGAGGCACTCCAAAAGCTCCTTCCGCACCTTGCCACGCAGCCGGATCACATTTGGGCTCGTCGAGAGGTTGCGTTCATCCACTGTGCTCGCGGTCGTCCCGAGGATGCCCTCCACCAGATCGAGCAGAGCTTCGTGTGGTGGCCCGACGACCCGGCGGGCTTGGCGGTAAAGGCGCGCGCGCTTCTTCAGCTGGGCCGAAGGTCCGAGGCGCGAGACGCCGCGATGCGCGCGCTCGCTCTGAACGTCGATGTGCCGGACGTGTGGCCTCAGCTACGGCTGGTGGCAACGTCGACCGACGACATGGTCACGCTGGTGGAAGAGGCCGCCAACCAGATCGAAAAGCAAGGCACCGACGGCTCGGCGCTCGTCCTGCTGTCCGAGCTCCTCGGTGGACGGGCAACTCCCCGGGTCGAGCCACGCATCGAGCAGCTCCATCAGCGCTTTTCGGCCCTCCCGAACGCCTGGTTGCTCAAGGCGCGCTATCTCGTTGATGCGAATCAGTTTGGCCGCGCGGCCGCGTGCCTCGACGAGACGACTCGTCGCTTTCCGCGAACTCCGGCCATCTTCGAGGAGATCGCGTTTCTTGCGCAGCAGCAGGTCGACCCGGAACGCGAGCTCGCCGCCTTGCAGACGGTGCGGCGATTTCGACCGTACGACCCACAGGTCATCACCGCGTACGCACATGCGCTTCACCGCCACAACCGTCACGACGAAGCCGTAAGGGGGCTGCGGGAGTCCTGCGAGCAGTTTCCACGAAACGGACTGCTGCGCGCGAGCTTGGCCGAGCTCCTCTGGGCTCGGGACCAACAGGAGGAAGCGTTCGACGAACTGCTGACGGCGCTCGCGGATCTCTCGGCCGGCGACTTTCGTTGGGAGACAGCGCGCGAATGGGCGACTGTGCTCGGAGCGAGCGAGCGCGTTCAGACCGTGGCCCAAGCCATAGTCGATGCAAATCCCGAGTCCGCGGTTCGCCATTCCGACCTTGCCGCGTGTCTCACCGGCAAAGCCCAGATCGCCGCCCTCGAGTCGGCAGTCGAGGTGGCGCCGTCGGATGCGGGGCTGAAAGACCAGCTCATTTGTGCGTGGGTTGCCGAAGGCGACTTCACCACCGCAGAGTCGCTATGCCTTCCTGAGGCGTGGGAACACGACGTACCCGTGGTGATTCAAGGCCGGCACGCGTGGGTGATGGCGGCACGCGGCGACATGCGACCTGCGATCCAAAGGATGCAGATGATCCTGAGCGAGAACCCGTTCTACGTGTGGGGATGGTCTCAGCTCACCGGTTGGCATCAGGCGATGTCCGATGTGGAGGGGTTTCGGCGCGCGTCGGCTCAATGGATGGAAGTCGCACCCTACGATCTCGGGGCACTCGGTGCTCGGCTGGAGGCGCTGGTCGCAACCCCAACCGATCCTGAACTGGTGGTGGTGTTGGACCGCATGCTCGCCGCTGACCCTGGGCACTCGGGGGCGGCGAGTGTTCGGTTTGATTTGCTCGCCGGGAGTCGGAACCAGGGTGCGATCCAGGAGTTTCTCGAGCGCGTGGGGCCGCACCAGCCGAAGGGCGGAAAAGGACTGCTTGAAGCGCGAGCCGCCGTGGTCCGTGGGCATTACGAGGACGCGGTCCGCGCGGTCGCCTCGGTCTTGCGAGAACCGCTCAACGAGTACGACATGCGGGTCCTCGCTCGCCAGCTGGCCGAAGTGTCGGCAGATCTGTTCTCCGACGTGCTGGAGGCGGCGATGGTGGGTGACGACGTGCCGTCTCCGCGCGCGGTCGCAGGTGCGTGGCTTTCATTGTGGCCAGCGCTGGGCGTGCGCTTGATCCGCCGGCTGGTGGATCACGGTCACGAGTTGAACAACGGGGGGCAGTGGGCCCTATCGTTCGTACTCGAGGAAGGTTGGTTGGCCGGCGGAGCTCCGCGTCGGGAGGTCGAGCGTCTGGTGGAGCACCACGCGGAATCGTTCGGGAGGTCGACTGTGCTTTGGGGCGCTGCGGGCTTCGTTCTTACGTCTAGCGGCAAGTACGCACGCGCATGGGCGGTGCTGCGGGACTATGGAGAGCGGCCGGACGCTACCCCCTGGATGCTTACGAACGTACTCTTTTCGGCGACCGCACGAGCCCCCGACCATGAGCTGACGCGGGCCGCCGAGGTTGCGCTTCGCCTGCCGCCAGACCACACGCGCGGGCAGGTGGAGTGCTGGGCTGCGCTGGGGTTTGCACTCGCGGGTCGCGTGGAGGAGGCGACGAAGCTTCTGTCGTTTGCCATTCCGGACGACCCACTCTCGATTTCGATGGTGCTGTTTGGGCGCGCCCTGGTGACTGCGGAGCAGTGCCGCGAAGGAACCGCGATCGAGACGATGCGAAAGGTTGGGTCGCAGCTCGCCGATGCGCTGGCGTGGGCCGGCGAATACGACACGAGGGCGCACATCTATGTCCGCGTGCTGCGCCGACTCCGGGCCCGCCTATCGTTCACCCGCTACGCGTTGGTGAGGATCTATGCATTCGCAGCGGGCCTTGGCCGAGATGTAGGAATCGTCGCCAAAATCCCGGGAGGCCAACCCGTCCTTCCGGCGCCGGAGCTCCGCACCTAGGAGTCACGACACCCGAGAATGAGAGGTGCGTCGGCGAAGACTCGATTGCGGGTTACTTCGCGACACCCATTTCGTAGACGACTTCGTCAACCCAGTTGCCGTGTCGGTCTTGATGATCGCGTTTCCGTGTCGCGACTTGCTTCATGCCGAGTCGATTCATGAGACGAATCGAGCGATGGTTGCGAGCATCCGTGGATGCCCAGACGCGGTCGAGTTCGAACGTCGTCGCGGCCCAGCGACTCGCGGCTTCGACGGCTTCGTAAGCGAGTCCAGCGCCCCACCACGCACGTCCCAGCGCATAACCAAGCATCGCTGAGCGGTGAACCACATCCACTTCGAAATTTACTGTCCCGATCACGTTGGTTTCATACACCACTGCGAAGGTCGGATGCTCGTCCCACGTTTGCTCGATGTTTCTCCTGACGAATGCTTCCGCGTCAGCTTGCGTGAAAGGGAAGGGGATATGCGGTAAATACAACGAGAACTCGGAGTCGTTCCGATACGCCAGCGCATCCTCGACGTCAGTGAGCCGAAATCCCCGAAGGAGGAGCCGTGGGGTTTGAATCTCTGGGTGCCTCGTCATGCAGGAGCTGACCTTCGTTTGTTGCGAAACAACCCAAATACAAGCACCAACGGCCTTCGTGGTGTGCCGCGTCTCTGTGCTATTTATCATCTTCGGGCTGCTGACGGCCTCGTCGCTCCAGTGTGTGGGATCCAGACGGCTCAGCCGTCGAGCATCTTCGCGAGGGCGGACGGGTGCTGGAGTCCCACCGCACGGGTGGCTGGCTTCCCGTCACGAAAGAGGACGAGTGTGGGAACGCCGCGGACTTCGTACGCCTTGGCCGTGATGGGGGATGTTTCAATGTCCACCTTCACGATCTCGATGTCGTCACGGTCGCTGGCGAGCTTCTCGAGCAGTGGTTCCTGACGACGGCAGGGCACGCACCACTGTGCGCCAAAGTCGACGAGCACCGGACGCTCGGCAGCGAGCACTTCAGTATCGAAACTAAGTCGGCACGAGGTGGCGAGGGGAACCCAGGGAAGGTCGAAATTATTCCCCGATCTCGGGGCTTTCCAGCAGCTCGGCGCGCGAAGGGGTGGCGGGCCTTTCGCTTCGTACCATCTTCCATGAATTCCAACAGAGCTCGCTGGCTGTGCATGCCTACAGGCGTCGGCGTCCTGGTCTTCGCGGCAACCACGAGACCGAAGGCCCTCGCTCTTCGTTGCGCAATGCTCGCTGCATCACTTCTCCTGGCCCAAGGCTGCGCAGAGCTTTCGGATGCGGAGGCACGGGACCTGGAGCTCGCGACGATAGGAACACCTCAGACTGACCATCAGCATCTTCAGCGGGCGCTTATCCAGATTCGGCAAGTCTCCCGATTGACGGATACCGAGCGGAGTCTTGTGCTCGAGTCCCACTTGAACACGGTGGATGATTCCTACGCACAGATCTCTCGCGTGCTCACGGATGCGTCGGGAGACCCTCAACCGATTCTCGCCGACGGGATCACTCTCTCGCCCGGCGCCCAGCGCGTATTCAACATGCGCGGCAACTTCATCGGCGACGGGGATATTCGTGCGGTCGCGTACGACGTAGAGACTGCCCACACCCTGATCTTCACTGACCTGGAAGACAGTAAGGGGTTCTTTGGCTTTCTCATCGGAATTGTGGCCTTCGGGGCGGTCGTTCTCCTGGCCTCGTTCCTCGCGGTTTTTGTCGTGGTCATTCGTTCCAGGCGTCGGCGGAAGGCGGCGTCCGCCTCTCGGGCGTAGCGAGGGATATCGATCTCCACCTTAAACCGCGTCCTGCCTCGTTGAATGATCGCGCTCGAGCGATTGGGAAACGTCCGTTCGTCGGCACAGAGCGCCGTTCCACTACCTCGAGCGGCCGTGGCTTTGACAGCAGCGTGCTGACCCGACCCGACCGGGCTCGTGGGAGGTTCGCTCGGATGAGCGTGAAGCCTACCCTTGGCCGGTTGAGACTCGCTCCATGCTGAGTTCGGGTTTTTCGAATTACGCGGCTTGCGCGCATCCCGATCGAGCGCCGTTTGTTGCCTACACTCCGGGCACAGCGACGGGGTTCAAAGATGCGACGACTGATGATGGACGCGGCTTGGCAGTTTCTCGGCGCGTGGCTGGGAATGGTCTGCCTATTGGGCGGTGGACTTGGCTGCGATAGCGCGTTGGTGCATGGAGCGGAGCCGGATGCATCCGCGCGGCGGGACGGCGCGTTACCGGCGCCCGACTCGGCCACGCCGGAAGGCGACTCGAGTGTCCCAATCCCCGAGGCGGGGCTCGATGCGCAGGCTGACGGAGAAGTGCCCCCGGCGAGGATCGAGTCGTTTCTCGGCGGGTTTGGTACGGACACGCGGGGTGGGCTCGATGGACGCGTGATCAAAGTGACGACGCTCGCCGACGCGGGTCCGGGCTCGCTCCGGGAGGCGATCGATGCCGACGGGCCGCGAGTGATCGTTTTTGAGGTCGGCGGCGCGATCCGGCTCGAAAGCGACCTGAGTGTTTCGAAGCCGTTCGTGACGATCGCGGGGCAGACCGCGCCCTCGCCGGGCATCAGTCTCTATCACGGCCGTTTCTTCATTCGGACGCACGATGTGGTGCTGCAGCACTTTCGTATCCGCCCGGGGGAGCGGCATGCCAATGGTTCGCGCATCTCCAGCGACCTTGCCGACAATCGCGATGCGATCCTTATCGGAACGTCGGCGCGGAGCACATACAACATTGTGATGGACCATCTTTCGCTTAGCTGGAGCATCGACGAGACGGTCAGCATCTGGTTCAACGATTCGCGTGACATCACGCTACGGGATTCGATTTTGGGGGAGCCCCTTTCGGTATCGATTCATCCGAAGAGCCGTTCCGGGGTATCGCACGGCTACTGCTTTCTCGTGGGCAACGACAACGAACGGATTTCGATCATCGGATCGCTCTTTGCGCACTGCACACGGCGCGCACCGCGTCTCGGGCTCAATACTTCCAGTGCGATCATCAATACGGTGCACTACAACCCAGTCGAAACCGCGGTGCATTTTCAGGCGGAGTCGCAGGGGCGAGCGATCACGGCGGTGGCGAGCAATGTGCTGATCCCAGGTTCGAACACCAAGGACAACCTCGGCCTGTTGCTCAATCGGAATCTTGGCGGGCAGGCTCGGGCCTATCTGGCGGACAATGTGCTGGGCGGGCGGTCGGAGCGGACTGGACAGTCGGTGGTGGAGCTTTCGGCGCCCGAGGTGTGGGATGCGACGCACGTTCCGATGCCCTCCGATACAGTCGAGGCTTCGGTGTTTGACCATGCGGGGGCTCGACCGCGTGACCGAGACTCGGTCGACGAGCGAATCGTTCGCGATGCGCGGAATCGGACGGGCCAGCGCATCAACTTCACGGATGAGGTAGGTGGCTATCCCGACCTTCAAGAGTCGGAGCGACCCCTGGTTCCGCCGAGCGACCCTCAACGCGATGACGACGGAGACGGGTTCACCAATCTTGAGGCGTGGCTCGCGAGCTACAGCGCGGAGGTCGAGTGACCCCGAAGAAGTGATTTCACGAGGTTACCGATCGTGGTGGGGCAAGAAATTACCTCGTCCCCGTTTGTTTCGCGAAGTTCCATTCTCTGGGGACGGGTGCGGTGCAGATTGCGCAGTGAAAGTCCTCGTCTTTGATGACGTTGCGGGCGCCGCAGGCGGGGCACTTTCGAAAGACGACGGCGTGGCTGAAGGATGATGGGAGAGGGAGGTTGGCTCGCTCGAAGGCGCTTCGCACCTCTTCGTAACAGCTGACGTCTGGGCAGTATCCGGATGAGTAGTTGCTGATCCAGAGGACCTCGCCGGTGTCGTCGAATTGGACTTCCCCGGCGCCGAGGACATCACCGCCGCCGGCGCAGGCGACGTGCTCGGTTCTCCGGTGCGCGACCCGAAGCTGGCCGTCGATCCCCACCACGTACGTCGCCCAGCCCTCGGCACTGGGATCAAGCCGACAGAGTTCGTCCAGCCACGCGTGCAGCTGTTCGATGTCGGAGATCGCGTGCCCGGGCGGCTCTCCTTCGCAGGCCGAGCGAATGCTCTCGGGGCCGACATAGGTGTAGTGGCGGGCAGGGGTCATCTTGGTTAGCTCTCGTGCATAGTGTACGCGGCGGGCGTTCGCTATCGCTGACGGTGTCTTGTCGACCGAGGGCCCCTCTGTTTGGGGGTTGGCCCGGGGAATGCGAACATGGACTGGCGTTCGGTAATATGGACTGGCGTTCGGAGACCCTCCAGCTGGCCGTTGCCGCATTTGACCACCTTCTCCGAACGGAGCCGATTCCCTTCGAGAGACTGCTTCCGATATTGGTGGTCCCGCTCGGACCGGTGGGCGCCGTCGACCTTCAAGGTGTCTCGTGGGACGAGGCGCGGAGACGACCCCTTCCAGAGCCGCCGTTCTTCTATCTCGTGGACCGGTTTGCTTTCCTCCTGCCGAACCGGTGGGAGGAGTTTCGGTGCCCGATTCCCCGGCCTGAGACGATGAGTCCGGGCAACTACGAGCTCTGTTCCTTCTATCGCTGTCACCGCGATGAGCACGCGCGCAAGAACGGCGGAGAGTTCCAGCGAGCGCTCTATCTCGAAGCCCATCCGCCCAGAGCCCGGTGACTAGCCGCAGGTTGCTGCAAAAGGCCCGTGCGTGGATCCAGCTTCGCCACGGTGCCGGTCGCGCCCGCGAGCCGACGAGGAAATTCCCTCAAGGCCAGAAAGACAACGGTGCCCGTTGATGCACGGGCCCAATACGGTCGGCGAGCCGATGGATCAGATCCGTCACCGGGAGGGGCCCGGTCCACGAGCTCCGCGTCTAAAGCTCATCTCCACGCTCGCCCGCCAACGCCCTCCCGCCGGTCCTGCCAGTGATGGTGTAGGATTCTTGGGATAGCTTATGCACAGCCCGGAGGGGGCTGTAGGCGCAGGTGTGTGGAGGGTCTTGGAATGTTGCGCTTCTTATGTTGTTCCGTCGTTCTGAGTTGGACGACGTTGGCACTCGCCCAGCCGGAAGGGCCGGAGGACGAGAATCAGCGGCGGGTCGAAGCGGCCCGCGATCACATGGAGCGGGGCCAGGAGTTCTATCTCCAGGGCCGCTACCTGGAATCGGCGGAGGAATTCCAGCGGGCCTACGAACAGCAGCCCTTTGGTGCGTTCCTGTTCAACGCGGCGGTCTCCTTCGAGCGCCACGGCGCGTGGTCGCAGGCGGCGGACTTCTTTGGTCGCTATCTCGAGCGGGAACCCAACGCGGGCGATCATGCGCAGGTGTGGGTGCGAATCGAGAATCTTCGGACCCGTGCGCTTCAGGAGGGTCAGTCCGAGACGGGGGAAACCGGAGAGACATCGGAGACCGGCGAAACTTCGGAGACTGGCGAAACTTCGGAGACCGGGGAAACCTCGGAAACCGGAGAGACGGCGGAGACGGGGGAAACCGGAGAGACATCGGAGACGGGTGAGACGGGGGAAACCTCGGAAACCGGCGAAGTCGAGTCGCCGACCCCGGGGCCACTTCCCACGGAGATCGATGAGGACATGAAGTCGCTCCTTTCGATCCGAACCAATCCTGCAGGGGCGACGATCGCGGTGAAGCGTGGAGACGAGGTCGTCGCCTCCGGACCGACCCCGTTCGCCCACACCTTGGCCCTTGGTGACTACCGGATCGTGGTCGAGCACCCCGACTACCGCACCGTCGAAGAACGGGTACGGATTCGTCCGGGAAAGGTCTACGTCGTGATCGTCGAAATGAGCCAGGGTCAGTTCCTCGGATCGCTTCGCGTGGTGAGCGATGTGCCCGGGGCGAAGGTCTACATCGACGACCGCGCCGAAGGCCACGTGGGAGAGACCCCGTTCTACAACGTGATCGGCACCGGGGAGCACACCATCTGGGTCGAGCGTCCAGGCTATGAGCTCGAGGAACGCCGGGTGGAAATTGGCCTCGGTGATGAAGTCCAGCTCCGCGTGGAACTTCAACGGGTCCAGCACGGTCGTCTTCGGGTGATCGGAAACGTTGAAAACGCGGTGGTGTACATCGATGGCGTCGAAGCGGGTCGGGTGCCCTTCGAAGAAGACGTGCCCGCGGGTCCCCATTCGGTCCGGGTCGAAGGCGACGGGATGAAGGACTACGAAGAAGAAATCGAAGTCGAACGTGGTCAGCTCACCCCCATGAGGGTTCGGCTCCGGCCGTCGGTGAGTCGAGCGGGCGCCTGGGTCACCGCGATCACCGGGGGCCTCCTCGTCGGCGGTGGGGTGGTCCTCGGCGTGCTCGCGAACGGTTTGGAGAGTGACCTCGAGGCGGAGCGAGACGCGGGCGTGCTTTCGTCCAATGACTCCCGCTTCACCGAAGGCCTCATCTTTTCGATCGCGGCCGATGTCGCATTTGGACTCGGCGCAGTGCTTGGCCTTCTGTCCCTTTATTATTTTCTTCGCGATCCGCTCCCCGAATCGGAAGGCACGACCCTCGATCCGAGAGACTGGGCGTTTGGCCCGACGGTGCACGAGGGCGGTGGTGGCGCTACGGTTGTGGGGAGCTTCTGATGGGTGTGTTTCGTTGGACGTGGTTCCCGCTGCTCTTCGTGGCCTGCGACCCCACGGTGTTTGGCGACCTCGAAGACCAGGCGCCCACCCGAGTGGTCGAGGCGCCCGATGACTATCCGGTGATCGGCTACGGGCGAGGGCTCGCTGCCTACAAAGGCACCATCTCGGGGACTACGGTGTCGCGGCTGGCGGTGAATGCGGGAGAGAACACACCCTTCGTGGTGTATCCCGGCTGGACCGGGACCAATGTCGACCTGAGCGTGCCGCTGCTTGAAGGCTGCGACCGAAGCGGCGAGTGCGACACGGGCTTTGGCTTTTCCCTGATCGGAATCCCGCGCTGGCGGTCGGGCCTCGCCGATGAAGGCGACCTCTGCATCATTCAAACCGCTCCCGCCAGTGCGTCGCTGGAAGTGCGCTGCGAAACCACGAGCCTCAACGAGAAGTTCTCCACCATGGGGGGCGAACGGGTGGGTGCGTCCGGCGCCGCACTTCCTCTTGGGCATATCGCGGGGGTCGCGATCTTGGGTGCACCGGATGGCAATGCCCGCCGAGGGCTACTCTATCGTCTTCCCGATGCCGCCCGGCCGATGGAGCTCGTCATTCCGCCGGACACCGTGGCCGAAGGAGGCCGGCTCGGTGAGTCGCTCGCGGTGTTCGCCATCGACTCGAACACCGCGATCGTCGCCGCCGGCGCGCCAGGAGTCGGCCGCGTGGTGGTCGCCAGCATCGCGTCGGACGGAATGGGCGGCATCGAAGCCACGGTTCGGGCTTGCGTGGACAACCCCGCGGGCGACTTCGGCGCCGCGGTCGCGCTCGAGGACGTGACCGGCGACGACCAGCCCGAACTCTTCGTCGGAAGTGCGGTGAGCGCGGAGGGACGCCTTGAAGGAGTCGAGATGTACCCGGGAACCGGCCTTCCCAACCCGGGGGCCTGTGCCGCCTGGGGCGAAGCGCCGGTCACCCTCGGGTGCCCGGACGGCGCGAGCGGCCTGAGCTGCGATGGCGCGGGATTTGGTGGAGCCCTAGCGACGGGAAATGTGAACGGCGATGGTTTCTTCGATCTCATCGTCGGCGCTCCGCTTGTCGATGTGGACGGGGAGAGCAATGCGGGCGCGGTGTTTGTGCTTCCGGGCTCGGCCGCCGGCATCGACACCGCCGCGGCGGTCGGGCTGACGCTCTCTTCACCGAACAGCGGCGACGAACTCGGACGATCGGTGGCCGCGCTTCCGACGGTGCTCAACGGCCCGCCGCGGCACGAGCCGGTGGCGGGCGTCCCGGGACGAGACTCGGCCGCGGTGTTCCTTTGCTCGGGCCTTCCAGAGGACACGCCGGGTGCACCAAACCTGCGCGAGCGGTGTCTCCCGTAGAGTCGCTACGGGATCCGCACGTCGTAGATCCTTGCTCGCGGTGTTCTCTGGGTTCCTGAGAGCACGCCCTCTGTGAACGTGAGACACTCCCGTCGAGGTCCCTTTGGAAAAGAAGC
>JBCCZL010000076.1:0-23152 GCA_039187775.1 Myxococcota bacterium
CCGGGGGGGATGACGGGCATCGGCAAGGCATAGCGCGCCCGTCTGATATGGCATTGCACTGATGGCACTTGGGGTGTGGTGGGCTTGTTCTAAGCGACGTAGGCTCTCGCGGTGGCGAACCTTACCGCGACGACTGTGAAAGAAAACGCCAAGGCCGCGCTGCCATGGTCGTCGTTCGGGCCGATCCTTGCGATTCACTTCCTTGGCACTCTCGGGTTCTCCCTCGCGATTCCGTTTCTGGTGTTCATCGTCACGGATCTCGGAGGGGCGGCGTGGACGTATGGTCTCGTCGGCGCGACGTACTCGACGTTCCAACTCTTTGGCGCGCCGCTCTTGGGTCGATGGTCGGACCGCACGGGCCGGCGTCCGGTGCTTGTGGCGAGTCAGGTGGGAACGCTGCTTGCGTGGCTCCTTTTTTTCGGCGCCCTCACTCTTCCAGTCGTGGGCCTCATGGAGGTGGCGGGCGCCACTCTCACGATTCCTCTCATTCTGGTTTTTGTTGCTCGCGCCCTCGATGGAGCCACCGGCGGGAACATCTCTGTCGCGAATGCCTACGTAGCGGACCTCACCAAGGAGTACCCCGAAGCGCGGCAGACTGCGTTCGGACGAATGGGAATGGCGGCAAGCCTTGGCTTCGCGATCGGGCCTGCCGCCGCCGGCCTTCTCGGGGGAACGGCGTGGGGGCCGCGGCTTCCGATCGCGGTTGCGGCCGGCTTTGCGGGCATTACCACGCTGGCGATATTGATTTTCCTCAAGGAGCCAAAAGGTCGCTGTCCCGAAGGCCCGCCCACCCCCGGGGCACTCGAAGCGGGGCTCCACCAGCAAACCAAACCGTGCCATCGGGCCACGAAAAAGAAGGCGCTCCGAACGGGGTTTGCGAGGCCGGAGGTCGCGCGGATTCTTTTCGCTACGTTCCTGATCTTTCTCGGCTTCAACTTCTTCTACGCTGGGTTCCCAGTGCATGCGGCCGAGGTCTATGGCTGGGACACGGGCGAACTTGGCGCGTTCTTCGCGGTGCTTGCCGCGATGATGATCGTAGCCCAAGGACCGCTCCTCACCTTCGTGTCGAAGCATCTGGGACGGCGCGCCGTGTTCGGAGTCGGGGTTGCTTTCCTGCTCGCGGCGGTCCTGAGCTTTCAGCTGCCCGCGGGACCGATCAGCTATCTTGGCGCGGCGTGCTTTGCGATCGGCAACGGCCTGGCGTGGCCAACCTTTCAAACGCGGGTCGCGGAAGTCGGGGCCGACGATCAAGGGTCGGTGCAGGGAGCGGTCACGAGCGCGAGCAGCCTTGCGAGCATCGCGGGCCTCATCGGCGGCGGGTTTCTTTATCCATCGCTCGGAGGCCATCTATTCGCGTTGGCAGCAAGCCTCTTTGGAGTGGTGCTCGTTCTATCGCCGCTCTGGTTTCCAAAAGCCCGCGCGTGACTCCAGACGCCGCACTCTTCACAGCAGACACGCAAACACGAGGCCGGCTGAAGAATGCGTCAAGACCGTAGGACACCGGCGGTCATCCACACGTCGACTTCGCGACGGGACAGATCGATCTCTGAGCATGGCGCGAGGTACTTCTAGTGGTCTGGAAGCGCGGAGCAGTGCGCGAAGGGAAAGAGTCTCGTCGCCTGTGAGGAACGCAAAGGCTGTGTGGCTCGGATCAGTTTGTTGTCTAGCCTATCCACGATGGACGGTGGCTTCGCGGAACCGCCCTCCGTCCCGTGTGGAGTCTCGGCGGCCATGACGGCGGTAGGTGAGCGCACGTTTGTGACGGGGCGAGTTGGGTCGCCGGTTGCGCTTGGAGAGGGATGCGCTATCTGTGTACCAAGGTCGTCATGACTCGCGTTTGTGCACTTCCGACTTTCTCCTCGGTCCAGGTCCCTGGCGCCGTGGGAGCGGTGCGCGCGCTGAGCGGCGGCCCGTCCTACGCGTTTCTCTGCGTCTGGCCAGCCTCGCTCTAGGCCGTGCGTAGGTAAGTCGAAAGGCTCGGATATCGGCGCCTTTCGCTGCGCACGGCACATTGGCCTGGCCCGCCTTTCGTGCGCACTCCCGTGCCCTTCGCGGCACGAAGTCTACGCGGCCGCATCCCCATAACCCTGGGAAGCGAGGCGGGCTGTTCTTCAGAGCTCAACACGGAGTCGGGCAGCGCCCGATTCGACGGGAGACCTCCGTCATGACGCAGCAAGTTAGAAACATTGGAATCATCGCCCACGTCGACGCGGGAAAGACCACCCTCACCGAACGTGTGCTCTTCTACACGGGTCGCATTCACGCGATGGGCCGGGTCGATTCGGGGAACACCACCACCGATTCCGACGCGCTCGAACAAAGGAAGGGCATCACCATCAAGGCCGCGGCGGTCCGCTGCGAATGGGACCACACGGCGATCCATCTGATCGATACGCCAGGGCACGCGGATTTCAATATCGAGGTCGAGCGAAGCCTTCGGGTGCTCGACGGCGCGGTGGTGGTGCTCGATGGAGTGGCCGGCGTGGAGCCGCAGACGGAAAAGGTCTGGCGCCAGGCCGACCGGCATCGGGTGCCGCGGATCGTGTTCATCAACAAGCTCGACCGCGCGGGGGCAAGCTTCGAAGCTAGCCTCGAGAGCATTCGGAAGCGGCTCGGCCTCGAGCCGACGGTGGTCGGCCTCCCGGTCGGAATCGACTCCGGTGAGCTCGGCCTCGTGGATCTGATCCGGATGCACGAGCTTCGCTGGCACGACCCGGAAGGAAAGTCCTTCACGGTCGAACCCATCCGTACCGAGGCGTTCGAAGAGGCGAAGCGCTACCGCTCGCTTCTCCTCGATGCCTGCGCTTCGGCCGACGCCGACTTCGAGATGAAGTACCTCGAGACCGGCGACGTCACCGAAGAGGATTTCCAACGCGCGCTCCGCAAAGGGACGCTCGAAGGAACGCTCCTTCCTACGCTCGGCGGCTCCGCACTTCAAAACCGCGGGGTCCAGCCGCTCCTCGACGCGGTGGTAGCCTATCTTCCGGCACCGGAGGAGGGGCCCCCGCTCGAAGACCTTCAATCCAAACAGCAACGCCCTCGCACGGCGGAGGCTCCCCTTGCCGCGTTCTGCTTCAAGGTGGTCTTCGCTCGCTACGGTCAGCTCACCTTTGTCCGCGTCTACTCCGGGCAACTCAAAAAGGGCGAAAAAGTCCGTAGCTCGGATGGTTCGATGCTCCGCGTTGGACGACTCGTACGCCTCTTTGCCGATCGGCTGGAGGACATCGAGCTGCTCCATGCGGGAGACATCGGCGCGATCCTCGGAGGCGAATGCCGGACCGGAGCCACGCTCACCGATCCGGATCATCCCATCACGCTTGAAACCGTAGTCGTCCCGCGTCCGGTCGTGCGGCTCGCCATCGAGCCTCGGGCTCGGGTCGACCGCGACCGTCTCGCCGGCGCCCTCCACAGAATGATCGTGGAGGATCCGTCTCTCCGGCTCAGCACCGATCCCGATACCGGCCAAACCCTCCTCGGAGGCATCGGCGAGCTTCATCTCGAAGTGACCGTCGAACGCCTCGCCCGCGAACACGGCGTGGAGGTGAGCGTCGGGCGGCCGAAAGTCGCGTATCGGGAGACGATTCGAAAGGAAGTCAGCCATGCCTACAAACACGTCAAGCAGACCGGCGGCCCCGGCCAGTGGGCACAGGTTCATCTTGCGGTCAAACCCGGCCCCCTCGGCTCGGGCCTGACCTTCGAGGACCGGATCACCGGCGGAGTGATCGCGGCGGATTACATCCCCGGCGTCCGAAAGGGCGTCGAGGAGGCGATGCTCAGCGGGATCCTCGGCGGCTACCCGGTCACCGATGTCGAAGTGGCCCTGGTCGACGGCGCACAACACAAGACCGACTCCAGCGAGCTCGCGTTCAAGGTCGCGGGAGGCCAAGCGTTTCGCCAAGCGATGCGCCTCGCCGATCCCGCGCTCCTCGAGCCGATGATGGATGTCGAGGTCCTCGTCTCCGAAGAGAACCTCGGCGCGGTTCTCGGTGAGCTCGCCACGCGCCGCGGTCAGGTGACCGCGATGACCGGTCGGAAGACTACGCAGGTGGTCACCGCCAAGGTTCCTCTCCGAGAGATGTTCGGTTTCGCGAGCGCTCTCAATGCGGCGAGCCATGGCCGAGGCCAGCATTCGATGGCCTTTTCACACTACGCGGAGGTTCCGGACGCGATCGCCACAAAGCTTCTCGCAAGAGAGCCGTAACGCGAACGCGACAGCGCGGAAGAGAAAGGCGCCCCTCACCATCGAGGGGCGCCCATTTCCATGCCCTGGGTGGCATCCTTGGCCGATTTGGCCAAGCGAACCTGAACGCTACGCGACGATCTCGTTCACCTCGCCGGGGTCTCCATTACCAAACTGCGGGCTTGAAATGCCCACGGCATTCACGAAGGTGTTGAGGAGCTGGTTGTGCCCACGCTTTCGGCCGCCGAGGCGGACGTCGAGGTACTGCCCCTGGCGAAGATACCCTCCGGCACTTCCTGCCATGACGCAGGGCATATCGTTGCTGTGATGGCGCTGGCCGTCGGTCATCGAGTTGCCCCAGAACACGAGGCTGTTGTCGAGGCACGTCATCCCGTTGGCTTCCACCAGCGGCACGCCGCCACTGCCATCGCGAGCTACGCCGACGCGCTCAAGCCGCGTCAGGAGATAGTCCATTTGGCGACCGTGCCAGCGATCGATTTCATGCATCGGCTGGTGGTAGTCACTTCCCTTTCGGTGGCTGATCCCATGATGGCTGGCATCGTGATTCATGCCCTCAAAGTTGTAGCGAGCCCCTTCCGACTCCTTCCCGTACATCATGGTGGCCACCTGGTTGACGCCGGTCCGGAACGCGAGGGCGATGATCTCGAGGTGGAGGCGCCCCACGGTGGGAAAGGTCTCGGAGCCGTAGAGGTCACGCTCCGGCAAGTCATAGGTCTGCATGTCCGACTCGATGTCGCCGCTCAGGCGCGTCTCGACCGTCGGAATCTCCGTCATCCCCATTTCGAGTTCACGGACCGCCTCGAAGTGTGCGTCGAGCTTCTGCTTGTCCTCCGCCCCAATGCGACGATTCCGAAGCAGGTCGAGCCGACCGCTCACCAGGTCGAGCACGCTCTCTCGGCGAGCCTGCACTCGCATCGCGGCTTCGGCACTCGCCGTGGAGCCACCGCTATCCAACCCGGTGAGTCCGCTGTACACGGTCCACGGATTCATCTCCTGGAACACGCCGTTGCCACCCCGAAACGCCAGGTGATGCTTGACGTCGGTTCGGTTCTGGCGGACCCGACGCACGGTGAGCGCCAACGGCCGAACTCCCGAGGGGTTGATCGAGTCGGCGATGACCTGATCGACCGAGTCTTCGTCGGGCATGTTGTCGCCCCGCCCAGAACTCGTCCCGGTAAGCGCGGTGCTTCCTTCGTGGCCGCCGCGTCCCGAGATCCCCATGTCGAAGCCTCGAGCAATGAGGAGTCGGTCACGCCACGGGCGGAGCGCCTCGATGCCCCGGCCATTGAACGAGGCATCGCTGAGCGCGCCGTAGTTCTCCGGCCAGAACCGCTGGTAGTCGATGCCGTTGTTCTGCCAGATCACCGCGAAGCGACGCGGTACTCCGTCCTGCGCCCGGCTCTCCCGAGGGGCGAGCGAGGCAAGAAACGGAACGCCGAGAACGATGCCACCGGCGCCGCGAAGAAGATGCCGTCGAGTCAGCTTGCTCATGGGGAAACCTCCGTCGGGGTGCGGTAGCGAAACGGCGCGGTCGCCACGAGTTCGACGATCAGCGCCTGCACGGTGAAGCTCTCGTCGGCCATCGACTCCCCGAGTCGGGCCAAGTAGCAGTCGTCCGCTTCGACGTCCGCGCGACCGTAAAGAAACGTGAGCCACGCCCGCGCATAGGTCTCGCGGGCCGCGCTCTGCACGCCAAGCCACTCGGCGAGCTCCACCGGGCCAGCGACGTTGACCGTCATGCCGGCAACCGCGCCGCTCACCGCGGTGTCGACCGCCTCGCCGTTGTCTTCGTCTCGCGCTGCCCCGCGCTGGTCAAAACGCTCGTAGGGGAAGCCCATCGGATTGATCTGGGCATGGCAGCCAATACAGCCATCGACGCTCGTCTTTTGTTCGAGGCGAGACCGAAGCGTTCGGAGTTCGGCCGAAGGCTCCGGCAGCGTGATGTCGACGTTGGGCGGCTCTGGAAGATCGAGGCCCAGGATCGTTCGAATCACGAACGCCCCTCGGTGCGACGGGGAAGGCTCGCCGGCGTGGGCGTTGAGCGCGAGAAACCCCGTCTGGGTCAGCAGGCCGGCCCGATACTCGAGGTTGTCGACGCGGCGAAGTTCGCGTCCGTAGTCCCCCGGGTTGAGCCCGTAGTTCTCGGCGTTGTCTTCGTTGACGAAGGCGTAGCGACCGGAGATGAGACCTTGGTACCCCGCCTCTTCGCGAAAGATCGCCTCCAAGACATACGCCTCGACTTCGCCCACGAGCGTTTCCGCGTCCACCCCGCTGATCGTCTCGGTGTCCCCGAAGTATGCGCCGGTGCCGAGCCATTGGCGATGGAATGCCGAGACCATGCCGCGGGCCTTCGGGTCAGCGAGCATCCGAGTAGCTTCGGCGCGAATCCCATCTTCCGTCTCGAGGCGGCCCGCTTCCGCAGCGGCAAACAGTTCGGCGTCGGGCATCGAATCCCAGAGCGCGTAGGAAAGCCGGCTCGCCATCTCGTACCCGCTCGGCTGAAGAAGTCCGTCGCCCGCGTCGGTCTCGTCTTGCTCGATCCGGTACAGGAAATCGGGCATCTGAAGCATCGCTTCGATCACCACCCGAATACCCGCTTCGAACGGATCGAGATTGGGATAGTGGGTTTCCCCTTCGGCGAAGAGCGCCGAAAACGCCGACTCTTCCTCTGCGAGGAGCGGACGCCGAAACGCCTGTCGGCCAAAGTTTCGGACGAACTCCCCGGCCGAGCTGCCCCCGGTGACCACATGGTCGAGCTGGTCTGCGACCGCGGCTTCTGCGAAGCCTTCGGCGGCGACGCGAATGTCCTGGGCGCGCTCTCGGTCCACGGTAAAGAGCTCGCTCCGGTCGAAGTCCGTCGACAAGGTCTCGGTCATCCCCGTGGACCACGCCTCCACCCCCGACGCGTCCAGATTAAGAAGATCCGACACCGTATTGGCAAGCTGTCGCCGCGAGAGTCGAATGTACCGACTCCCCGAAACGGGAATCGTGCACTCGGGCATCGCGGGATCGGTGATGCGCACCGGATCTTGTCCCCGTCGCACCCCGTTGCCCAAACCCTCCTCGCCAGAGTCGAACTCGCCTACGCACGCCGCGAGGAACACCGCAAGGATCGGGAAAGTCCAACCCTTGCACACCATCATCCGCCGTCGTCCCATGCCCCTATCCTGCGGGGCCTGTCGGGAGGAGGCCGTTTCCGCACTTTCGCAATTCCCGGCGTCGTGGAATTGCCGAGCAAAGGCAAGTGGTTAGCTAGTCAGGATACCAAGGATTCAGAGAAGGGGACGCGTCTCCACCGGGGCCTCTTCGAGTTCCCACCGGAAGTCATCGACAAGCACCAGCGAGTCGAGGTCAGGGTCGGAGGAATCCCAAATCGCGAAGCGCAGCGTCAGGATCTCTCCTCCGGTGACGGGAGCCGTCGTCTTGAGCCACCCCGTGGACGCCCCCGCGGTCTCTCCGGGGAAGCCGAAGCCAAAGTCGTCACTCCCGCACACGTCGGTGCCGTCGTATCCCGTGCCGCGGAGGAACTCGCGACCAAGCGGACAATCGAACGTCTTTCCGCCGTGGGTTCCCGGGGCACAAGCTCTGAGAAACGAGTTATTGACGCTCACCGGATTTCCATCTGCATCGAAGGCGATGTTCTCCATCGCGCCGTTGTTTTCTCGAAGGACCACGAAGAAGTCATTGAACTCCGAGCAAATGAACTCGGGGTACTCGTACGTAAAGAACGCCGACGCGAACGAGAAGGAGCGCGCGCCTTCGGGAGCTCGGATGCGGAGCTCGAGCGCTGCCGCATTAAACGGCGGGCCGCTTCGGATGCCGGGACACGAAGAAGAGGGCGTCGGAAACCCCGCAGGATAGTCGGTCGGTGAAAGGTCGAACGGGCTACCGAAGAAGTCGCAGTCGCTCGTGTGGCCGGGCATTCCCGGCGCGCGTGCGGTGCCGCTCGACATCGCGAAGAGGGCCGACCCCTGCCGAGCGTTCACCGAGCCGAAGCTCGGAAGCACCCCCACCTGCTCACTCGAGTCGAGCGACCCCGATCCATCCGCGGTGGTGAACCGCGCGGAAAGCACCCCCCACTCTCCCGACGCCTCATCCACAAACCGACAGAGGCCCATCGCCCGTGCAGCGTCTTCGGCGCTGCCCGTCATCGGAAGGCTCTGGTCACAGACCTCCGAGCGGATGCTCGTCGACGACCCCGCGTCACCGTCCGCGACGGTTGCATCCGGCCGGGGCGGAATATTGCGGTCGACACTCGCGTCGCCGCCCACCGGGCCCGGACCGGGTCGGCTCGGCGGAGAGGAGCCAGTGTCGGAACAGCCGAGAAGCGCGACGAGGATGGCGAGAACAGGGGCGGAGCAGATTCTTATGGTCAGCACGCCCGGAGAATCAGCAAGCCATGTGCCGGTCGGAATCTGCGAACCGCACGCAGTTCCGCACGCTGGCGGGCAACCTGCCAAGTTACACCGGAGCGGGGTCGCCGGTCCCCGCGCTTCAAGAGCCATCCATTGCGGGCTTCGGAACGCCTGAACGAGAATCTTTCGGGTTAGTATCGGCTCCGGTCCGATGGCAGGAAACGCCGAGAACGATGGGAGCGGAACCTGGATCGAAGATCAGAACCATCGGTCGACGATGCGGGTTCGAGAGTGCCGGCTCGAGGTCCTCGACGGCCCGGACGCCGGTCGAAGCGAGACCTTCGCCTCCCCCACGATCACCCTTGGACGCTCCGGCGGTCACCTCGTGCTCGATGACAAAAAGGTGTCCGCCCTGCATGCGGAGATTCGCCTCGAAGACGCCGGATACCTCCTTCGCGACCTCGGCTCCTCCAACGGAACGTTCGTTTGGGGCATGCGGCTGGTCGAAGGTTACCTGTCGCCTGGAGCGGTGATTGCTTTGGGCGACAGCGCGGTGCGGTTTGAGCCGCTCGCAACCTCGGTCGAGGTCCCGCTCTACCAGGGAACCCAATTCGAATCGCTGGTCGGGGCTTCACCCGAGATGCGTCGCCTCTTCGCCCAGATCGAGAAGGTTGCCCGGACCGACATGAGCGTCCTCATCAGCGGCGAAACCGGAACCGGCAAGGAACTCGTGGCCGACGCGATCTATCGTCGGTCGGCGCGGCGCGACGGTCCGTTCGTGGTGCTGGATTGCGGGGCAGCGCCCAATCAGCTGTTCGAAGACCAGTTGTTTGGCCACGAGGTCGGCGCGTTCACCGGCGCGAGCCGACCCCAGGCAGGGGTTTTCGAGCAAGCGGATGGCGGCACGCTGTTTATTGACGAGCTCGGCGAGCTTCCGCTCGAACTTCAGTCGAAGCTGCTGCGCGCGGTCGAGAGCCGGAGGGTCCGGCGCCTTGCCGGCAGCTCCGAGATCGAGTGCGACGTTCGAATCATCGCTGCGACGAATCGCGATCTCCGTTCCGAGGTCAATCGAAAGGCGTTTCGCTCCGATCTTTATTTTCGGCTGGCGGTCAGCGAACTTCGGGTCCCTCCGCTTCGCGAACGCCGGGAAGACGTTCCCATGCTCGTCGAACACCTGCTGTCCCAGCTCGGAGAAAGCAGACGCTCCGAACTTCCCGATGGGTTTCTCGACTGGGCCACTCGGCACGGCTGGCCTGGCAATGTCCGCGAGCTCCGCAACGCGATCGAACGTGCCGCGCTCCTCGACCGACTCCCCGACCAGGCTCCCAAGACCGTCACAACGCAACCTCCCGTCGATCTAAGCGTCCCGTTTAAGCAGTCGAAGGCACAGCTCATCGACGAGTTCGAGCGGAGCTACGTGTCGGCGCTCCTCCGGGCCCACGATTGGAACATCGCTGGCGCGGCGCGCGCGGCCGGTCTCGATCGAATGTCGGTCTACAAGATGCTCCAGCGGCTGGGTATCGAGCGCGACCAGGAATAGTGCCCCTCGCCAAGGAACCCGGGGCCGTTCCCCCTTCGTACTTCTTTAACGGCGCCGCCGCGGCAGGCCTCGGCGCGACCGTGCTGGTATGGCTTCTCGGGCGAATCCCGCTCACCCGAGACGTGGCGCTCATTGCCCTCGTTCTCGCGCTCCTCGGTGGCGCCGTCCTGGCACTCGCGTACCGAAAGCTTCCACCACCGCACCGGCCCGTGGTGCTCGTCTTGAACCTCGCGGTGATGGCTCTCCCGGCGGCGGCCCTCGGGTGGTTCTTCGGGCCGAACTCGGCCTACCAGGCGTTGGTGGCCACCGTCCTGGTGATGCTCGGCGCCCTCGCCGGATCGTCTCCGCGCCTTCTCGCGAGGGCCGGGGTGTGGCTGGTCTACCTTGCGGTGGCGGGGGCTCAGCTCGTGGTGCTCCTTCTCATCATCAACGGCGTCCTCGCAGACGTGTCGCTCACTCGGGTGATCATTCCGGGGCATCCGATGGGGCATCATCTCGCTGCGCATCTATCGCTTCAGGGGATCTTCTTTGCCGCGTTTCTGGTCGGTCGCGGATTTCAGCGTCGCTACGCGCGACTCGCGGCGAGGGTCGAAGAGATCGTGCGCACGACGAGCCGCCGCGAGATTTTGCTGCAGGAAGCCCGGGCCGAATATCAGCGCACGCTAGAGCTTGGGCGGACTGGCGCATTGTCGGGAAAGACCGTGGGCGACTATCGCCTGGGAATGGTGGTGGCCCACGAAGAAGGAACGGACATCTACGAGGCGATCGACGGGGGCGGCCGGTCGACGCAAGTGCACGTCGAAGAGGGGGTCGACCCACCGCACGTTCGGGACGTGAACGCGCAGTTCCCGACCGAAGACGAGCGCTCGGACCGAGGCGACGAAGCCGGCGCGGCCGAGCACGCGGAGGGACCGGAGACCGAAGAGGCACTCGCGGTTCGCCTGGCTACGGGACCGCTCTCCGAAGCGGAGCTCGAGGCGCTCGTCGAAGACCTCGTTCGGGTGCTCTCGGAATTGCATCGGCGAGGGCTCGTGCACGCGACGGTGACCCCCGAAACCGTGGTGCGAACCAGGGCAGGCTGGACCCTCGCCAAAACGGCCCGCCGGAGTCCGTCGAGCCCGGAGGTCCTCGCTTACCTCGCTCCCGAGCGGGTTCGTGGAGGCCAGGCGGGTCCCCGATCCGACCTCTACTCCTGTGCGGCGGTCGTCTACCACGCGGCCACCGGCCGGGCACCCTACGCCCACGTCGCGGATGAAAACCTCGCCAAAGCCGTGCTCGAGGGGCTTCCGCAAAGGCCCAACTCGATTGCGACGATTCACCCATCGCTACAAGAGGCGCTTCGCATCGGCCTCGCTCGAACCGCCGACGAACGATTCCCGTCGGCGAGCGCGCTTGGCCTCGCCTTTCGCAATGCATTCCGCGAGGACTCCGACCGCAGCCTCCGAAGCCGGTGCCTCGCGCTGTCCCACGACTGGGAAGACGCCGCAGAAACAGAGCCATCGAGCCACGCGGTCGACACGGTGGATGAGAAACCGAGATCCCGCGCCCGCGAGCAATCATCCCACCCTCGAATGGCGGTCGGTGCATCGCCGAGCCACGCCCCCGCGGATGCATTTCGAGAGGCGTTCCGAACCAAGATGCGAGACCAGCGCCTCCTCGTCACGCTACTGTGCGGCGGCGGAGCGGCAATCCTCTGGTCCATCGCCCGGGAGACCTTGCCCTTCTACGTGGCCTCGGCATGCATCGCGGGGATCCTCCTCTTGGTCTGGATCAGTACTTCACTTGTCCGCAAAGGAGGCGAAGCGCCGTACTGGCCCTGGGTCATCATCGCCGCGCTCTCCGTGGGACCGGCCTACTGCCTGGGTCTCCACTCCGCGGTGACCGCGGTGGTCGCGGTGCTGGTGGTGTCGGGCGGTGTCTTTGCTTCCGGAAGCGAGCGTGGCGCGGGCCGACGGCGGGTGGTGCTCCTCAGCTTGCTGGCGACGTACACCGGCTTTTTTCTGCTAATGGCCGCGGACACGATTCCTGATCAAGGCAACGTTCCGGTGTTTGATTCGGTGGCCCCTCGCTGGGAGGCGGCGGCAATCCATGCGCTCCTCATGGCCACATTTGGGGCTGCGTACCTTGCCGGCCAGCTGATCGAGCGACGTTACGAAGCCTTGACCGCACGCGCCGAGTCGGCCGGGCGAGAAGCCGCCGAGCAGGAGCTCCTCTTGGCGGAGGCCCGCGAGGAGTTGGAGACCCTTGCTCAAGTCGGCGGCATCTTCACCGGTCTCCGAGTTGGGCGCTTCGATGTCGGTGCGCTCCTCGGCCGCGGAGGGATGGGCGAGGTTTACGAGGCCCGCACCGAAAGCGAACGGGTGGCTCTCAAAGTAGTGCGGGGAGACCGGGTCGCCGAACCCCGCGCCCTTCGCATGCTCATCGAAGAAGCGGAGGCGCTACGACGAGTGGAGAGTCCCTTTGTGGCTCGGATCGTCGAAGTCGCGGACCTTGAAGCGGACCTCCCGTTCATCGCCATGGAGTTCATCGAGGGAGACTCGCTCGAGGCGATGCTTCGAAATCAGGAGAGGCTCGATATGAATGCAGCGCGCCATCTCATCCGCGACATCGCAAAGGGGCTTGCTGACGTGCACGCCGCAAACGTGCTCCACTGTGACATCAAGCCCTACAACGTCGTACACACCGGCGAGCAGTGGAAACTCGTCGATTTTGGGGTGGCGCGTCGCCCGGACGGTACCGTCCTCGATCGAAGCTCCCGCGCCGGGACCCCCGGATACATGGCCCCAGAACACGGGCTAGGTGAGGGCGTCGATGAGCGAAGCGACCTCTACTCGCTCTCGGTGGTGGCCTATCGGGCACTGACCGGTCGGCCTCCGTACGCCGGGACCGATCCGGCGACGGTTGCGCGAAAGGCGCTCGAGGAAGGCCCTCCCGATCCTCGCCAATGGATGCGTCTCCATGAAGACGTTCTTCTTGCCCTTCGGTTAGGAATGGCGGGCAACCCCGACGAGCGTTACCAAACCGCGGACGCACTAGCCGCCGCGTTCGAACAGGCGTTCGAAGGTCGGCTCTCGAACGACCTCCGCGACCAAGGCCGGCGACTTCCCTGGTCGTAGCGCTCGCAGCGATGCGGGGGTGATGGAGCGATGGGGAACAGGAGACCCGAGATGCCGACTCGGGTCGACGCCGCGCGACGTGTGTCTGCAAAGAACCCCTGACGCATCTCGCTGGCATGTTGGTTGCTCAAACACCGTTCATGAAGATGGTTGTGGGTGTATGTGGTTTTATCCTCGGGGGATGCGCGGCGCTTCCGGCCGAGCAGACCTCTGGGCACGGCGAACAGGAGATCATCTCGTCCACCCTCGACGCGAGCGACGGTTGGCGGGACGCGGAAGAGTGGCTCGTCTCGCCTGTCCTTGAGGCGCCCGATGGCGCGACCCGCATAGGCCTCCTGTTGATGCTGAATAAGCCCGGCGCCATGCCGCCGATCGAAGCGCGCATCCTTTCGCCCTCCGGCGAAGGCGAGTGGCTTCCCGTCGCCGCGACGTTCAGCGAAGAGGACCACCATGTTGGCGTGGTCGATGTGGGCACCCTGGGCTACCGCGCTGAACTTCGCGTACCCAAGCTGATCGCCGATTCGGTGGTGCACCTCCGCTGGACCGCGGTGGTGCCGAGCGAGCCCGAACTGTCGGACGGCCCAGAGGGCGATCTCGGGGTGAGTCGGGGCGCGCTCCGCTCGGAGCTTGGTGGCCTCGGCATCGTGACGCGGAACGAGTGGGGGGCTCGAAGTACCCGCTGCAGCAGCCGAGACACCAACAAGAGCCGGATGGCGATCCATTACACGGTCACGCCGTCCACCAACGCGGGTCGTCAGATGCGAACGATTCAGAAGTACCACATGGACTCGCGGGGCTGGTGCGATCTGGGCTACCACTTTCTCATCGGGGTCGATGGAACGATCTACGAGGGCCGGCCTCTCGATCTTCGCGGCGCCCACGTCGGCGGCCACAATAGCCGCAACATCGGAGTCGCGTTTATCGGCTGCTTTCATCGAAGCGGCTGCCGTAACTGGACCCCGTTTCAGCCGCCCGAAGAGATGATCAACGCGGGAGGAAGGTTGCTTGGGCGACTGTCCGAGGCCTATGGAATCGGTCTCAGCACGGGCAACGTCAAAGGCCATCGCGACCATTCGGGGGCAAGCACGTCATGCCCGGGAGATCACCTCAAGGCCCGGATCGAAGACATGCTCTCCATCGGTCGAAGTGGCGGGGGGTCGGCGCCCAACCCGAATCCGAACCCCAATCCGAACCCCAACCCCAACCCCATTCCCAATCCCAATCCCAATCCGGGAACCGGCGAACTCTGCACCAACACCTGCCAGTGGGCAGGCGATAACGAGTGCGACGACGGTGGTCCGGGCTCGCTTTACGCGGTTTGCGGTCTCGGAACCGACTGCGACGACTGCGGACGACGGGGCGGGAGTTCCGGCAACCCACCCCCGATGGGAACCCCCGAGGGCGCGAGCTGCACGCATACTTTTGGCGGCGTCTACGGAAACACCGCATGCTCGGCGGGTTACCAGTGCTGCAATGGCACGTGGCGAACCCGGCCGGGCTGTGGGGCATGCGCCTGCGTAGAAGAAACGGGACAGAGCGGGTGCTCCGGGGGAAGCGGAGGGACGCCGGCTCCGACGGGGCTCAACGCAGGCCTGAGCCAAGGCGGCTCTGAGATCCCGAGGGCTGGCCTCACGAACAACACCCTTCGCGGGGTCGTCGGATTTTCGACCGAGCCTTACGGGGACGTCGTGAGCGCCAATGGCGGCCAGTGGGTCCGCGGTCGGGTGAGTTGGTTTGGCGGACCGAACGACACCGGGGTGACCTCCTCCGAGACCGGCACGATCACCTCAGAGCGGCTTCGAAGCCTCAATAACCCGGTGCGCCCTGGGGCGTCGACGGTGATGTCTCGACCCGACGACTATTACTACGTCGCGATGCGCTGGAATTATTCGCCGAACGGCCGGTCGTTCTGGCGAAACGCGCGAATCCTCGTGCGGAACCCCGGGAGCGGTGCCCAGATCGTGGTGCGTCCGGTCGACTGGGGACCACACACGCGAACGAATCGGATCATCGACCTTTCACCGCAATCGATGGACGACCTCGGCATCACCACCGACGACGACGTCCTTGTGGCCTTCGCGCCGGCCGGCACGCCCCTCGGACCCGTTCGATGAACCGTGAGAACCTTCGCCCGAGCCGCGGGGCTTCGTCTCCCGTCCGCGGTACGGTTGGCGCCCTCCCGGGATGGGTTCTTGCTTCCTTGGTGTTGGGTTGCAGCACGGGTCATCGCGGCACTGGCCCAAGCGACGATCAACCCCCCAACGCTGCAGATGCGGCGGCGGACGCCGTGGCGCTGTCGCAAGACGCGAGGGTGGATGCTCGCGCCGACGCCGGCTCTGCGAGTCCGTTTCCCGGATGTCGGGCGGTCGATGTTCTTTTTGTCATCGACAACTCGGGATCGATGGCCGACCAACAGGCGAGCCTCATCGCGAGCTTCGACGGCTTTGTCACCGGGATGCGCGAGCGCCTCGCGGACACCACGAGCTTTCATCTAGGCGTGGTGACCACCGACAGTTATCGAGGCAACGAAGCCGGCTGCCAAGATATCGGCGACCTCGTGACCCAAACCGGAGGCCCCGACGCAGCGGGTCAACGCTGCGGACCTTTCGCATCCGGCGCTCGCTACCTGTCTCAGAGCGACGATCTCTCGCCCGCCTTTCGCTGCATCGCCCAGGTGGGCACCGGAGGCGATGACGATGAGCGAGCCGCCCGGGCCGTGCTCAATGCTATCGACCCTTCGCGGCCGTGCAACGTGGGCTTCATTCGTGACGATGCGGTACTCGTGGTCGTGGTGATCACCGATGAAGACGACGTCAAGGATGGGTGCAGCGACGAAGGCTTCGGTGAGCAATGCGAATCGTACGGGTCCGGCGGTCGCGCTGACGATTGGCTCGCCGAGCTCCGCCGCCATCGTGACCCCGAGAGCGTCGTGATGATGACCCTCCTTGGCCAGCGCGCCGACAATGCTTGTGGCGCAGTGGTCGCGGCTCGCCTTCTGGGATTCGCGCGTCGCTTCAACGAAAACGGTCATGTCGGCGACGTCTGCGCCTCGAGTTACGACACTTTCTTTCGGCAAGCCCTCCCGATCATCGGGGACGCGTGCGTTCGCCTGCGTTAGTGCACCCAACCTGGGGACACCGGCGTCCAGGGACAGCGATGGGAACGGCTTGAATAGAGCTTCGGCACCAAGATGTGCCTTTGCGGCGAGATTGGCATCGTCATACTCGGCTCCCAACTCTTGCTGGAGCGCACACCATGGTTTGCCCCCCCGACTCTTCTCGAACCCGTATCTCGATCCGCGGTCGCGACTGGGAGAACTTCTCCGCGACCGTCCGATATACGATTCCGCGCTATCTCCAAGCCCGTGACCTCGACGACCTTGTTTGGGTCACCTCGACCGCGGAAGCGGCCGGCGAGCGAGTAAAGGCGCTGGGAAGCGGATGGTCGATCGAGAACATCGCCACGTCCGAGGACTGGGTGGTCAACACCGACGGCCTCAATCGGCGCTTGGAGTATCTTGTCGACCGAACCCCCGGCCTCGATGCGCTCACGGACTTCTGGCGACGCCGGCAGCGGGAGGAAACCGGAGAGCGGCTCGTACACGTCGAAGCAGGCATCAAGATCATCGACCTCAACCGGCGCCTCGAAGCGGATGGCCTCGCGATGCCGACCCTTGGAGGAGCCCAGGGACAGACGCTCGCCGGCGCGTTCTCGACAGGAACCCATGGGAGCGATCTCGACTACGGTCCGATCGCGGACCTGATCCAGGCGGTGCACCTGGTCACGACGGGCGGTCAGGAAGTGTGGATCGAATCGGCGAGCAGCCCGATCACCAACGACGACGACGTGCTCCGGAGCATCCTTCCGTGCGCCGATACCCAGATCATTCGCGACGACGAAGCGCTGGCCGCGGTCCTCGTCGGCCTTGGCCGATTCGGGATCGTCTATTCGGTCGTGGCCAAGGTCACGCGCGCCTTTCGATTGAGCGAGTGGACCCAGTCGCGACCGTGGGCTCGCGTGAAAGAGCGACTGCTTGGCACCGTGGGCCGCCCCGCTTCCGACGGCAGCCCCCTCGAAGGACTCAACACGCTCCTCGACAACCCGCCATGGGATCTTCGCATCTCGACGTCACCAGTCGACTACCGGTACTTGGACATCACCTTCAATCCCCGGAAGGGGGGTGACTGCTGGGTTCGACGCCGCTGGGTCACGCGAGAGGATGGCGACATCAACCTCGAGGCGGGGAGCAATTTCCTCTGCCACCCCACCATCTCCAACGCGATTTTGATGGCGACGGCCGGGTTTCTTCGAGGCTACGCCGCGCTCATCACGACTTCGATCCCCATCGCCGGTGGCATCAAGGCCATTGAGGTCGGGTTTCGAGCGGCCGAGCTCACCACTCGAGCCCTCGATCCGCACCTCACCGGAGGTGCTGCGCTGGCCGCCGCGGCCAATGCGATCTGGGCGTCGGAGTTTGGCATCCCGGTGGGATGGATGATCGATGAGATCAACCAGATTGCGCTGTCCGACACCTTCGGCCCCTCGAGTAGTGAAGGCAAACGGGGACCGAGCTGGCAGGTCACGTCTGGACAGAACGAATCCGGCTTCGACCGCGACTGTTACAACGGCTCGAGCATCGAAGTGGTGTTCGGCATGGATACGCGTGCGTACATCGACTTCATCGACGAAGTGCTCGCCAACTCGAACCGCTTTCGACAGCTCGGCTATGTGTCGGTCCGATTTTCCCGAAAGAGCAAGGCTCTCCTCTCGATGCACAATGCCAACTACCACATGGCCTGCTCGATCGAGGTCACGTCGCTCCACGATGTCGCAGAGAGCCGTCAGTGGCTGATCTTCTTGGAGCAGCGGGCAAAGGAACTCGGGGGGCGGCCGCACTGGGGCCAGCACAACCAGATGCGCTCGTGGGAAGTGGTGTCGGCCTACGGCGACAACCTTATCGCCTGGCGCGACCAGCTTCTGCGGATCGTTGGCCCGTCGCTCACCTTCAGCAACGAGTTCACCACGACCCGAGGGCTCGAGCCACAGGCCCGAGACCGGCACATCACCGCGGTGCATCGAGACGGAGGCGCGATCACCCAGCTCTGCGGCGACGGGTACTGGTCGCCGGTGCCGATCGAGACTGCGATCACCGACGTGCTCCTGGGACGCGTTCGGTACTACACCACCGCCCCCGATGGATCGGCTCGCCAGAACCTTCAGCTCCGCCGTTTCGTATCGACGAGTCCCGACGAAACCGCGGCGAACAATCTCGAAAATCTGCCGGATGCGACCACTGTCTACGGGCCGCCCCCCGAAGATCGTCGGGAGCTTCGTGTCACGTCGGTGACCCGCACCGATGACTTCTGGCGGACCGTCCGGTTTCTCTGCAATGAAGCCGAAGGATGGTGCGTGCACTTCTGGGAAGCGTTCACCGACATCCGAAACGGAACGCGGACCTACTACGTCGAAGAGGACGGGGCGCGGAGCGACCTCGTCACCCACGAGTTTCTCACCACCCAGGCCGACGCCACCGAAATGAACAACCTCGGTTCCCTACCTGACTGCTGAGGGCTGCCGGGACAGGTATCGTGACGGGAACAGGCATCGTGAAGGGAACGCCGCGGCGCGTCCGCTATTGGGCGGGAGAGAACATGAGCGTGGTCTCGGCGTTCGCCTGGACGTCGGCCTCGGTATGAAACACTCGCGGCGCTTCGTTTCGACGCCAGTGCTCCATCTCGTCCGCATGGTGAGGGCTATCCGGATCGTAGGCATTTCCACCAGGGATGGCGTTGTAGATCGTTGGGCCTTCCGGCCCCATCTCGACCACCAGTCGCTGGACCGCGCCATTGTTGTAGCTGAAGTCGGTCAAACTCCGAGAGTCGAAGTTCGCGACATCCACCGACTCGCGATCACCGCTTCGAGGGAATCCCCCGGGAACAATCTCGTTTGCCTCAGTGGGAATGCTGAGCACGTCACCGCCCACCTGCGGGACCACGGTTGCGAGGCGAAGCGTGTGAAGCCGCCCCCAGCGCCAAGTCGACATGTCGTCGCTCTCGAAGCGTTCCTCGAGAAACGAAAGCGCTTCGAGCACTCCTCGCACGACGACTGCGCCACGCGTCTCCGTCTCGGGGGTTCGGAGATCGTCCCAAACGATGGTGTCTCCAAGCTCCGCCCGGTACGTGCGCAGCCGCTCCGGCGCGGCCAGTGCAAGGACATAGAACGCATCTCCAGCTGGGGCGCACGGATCGGTGGTGCAGTCTCGCTCAGGGTTCATCGCCGCGATCTCGTCGTCGACGAGCCCCCGGTGGATGCGGGTGAGCGACGCGTTGAAGATCGAAGTCGCCACACTGTCGCTCGAGCTCGTGTTGTCCGAGATCGGTGAGCCATCCGGCTCGAGGCCTGAATCTGCGTCGAGCGTCCAGCCCTCGAGGTACCCGCGCGCCATATTCAGCCGCACCATCGTCGCGCGGTCGAGACCCCTCACGAGGCCGCTCAGGTCCGGGTGGGTTCCGGGCGTACTCGCCTCCTCGTCGGCCCGAGAAAGCTCCGCGATGATCGGGTCGCGCGTCATCGCACCGATTGGCGACCGGTGATCGTTCTGCAGGGCCATCGTCTCTTCTACGGTCACATTGCCTCGGGCGACCAGTTCACTCAGCCGTTCGTCGATCCGGGCCATGCGGTGCGACTCGAAACGCCAACCGATGTAGAACGGCGCATCGAACGGGTTGCCGTCGTGGGTTACTCCGACCGGGTCGGCGTTCGCGGTCGCAAGAAACCCGCGGTCTGGATTTCGTAGCTGCGGCAAGAAGCGCGACTCGAGGAATCCGCGTTCATCTGCGCCAACGCGCGGATCCGCCTCTCGGAGCCACTCGAACTCGCCGGTTCCGGGAAGCACGAAGCAGGGAGCCATGCCCTCCCCCGTCTCCGCATCGAAGGTCAGGGCCCGTGCATCCCGAACGGGCACCGAGGCCTGGTTGCGCCAATAGATCTCCCGATCATCGATGATCGCCCAGTTGATGCCGCCCACCTGAAACAGCTCGAGGGCGGTCAGCGCCTCGTCCATGTCTTTGGCTCGCGCCATCTGAGCGATCGCGCTGAGTTCGGTGGTGCTTCCTTGGCCTGTCCATCGAATAGAGATCGCGCTCGTCTCCGTCCGCGTCCCCGGAATGATGATGCGGGTCGCAGCCATCGGGTCTTCGGCGGGGCCGATGGGGACGAGATCGAAGCTAGCCACCACGGGATCGCCCGAAAGCTGCGTCAACGTCTCGGTGATGCGGACGAGGTCGCGACGCTCCGCGGGTGTGTCATCGCTGGGATTGGGGTCGAACACGACCTGATCGCCCTCGAGCGTCTCGGCATACGTGTCCGTCACGTCCAAGCGCCCGACCGTCAGTCCCCAGGCGATGTCGTCGTTGTAGCCAAACAGTACGAGCGGTGTGCCCGCAAACACCAAGCCGGCGACGTTCAGGGTTCCTCCGGCCGCCTTCGTATTGAGCTGTGCCTGCCAATGAAGCGGAGGGCTGGGAAGCGCCAAGTGCGGATCGTTGGCGAGCATCGGCTGCCCGCTTGCCGTCCGATCCGCGGCGATCGCCCAGCTGTTGGAACCGCGTGAACGGTCGCCGAACCATCTCGCGAAGTGGGCCTCGATCGCATCCGCCATCGGCAGCGACGAGTAGAGCACGTCGAGGTCCACACGCTCGTTCGAAAGTGACTCCGCGCTTGTAGCGCGCAGCGGTGCAAAATCCATGAGTCCACCCGCGCCCGACGGCGGGGCCAACGGGAACCCGTCGGCGGTGACCGCCGGCTCGGCCGGTGCGAACGAGAAGAGATCGAGGTATCCGTCCGCTCTTGCAGAGAAGCGCGCATCCGACGCATCGGGGGCAAACGTCCGTTGCCACGCCGCTCTTCCGAGACTGCGTTCGAGGTCTCGTCGTACTTCGATGGAAAGCGATGCCGCGAGAAACTTTCCGATCGCAATCGAGTCGACCGGCTCCCAACGTCGGTACGTCGTCAGGCCGACAAGCATGAACACCTGTCGGATGCCGTTGGGAATCGGCGCTTCTCCAGCCTCTACCTGAGCGAGGTAGGCGTTGACTCCGTCCGCGTAGGCGATAAACGCCGCGGCCGTCTCGGGGTCGTCTCGCTGCATCGTGTCCCACGTCGCCTCCGCGTGGCGGCGGTATCCCATGAACCGAGCCGCCCGATCCTGATCCAGGAGACCCGGATCGAAGCCCGCGGGGATCACCTCGGTGAGCTCACCAAGGACCGCTCGCCGAAGAAAAATGAGCTGGCCGAAGCGGTCGCGCGCCTGGAGATATCCCTCAACGCGAAAGACGTCGCCTTCATTTGCACCGTAGATATGCCACATCCCGCGGGTGTCCTGGACGGCCCGCACGTCGCCCACGAGGCCCTCGATCGCGGGCAGCGCCGATCCGCCATCCGCAACGTCCGGGCCCGCATCGGCTACGGCATCCAGTCCGCCCCCCTCCGGGAGCATCGGACCCGACGCGTCGTCGTCCCCACAGGCGATGGCAAACACAAGCGTCATCAACGCGGCACCCTTTGCTGTTCTTGCAGACATGTGAGACAGAGTAGGAGCTTGGGACACACCCTCAGCTCGCCGATGCATCTCGCGAATCCGCGAACAAAAACCGACACCTAGAAGCCCAAACGGAGGTCCTTCCGCCCGGCTACTCGCCGGAGGCAGATCGGCTAGGCTGTCGGCCGATGGCCACGAACACCGGACCGCGACGCACCCCGAAGCGCCGCGCGAGCGAGACGATCGTGGCCAGCATCCTCGACGCCGCGGAGGGGCTGCTGCTGGAATCGCCGCTCGATGCACTGACGACGAACAAGATCGCCAAGCGCGCCGGAGTGAGTATTGGCTCCCTCTATCAGTACTTCCCGAACAAGCAGGCGATCATTGCCGGCATCACCCGGCGCATCAACGACCGGATCGTAGCGCAGTTGGAGGAAGTGCTCGAGCTTCCGAGCTCGGCAGAAGAACGTGTGCTGGCCGCGACTCGCGCGTTCTGCTCCCCGCGAACCGGAGGGCCTGACCTTCGACGCCGGCTCTTGGTGGAAGTGCCCCGTAGCTGGGACCATACCGCGATCGAGCGAACGGAACGTCGGGTCTTCGAACTCTTCACTCCGGTGATCGCGGAGCTCTTTCCCAACCTTTCGAAGAACGAGCAAGACGAGTGCAAGCTCACGCTCTTGTTCGGCGTACGAGGAGCGGTTCAAGGCGCGTTGCTCTACCAGCCCGAACTGATCGAAAACGGGAAGCTCGGGGACATCATGGCCGCGATGGTCCGCGGACTGATCCACGAAGCCCGAGGCTCATAACCGGTACTCAGGTGCTTGCCGGAGTACCGAAACGTATTGTGCTGCTTGTCCGCATTTACGGACTGCTATATCCGCGTTTGCCGAAGGGCCGAGCCACTTCTTCGTGAGGTCTCGAGGTCTTCCTGTCGGACCGTCGCTCCGCTCTGGTAGCTTCGGTACCCGATGATCTCAGCGTTCGCATTGTCTCGACGGGATGGTTCGGTAGCCGACGGAGTTCATCTCGGTTGGTCGACCCGTCCCCTTGGTTACGCGGTCAATGGCTTCTCGGTGTGGCGGCGCCCCATCTACCAACCGGAGGTCGACGAGAGCTGCCATCAGGTCTCGGGAGTCGGCCTCGAGCGGCTGCATCGAAGCTATCGCGTTACCTCCCGGGACTGGCATCTCGTGTACCAGCAGGTCGCCCGCGAGCAGTCAATCACGGGAGAGGCCATCATTCCGTGGCATCGCTACGAGGTTCGCGTGCCCGGTCCTTGCACCGCGGTTCGCATCCGGGCCCGGAGCGCCAGCTTCGCGATCGGCGTCCGATCGGAAAAGGCGAC
This sequence comes from Myxococcota bacterium, assembly GCA_039187775.1. GTDB lineage: Bacteria > Myxococcota_A > Polyangia > Polyangiales > JBCCZL01 > JBCCZL01. The sequence continues at coordinate 23,097 of JBCCZL010000076.1, forward strand.
GTCGAGGCATCGGTTCAACGGGGAGTACGCGAACCTCGAAGTGTCGAACCTCGAAA
>JBCCZL010000077.1:0-23080 GCA_039187775.1 Myxococcota bacterium
CGAAACCAAGGTGGCGAGGGCGACCGGGGCGATGGGCCGCCTGGCGTTCTAGACCGTATGGAGCCTTTGCTCGACCTGTGGGATTTTGTGGGCGAGCGACTCGAGGAGCGAGACCACCAGAAAGAGCGAGCCAAGAATATAGAGTGCGGTGCTTGGCAAGAGCTCGTGGAGACCGGCCTGGAGGTCCTTGTCGATGATGAACTCGGGCACGCTTTCGGGCGCACCCAAAAGGAGAAGGGCCCCCAGCGGGATCCACGGGTTCTTGCCGGCGGCCGCACTCAGGGCGACCGCGGTCACCACGGTGGTCGGAAGGTCCACAGCCGGCACAGTAAGGCCTGGTCGGACGAACGCCAGGGCCAGCGAATTCCCGCTGACTGACAGTCGTGCGCCCCCGGACGACTGCCCGGGATTCCGGACGGTTGTCCCGAAGCTCGAACGGCAACGCTTCAATCCTTGTTTCTTCTGGGGTTCGGAGGCCGGGCGCGAGCCGTGGTCTGGCCAAACGGGGAAGGCTCGGCCGTTTCGGAACTTAGGCACGGTTTGTGTAGGTTTCGGCGGCAAGCCTCGGTGGTCGATGGGCGAGCAAGCCGCACCCATCCGCCACGCCAACTAAGATCCATTCGTATGTCCTCACCGCTTGAAGTGCACCGCGCCCCGGATGCGGAGGCGCTTCGCCGCCGTTCGATCGGTGCGGCGCTCGGCCGGCTCGTCCGGACTCGAGCCATTCTCGCCCCCGCGGTGGGCGGTGTCGCCCTCGTGTTCGTGTTCTTCGAGCCCACCTTCTGGCGTCAGGCGACGCTGGTCGTGGTCGTGGGCATGCTCTGGCTTGTCAGCCTCATCGAGTGGCTCCGCGCGCGTCGCGGCCACACCGTTCACCTTCCGTTCAATCTCGTCACGATGCTCCTGTTCGAGCTGGGGGTCGTCGTCGCCACCGGAGGGCTGTTCAGTCCGCTGATTCCGCCGCTCATCGTGATGAGCGTGGTCGGCACGATCCTCGGAAACGAGAAACTCATCCGGATCGTGCAGGCGGCGGTAATCTTTCCCGCGATTTGGATTCTTGCGTGGGCGCACTCGCAGATCGGCCTGATGCCGGCGTTCTTTGGAGACACCGGTGACCTCGAGACCGGGCCCGCGCCGTGGGCTGCCGCCGGTGCCTACACCATCATCACGCTGGTCGCGACCCGTCTCGGACGCGCGATCCGGGGCGGATTCTCCGAGCTCGTCGAGGAAGCCCTGCGCGATCGCGATCAGCGGCTCCTCGCCCATGCGGAGCAAACCCGAGCGCTCCACGCGCTCAGTGCAGAGATCGCGCACGAGCTCAAGAACCCCCTCGCGAGTGTGAAAGGTCTGGGGGCGCTCGTCGCGCGCGACGTGGACGGCAAGACGGGCGAGCGGGTGAGCGTCCTTCGGCGAGAGGTGGACCGAATGCAGGGGGTGCTCGAGGAGCTGCTCGACTTCTCAAGGCCGCTCGTGCCGCTCGCGATGGAAGAAGTCGAGCTCTCCGACCTCGTCGGAGATGTGGTTCGGCTTCATGAAGGCGCCGCTGCCGAACGCAAAGTCGCGCTTCGGGTCGAGGCGTCGCCGCGCCTCCAGGCGTCCTGCGATCCGCGCAAGCTGCGTCAGGTTCTCATCAATCTCGTGCAAAACGCACTCGAAGCCAGCCCCGTGAATGGCGAGGTGGTGATTCGCATGCAGGCCAATAGCCCGGTGAAGATCATGATCGAAGATCAAGGAAGGGGGCTCGCCCCGGCGGTTCGCGAGCGCCTGTTCGAGGCCGGCGTCACCACCAAAGAAAAGGGCTCGGGAATCGGGCTCGCCGTCGCTCGAGCCCTCGCCCGTCAACACGGCGGCGACGTCGAGCTCGAGGCGTCGCCCGATGGCGGCTGTCTTGCCACGATCACGCTTCCTCGGCGACCGAAGGCGGGGGGCGCAACGTGACTCCTTCCGCCCTGGTGGTCGATGACGACGCCGGCATTCGTTACACGCTTCGTGGTGCCCTCGAAGAAGTGGGCATCGAGGTGGCGGAAGCGGTCGACGGCGAAGACGGCTGGACCCGGATTCAGGAAGGCGCGTTTCATCTCGTGATCTGCGATCTCCGAATGCCGCGGCTCGACGGCCTCGGGCTCCTTCGCCGACTGCGTGAGCTCGAAACGCCGCCGCGGGTGGTCATGCTCACCGCCCACGGGACCGAGCGAGTGGCCGTCGAAGCGATGAAGCAGGGGGCCTACGACTACTTTCGAAAGCCCTTCGAGCTCGATGAGCTGATGGCGGTGGTCGAGCGCGCGGTCGAGGCGATCCGGTTGAGCGCGAGTCAACATCGCCTCGAGGCGGAGCTTCACCTTGCGCGGAGCATGGTCTTTTCTTCCGAGTCGATGAAGCGGCTCGCCGTCTTGGCGCGCCGGGCGGCGGAGCGCGAGGTGACCGTCCTGATCACCGGGGAGAGCGGGACGGGGAAAGAACGTCTCGCCGAGGCGGTCGTCCAAGCGAGTCCCCGGGCCGCCCAACCCTTCGTGCGATTCAACTGCGCGACGATCAGCGGCGAACTCGCGGAGGCGGAGCTCTTCGGTCACGCGAAGGGCGCGTTTACCGGCGCGGCGCGAAGTCGACGCGGGCTCTTTCGTGAAGCGAACGAGGGCACGATGTTCCTCGACGAAGTCGGGGAGCTCGATCCGCGCATTCAAGCCAAGCTTCTCCGGGTGCTGCAGGAGGGGGAAGTTCGTCCGGTGGGTCAGGACCAGGTCGAGAAGGTCGATGTCCGGATCATCGCAGCCACCCATAAGGACCTCACCGAGGAAGTCGCCGAGGGCCGGTTTCGAGAAGACCTCTTCTATCGGCTCAAGGTAGTCACGCTTCCGATTCCGCCGCTTCGCGAGCGGCCGGACGATATTCCAGTGCTCGCCCGTCATTTTCTGGACGAGTTCGCCCGTCGCTTCGGGACGCCGCCGTTTCCGTTCACCGAGGAGCTCCAGCAGCGCCTCGAGGGACAGTCCTGGCCAGGCAATGTTCGCGAGCTTCGAAACGCCATCGAGTCCCTGGTCGCGCTTTCGCCGCCGGAGGCGCTCGACCTCTCGCTCCTCGAGGCGCAGCCCGGCATCCAGCAGAACCGCGCCACCCTCGAAGCGCGGCTTGCCGCGTATGAACGGGGCATTCTCGTCGATGCGCTACGTCAGGCCGGCGGGAACCGAACCGAGGCGGCAAAGAACCTCGGGGTGGGACGCGCCACGCTCTACGAGAAGCTTCGCAAGCACAGCATTCGATAGCAGCCCTCTAGAGTTGCCCGACCGCGTAGGCGAGTTCGGTGGCCGCGAGGCGGACTCCCACCTGGGCGTCGAGGTGATCGAGGCGAGCCCGGTTGAGCGTGCCTTCGGCGGCAAAGAGATCCGCGGTGGTGGCGGTCCCGTTCCGCACTTGGCTGAGCCGGCTTTGGTAGGCGGCGTTGGCGGCCACCTCCGCAGCTTCGGCGGCGACGATGCGTTCTTCCGCCGCGCGGAGCTGGGCCCGAGCTCGTGCCACCTGAATGCGAATCGCTCGTTCAAGCTCGACGATCTGCGCCCGCGTGGCCGCCTGTTCGGCGTCGAGCTCACTGTCGCGGTGCACCGAGGTGAGCGTGTCGTTGGGCGACCAGCTGAGCGTGGCGCCGACCTCCCAGCTCGGGGTGAACTCTTCCTGCGGCGGAATCTGATACGGGTTGGGATTCGCATAGTCCGCGCCGGCGTATACCGAGAGCCTCGGGTAGCCCCGGGATCGTTCCGCCCGGGCCTGGGCCACCTGCGCGCCAAGCGATGCCTGGATCGCCTTGAGTTCGGGACGGTTGGCAAAGGCTTCGCGCGCGTTTGCCGAAACGCGACGCACATCTCCCAGACGAACGCCATAGACTGGCCCGTTGTCGTCGTTGAGCAGCACCCGAATCGCGACGTCGGCGATCTCGACTCCGGCGCGGGCGTTGGCTTCGGCCTGGGCCACCTCGGCCACCCGCGCCTCGGCGCTCAGTAGATCCGCCCGCGCCAACACGCCCACGCGAACCGCCGCTTCGATCTCATCGCGCTGGGCGGTGGCCTGACGCTTCGATTCTTCGGTGACCGCGAGCACTCCCCGCGCCTGGACGAGGGCATAGTAGGCTTCGAACGCGCTTCGTCGGATGCCCGACGCCTCCACTTCGAGCTCGAATTCGCGCGCCCGCTCGACGCCTTCGGCCGCTTCCATGGCCGGAAGAAGTCGAAAGAACAGGTCGCTTACCGGCCAGGTGAGCCGGGCCCGAAGACCGTAGCGGTTTCGAGGAATGGCAATGCTGAGGTCCTGGCCTTGGGAATCGATCGTTCCGAGCCACAGCGCCTGGGCCGCCGGATCGGTGACCTGATTGGCCATCGCGCGGAGTGCGGCCTGGGCGTCGGGGTCGGTCTGGCCTCGCAGCGTCGAGTCGTCAAAGCCGTCGATTCGGGTGTAGCTCGCACTGAGATCGAGTCGGGGGAGCAGCGCGGCGCGGGCGAGAGACACGCTCGAGCTCGCCGCGGTGCTCAGCGCGCGCGCACGCTCGAGCGAAGGGTTGGCTTCGAGGGCTCGTTCTGCCGCCGCGTCGGCGCTGAGCGGGGGGCCCTCCGCGATGGTTGCTTCGACATGGAAGGTGCTCGGCGCTTGGGCGAGGGCGCCGCTTGGAACGAGAAGGACAACTCCCATCATTCGGATCATCGATACGCTCATTTCATCGTCACATTTCGGAATCGGTACGTCGCCACAGTAAAGATGAGGGTTCCCATGACGCCGAGGACGAGCATCTGAACCCAGAGATCGGAGAACCCCGCGCCGCGCAGGAGCGCTCCCCGAAGAATCTCCTGGTAGTGGCGAAGCGGATTGATCAGCGTGAGCAGCTGAAGTGCCTCGGGCATCGAATGAACCGGCGTCATGATTCCGCTGAGGAGGGCCGCCGGCAGAAGGAACAGGAATCCCCCCATGAAGGCCTGCTGCTGCGAACCGCTCACCGTTGAAATCAGGAGGCCGATGCCGAGCGTCACCGTGAGGTAGAGCAGCGTGGCAAGGAAGAGGAGCGCCATGCTTCCCCGAAGCGGCATGTCGAACACTGCGCTTCCAACGACGAGGGCGATTCCAAAATCGAGGATGCCGACGGCGGCGAAGGGAATGATCTTTCCCAGGATCAGGAGCGAGGGGGAGACCGGAGTGACCATGATCTGCTCGAGGGTGCCGACCTCCTTTTCGCGGGAGAGCCCCATCGCCGCGATGATCGTGGTGATCAACATCAGGAGCATCGCGGCCACGCCGGGCACCATGTAGACCGCGGTTTCGAGTTCGGGATTAAACAGCACCCGGGGGGCGACCACGACCGCCGCTCGAGGGCGAACGCTCCCGCGCCGTGCCAGCTGCTCCTCTACGAGTGCGGCGTTCTCTTGGCTGAAGTAAGTGCTGATCGCGGACCCGGCCACGTTGGAGCGGTTCGGGTCGCTCCCATCGAGGATCGCCTGCACGGTGGCCCCGCGCCCGCGTTGGAGCCGATCCTCGAACCCTGGCGGCACCACGAGCGCCACCGCCGCTTCGCCGGTTTCGAGAAGTCGCCCCGCCTCCGCGGTACCGTCGACCTTGCCCGCCGCGCGAAGGGTGCCGTCGGCGAGGAGTCGACGAACGTGTTCGCGGGATGCCCGGCTTCGGTCGTAGTCGACGATCACGGTGGGCACGTCGTCGACGTCGAGGTTTACTGCGTAGCCAAACACTGTGAGCTGAACCACCGGCGCCATGATCAAAAGTGCCATCATCCGTCGGTCCCGAACGGTCTGGCGGATCTCCTTCTTCGTGACCGCGAGGAGCATGGCGAGCGACGCGTTCATCGGCCGCTCTCGCGCGTGGCGTGTGGGATCCGAAGTTTCATGCAATGGTCCTTCGAAAGCGCGCGGTCGAAAGGACGATCATCAGCGCTGCGAACGCGGCCAGGAGGAGCGCTTCGGTCCAGAGTTCACCAAGCCCGTTGCCCCGAAGCAGGATCCCGCGAAGGCTGTCGACGTAGTAGCGCGCGGGGATGGCGTAGGAGACGTACTGGAGCACCGGGGGCATGTTCTCGATCGGAAACACGAACCCACTCAGGAGCATCGACGGGAGCATCGACGTCATGGTTCCAACCTGCGTAGCGACCATCTGGTCTCGTGCGACCACGCTCACGAGAAGTCCCTGGCCAAGCATGCCCGCAAGAAAAAGAAGCGAAAGGACGCTGAGAGCGAACGCGGATCCGCGGAACGGCACATCGAACACCCACATCCCGACGGCGAGCGACAAGAGGACCGCGAGCGCGCCGATCACCATGTACGGGAGAAGCTTTCCGATCACGATCTCCAGACGACTGACCGGCGTGGCAAAGAGCTGAGCCATCGAGCCGCGCTCCCATTCGCGAGAGACGGTCAGCGCGGTGAGGAGGACGGCGACCATCGCCAACACGTAAGCCGCCACGCCCGGCACGAGAAACACCGCGCTTTGGCCACTCGGGTTGAAGCGGGAGAAGGTGCGCGCTTCGAGCGGCGCGGTGGTGCGGCTGGGCGCCCGTGCGGTGACCCCCAGGCCGAACACTCGGGCGAGAAGCTCGGCTTTGGCCTGAGCCTGGGTCGCGGTGTTGTTGTCGGCGCCGTCGACGAGGAGCTGAAGCGACACCTCCTCGCCCCGAACCACCGCGCGTTCGAAGCCTTGGTCGATCACCAGCACCGCCGCGGCCCGGTGCCCGACGAGGAGCCCCTCCGCCTCGGCTGCGCTATCGGCTAGCCCCGCATAGACGAAGTCGTCGTTGGCCACGAAGCGGCGTCGAAGCTCGATGCTCGCTGCGCTTCGGTCGTGGTCGACAAATGCGATCGGCAGCCGATCGATATCGAAGCTCATGCCGAAGCCGAACAGCAAAAGGAGCAGCACCGGCATGCCGAGGGCGAGATACAGCGAGCGCGAGTCCCGAAGGAGGTGGCGCACTTCCTTGCTCGCGAGCGCCCAGACTCGAGTGAAGAACGACATCAGGCCGCGTCCTTCGCGTTTTGGCCCACCACCGCAAGGAACACGTCCTCGAGCGAGCTTTCGACGGGTTCGATCCGGTCGACCCGCCCTTGTCCACCGAAGATCCGACGAAGCGCCGACTCGTTTTCGGTTCCTTCGCGGAACCGCACATGCACTCGCGCGCCAAATGGCTCGGCGGCGATGACCTCGGGGAGGTCGAGGACGGTGTCGATGCTGGAGTGAAGGTCTTGGCCGCTGACCGCCAGCGTGGTTCCCGGAACGAACTGCTGTTTCAGGCCGGCGGGCGTATCGAGGGCCACCAGTCGGCCGTCCACCATCAACCCGATGCGAGCGCAGTACTCAGCTTCGTCCATATAGTGGGTGGTCACAAACACCGTCGTACCGTCGCGCGCGAGTTCGCGGATCAGCGTCCAGAAATCTCGGCGCGACGCGGGATCGACCCCCGCGGTCGGCTCGTCGAGGAACACGATCTCCGGCGAATGGAGAAGCGCACCCGCGAGCGCCAGCCGCTGCCGGATGCCTCCCGGGAGCGCACCGGTGAGCGCTTTCCGGTGCTCCGCGAGATCGGTGAGGTCAATCGCGCGGTCGATCGCGACGCGAAGCGCCCTGCCGCCGAGTCCGTAGATTCCGCCAAAGAACTCGAGGTTGTGCTCGGCGATGAGATCGCGGTAGAGGCTGAACTTCTGCGACATGTAGCCGATCGAGGCTTTGACCCGAAGCGGATCGATCCCCACGTCATGGCCAGCCACCGTCGCGCGTCCTCGGGTCGGGGCGAGGAGGCCGCAGAGCATGCGAATCGTCGTCGATTTGCCGGCGCCGTTGGCGCCGAGGTAACCAAAGATCTCGCCGCGTTCCACATGAAAGGACACGTCGTTGACCGCGGTGAACGACCCGAAGTCTTTGCGAAGGTCGTATGCGTCGATGGCGTGGGTCACGCGGCGGTCCGGGCGAGGAAGAGATCTTCGAAGTCGGGCGGCACAGGTTTGAGCGTCACATCGGCGGGGAGAGATTCGGCGAGAGTGCTCCGGGTCCCGGGGAGCAACACCGCGCGAAGCCGCGCACCCGCCGGGGACGCCGCCACCACGATGTCTCGCCGCTGCCGGAGCACCGCATGGACCGCCTCCCGGTCCCCGCCGATCACCTCGACGACATCGTGCTCGAGGCGGTCGGTCAAATCGCTCGGCGCACCCTCGGCGACGATGCGCCCTTCGTGCATGAGCCCGACCCGATGGCAGCGCGACGCTTCGTCCATGTAGGGGGTGCTCACGAGCACTGCCATGCCATCGGATACGAAGTCGTAGATCAGCTCCCAGAGCTCGCGCCGACTCACCGGATCGACGCCATTGGTGGGCTCGTCGAGGAGCAGAACCGAGGGCTCGTGGAGAAGCGCGCAGGACAGCGCGAGCTTTTTGTACATGCCGCCGCTTAGCGCGTCCGCGCGTCGGTCGAGGAATCGGCCAAGGCGAGTGATCTCCATGAGTCGATCCCGCCGCCCGGTGAACGACCGCTTGCTCAGCCCAAAGAGCTGACCAAAGAACGAGAGGTTTTCCGCGATGGTGAGGTCCCCGTAGAGGCTGTATTCCTGCGGCATGAGGCCGAGGTGTTCGCGGGCTTTGCTGCGCCGGGCCATTGGGTTTTCGCCGATCACTCGCACCGAACCCGCATCGGGTTTCATCAAACCGGCAAGGCAGCCGATCGTGGTGGTCTTGCCGGCTCCGTCGGGACCGAGGAGGCCATAGAGTTCGCCTTCGTCGATCGTGATGGAGACCCCTCGAACCGCCTCCACTGGCCCAAAGGCGCGATGGAGATCGTCGATCATGATTGCGCTCATCGTGACTCCGGCCCGTTCATGGCGACGACCTACCGCCCAACGTCACCGTGACGGGCATGCCCGGGCGGAGCGAACCGGCTTCGTTGGCAATCCGTACCTCGACGGGAAAGACGAGCCGATCGCGATCCGTGCGGGTCTGAATGTTCCGTGGGGTGAACTCTGCCTCGCGAGCGATTCGATAGACCTCCGAAGAGAACGACTGCCCGGGATACGCGTCGGCTTCGACGGTGGCTGCGTCGCCGACGCTCGCTTCGTCCACTTCGGCGTTCGGAAGGTAGAACGTGGCTCGCACAAAGGTTGAATCGAGGATTCGGGCCACCACCGCCCCGGGGACCACCAGCTCCCCCGGTTCGTAGTAGATCCGCTCCACGATTCCCGAGCGTGGCGCGACGATGCGGCACTCCTCGACGCTCAGTTCGGCGGAGCGAACCACCGCCGCGAGCGCGGCCGCCTGGCGCACCACGGACTCGGCCTGACTGAGCGCGGCTTCGGCCTGCGATCGAGCGGCCGCGGCTTGACGGGCGCTCGCCGATCGCGACGCACGGGCGGCGCGGGCCTGAGCTTCAAGGCCAGTGGCGCTGCTCCGGGCCTGGTCGCGCCGCGAAAGCGACGCGTGATCCCCCATCGCTTCGAGGCGCTCCGCCTCGCGGGTCGCCACATCGCGCTGCGCAGTGAGAGCATTGAGCTGTGCACGGTTTGCGCTCACCGACACCCGCGCGGCCTGGCTGTTCCGCGCCGCGGCCTCCGCCTGCTGCTGCGCGGCTTCCGCCTGCGCCTGAGCCGACTCGAAGCGGGCGGAGGCTTCTGCGAGGCGCGCTTCCGGCTCGTCGCAGTCGAGCTCCAGGAGCACTGCGCCGCCTTCGATCGCGTGCCCTTCTTCCACGGCGATGCGCGTGATGCGCGCGTTGAGGCGCGCCGAAAGATCGACGCCTTCTCCTTCGATGATGCCGGAGCCCGACGCGGGGCCGGCTTCGGCGGCCTCTTGCGCGCGAATCCTCCAGACGATGGCGCCGGTGAGGGCCAACGCGAGGACCACGGCGGCGACCAGGACCTTCTTCATGCCGCGAGACGGTGCGACCTCCATGCCAAGCACTTTTCTCCGTGACCCGACACGAAGCGTCCGACACTTCGGACTCTCGGTCTCGAATGGCAGACGAAACTTCTGCGCGAGCGGTTGTGCGGGCTGGCAGCTCCGGGCAGTCGAGTGAGTCTGTCCAGCGGTCTGAGGCTACACCGCTATGGCAAGGTCTCGATCGTCACCGGCACGCAGTCTACTTGGGTTGTTGGGTCGATCGCTTCCCCGTGCTCGTCCACTTCCCAGCAGGTCGTGCCGCAGCACGTTTTTGTATGCACATCCCTCCCGAAGCTCAGCCACGCGAGGAGTGCGACCCCGGTGGCTCCCGCGACGATCGCGAGGGTGAACCCGAGGGCTCGTCGGGAGGGTCGACCGCGAAGGGTTTTGGGCGTTCGGGTCATCGGGCTGAATCAGTTGTAGGTCAGCGAGGCGTAGAGTCCGACCGACTGGCCGATGAGCAACGAGTCCTCGTCGGCGATCGATTCTCCGGTGAGGAACAGGTCGTAACCAACGGCGACGCCAAAGCCCCAGTCTTCGCCGATCCACCACTCTTTGCCGATAAGGAGCGCCATGCCGAAACCCGGGCTCGCTTCCGGGTCACCGACCTGTCCCTCGATATTGGCGAAGGCAATGCCGAAGCTTCCGGAGATGTAGAGGTTCAGGGGCATGAAGTAATAGGTCGCTCCGAGTGCGATGGTGGTCGCGCTGTACTCGACCGAGTCGCTGTCGATCTCGTTGCCGGTGAGCTCGACGGTGCCCGCCACCATCGTGCCGCCGAACACTTCGAGTTGAAGGATCAGGTTCTCCAAGAACGCCCAACCCACCATGAGCTTGAGGTTGGTGCCGAGGCCCGTCGCGCGGAGCTCGACATCGTCGCCCGGCGAACACCGTCTGTCGGGAACGACGGGAGGACACGGGAAGTTCAGCGCCGCGCTCTTGAACGCGATGCCCAGGAGTGCCCGAAATGCAAAGCCCGAGTGCGAGTAAGTGGGCTCGGCGGCTCGGGCCTGGGCCTCCGCGAGTTCGCGCTCTCGGGCTGCCTCTTCCGCCTCGGCCTCGCGAGTGCGTCGGTCGAGGTTTTCGAGCCGAGCGCTGAGCGTGGATCGTTCTTCTTCCGGGACCACGTCGGATGCCAGATAGTCACGAAGGTAGTCCCGGGCTTCGGGGAGGTTCCCGAGGTTTTGCTGGGTGATGTAGAGGTTGAACAGAAGCTCGGGACGCGGGCTCAGTTCGTAGGCGGCTTGAAACTCGGGGAGCGCCTGCTCGTAGTCGCCCCGCTCAAAGTGAAGTCGCCCCGACTGAAAATGGATGTGGGCTTGCTCATCGTTGGGAGAGGGGCTTTCGGGTTCCTCGGTGCCACCCTCCGTCGAGGTCTCGTCCGGAGGTTCCTCGGGAGCCTCGGTCGCCGGTGCATCCTGCGCGTGCACAGAAGCGGTCCACGCGATGAGCACGAGCGAGATCCCAAGACGCATGATCGAACGCTATCGAATCGGCCTACGGATGTCATTATTCGCTCGAGCCCAGCCCGATTCGAGAGCGGGTCAACGTATGTGGCCAACCGTCGTACAGTTCGAGAGTGAACAAGCCCCCACGGTTTCGTAGCGAAGCGATCTGGCCAATCTTGGTGATGGGGATCGTGGCCTGTGGGTCCGAACCCGCGGACCCTCCGATTTCTGATGACCCACCGCCGATCGAATCCTCCGAAGCGCCTCCACCGGAGAGCGATCCGACCCCACCGGCCATGGAAGAAGACCGTCCGGAGGGTTCGGCCGTCGAGACGTCGGTCGATGTGCCTGCGCCGGTGGTGGTGGATGGTCTCCCCGAGCCGGTGCGGGGTCGGCCGATCCGACTCGAATCGCTCGAGACCGGAGAGCGTACCGTCGACGGTCGAACCGTTCCTACGGTAGCGCTTTCGAATCCCGCCGCCCGTGCGGCCCTCGATGCGCGGCTCGAGGCGCGGCCGCGCGACCTCACCCGATGTCGCGTGACGCTTGCGCTGGAGACGTTCGTGGCGGTGCGCTGTCCGTTCCTCGACCATTCGTTTGGGGTATCGAGGCGTGACTTCATGAACGCCCACTACGTAATTTCGCCGGATGGCGAAGTCGAGCCAGTGCCGGTGATGTCGCTCTTTCACGGGGGTGTCTCCGAGCGAGAGCTCAGTCGAATGCTCGTTCACGATCCGGAGGACCCCCAACGCCGCATGGTGTTTACCGAAGCGGGCCTCGAGCTTGCCGATATCGACGACCAGGACCTCGTCGATCGGATCCCGTTCCGGCTGGTCGCGCCGTTTCTTCGACCCGACACGCCTCTCGCGGCGGCCCTCGCTGAGCACGGAGTGACCTTTGGGGCGGTCGGCACGGAGATCCAGGTGCCGCCAACCGTGCCGACGATCTGGGGCCGACCGAGCGCGCTTCTTCGATTGTGGTCCGGGCTACCCGCCGATCTTCGCGCCCATGCGCGCATCACCATGAGCGCGGACTCGACGGCCGGCCTCCTGTTTCGACCGGGAACGACCGCCTCCGAGGTGGAAGCCCACGCTCCCGACTCGCGGGTGGATTCCGGCTACTACAGTCCTCGCGCCGCCGCCATCACGTTCGTCAGGAGCACCGCACCGGTCGAGCTCCGCCTCCGGCCCGGACCGAGGGGCGACATCGAACGCGCCTACCCGGCGGGCACCGTGCTGGTTGCGGCGGATGGGTTTGTCGGCCGTCGAGTGTCCGGAATCGGGTCGCGCAACTGGACCCTCGTGGGCCTTCCCACCGGCGACGAAGGTTGGGTGGCGGGCCGTCATCTGGAAGTCACCGACTGCGTGCCGGAGCCGCCGGAGGGCAAGGTCGACGCGCGCGGCATCGTCGAGTGGTCTGGCGGCGATGACACCACCTCGCTCGTGTGGTTCGCTGCGCCCGCGCCGAATCGGACCCCCGGGGCCCGGGGGCAGGTGCTGTCCATGCACCAGCGCCGGGACTGCGCCCCGGGCCCGGAGCTTCGACGGTTTGCCGCTCCGGGCGGCGTTTGGGAGCTCCATCTGGTGCGAAGCGAGGCGGATGCGGGGGACACGCTGCTCGTGTTGATCGGCACCGGCGAAGGCGCGGATCGGCGCTCCCTCGAGGTCTACGGTCCCGAAGGGACAGCGCCGGTGTACTCCCAGAGGGTACGGACCTTTGAGGTCCATCCGCGTCGCGGCCCTAGCGGAGATCGCGAGCACTTTCCGCTTCGGGTGCAGACCGAAGAGTGGACGTGGCTCCGCTGGACCGGTTCGTCGTTGGAACCAGTCCGACCGGAGTGAGCGATCCGATTCGTCGCGGGTTCCGTCGACCCGGGGTTGGGGCTCGCCGTATCCGGGGACCCGAGGCCGGCTTGCGTCGACGCCGGGATCCGGCGGATCGAGGCTCGCAGGCTGTGCGAAGGGCTGTGCTATGAAGGCGGGGAATGAGCGACTCCCTCAGCGATCCCCGCGCATACCTGCAGAAGCGCGTCGCCCTCTTCACGGCGGTCATCGGCGTCTTCTTCACGGTGCAGCTTGGATTGGATCTGCTGACGCCCGCCGAGGGTGAACCGCTCCTTTCGAGTACGCGGCTGGCGTCGCTTTCGGTGCTGAGTTCAAACGCGCTGGTCTGGGTGTTCCTTCGAAAGGGGAAGCGAACCGTGGCGGTGGCGCGGGGTGCCGAGCTCTTTTCCACCACCGTTGCGATGGCGGTGTTCGGGACATTGCCGTTGATTCCTCCCGTCGAGGGTGCGGGCGGCGTTATTGCGCTCTTCTGTCCGATTCTCATGGCGGTCGTGGTGTTGCTTCGCGCGGCGATCGTCCCCAGCCCGGCGTGGCTTTCCGCCCTCGTCGGGCTGGTATGGGGGGTGGTCATGACCGGAAGCGCGGTGGCGGGCTGGGAAGGGATCGTGATCGGCATTCCAGGCCAGAACGAGTTCCCGACCTGGGCGTTCCCGCTCGTGTTCCATGGCTTTGCAGGCGTATCGCTATCGGTGGTCGCTGGAGTGATATCCCACGTGGTGCACGGTCTTCAAACCCAGGTGCGCGAGGCCAGGGAACTCGGTCAGTACACGCTGGAGTCCAAGATCGGAGAAGGAGGCATGGGCGCGGTGTATCGGGCTCGGCATCGGATGCTTCGGCGCCCGACCGCGGTAAAGCTCCTCCCCCTCGAGAAAGCGGGAGAGAAGGCGATCGCCCGGTTCGAGCGCGAGGTCCAGCACACCAGCCGGCTCACCCATCCGAACACGGTGGCGATCTTCGATTTCGGACGAACCCAAGACGGCGTGTTTTATTACGCGATGGAGTACCTCGATGGCCTGAGCCTTGAGGACTTGGTCGCGATGGGCGGGCCGCTTCCCCCAGAGCGCACAGTCCATATTTTGATCCAGGTGGCGGAGGCGCTGAGCGAGGCGCACGAAATGGGACTCGTGCATCGCGACATCAAGCCCGACAACATCATCCTGTGCGAGCGAGGCGGGGTGGCAGATGTGGTCAAGGTGCTCGACTTTGGCCTCGTCAAGGACGTGGACGCGCCGGCCGACACGAAGCTCAGCGCGGCGGATACGGTGCATGGCACGCCGCTCTACATGGCCCCCGAGTCGGTCACCGATCCGGAGTCGGTGGATGGTCGCACCGATCTGTATGCGCTTGGAGCCACCGCGTATTTTCTTCTCTCCGGCAAACCCGTGTTCGAGGGACGGGTGGTCGAAGTCTTTGGCCATCATCTCCACACCGAACCCAAGAGCCTTCGCGAGCAAGGCATCGAGATCGAACCCGACCTTGAAGCCATCGTGCTCCGATGCCTCCGAAAGGACCCAGAGGAGAGGTTTCAATCGGCGGCGGAGCTATGCGATGCGCTTCGTTCGACGAGCGCAATGGGGTGCTGGAACCGATCCCAAGCTCAGGACTGGTGGGCGCGAGAGCGAGACGAAATCAAAGCCCGACGAAGCCAACCCCAAAAGGCCGGCAGCTTAACCCTCGCCCCCGCCCGACCCTAACCGCATGAGACGAGCCTATCCCGAGAGCGACGAAAGACCGCGGCGGTTTGCTGGGACTCCGACTCGACGTGCGTCAGCGACGCGTGCACGGCCCTGCCTCGGGCATCAGCTGATCCACTTCGATGGCGGCGCCATTGAGGTTTCCGGTCAGGAGATCACTGTCCGCAAATGTGGGAGCAGCCCGAAGGGGCACCGGCAGGTTGCCGGCGGCCTGAGCGAACTCCGCGCCCACGCGAAAGCTCATGTAGAAGCGTTCGCCAGCGCGCCGATAGATGCCGTAGCCGCGCGTGACATTGGGCTGTGAGGCGCCAGCGACCCACACATCGCGCTGACGAAAAGACGAGCCGGGGACCGGAACAGAAAACGGCACCGCGCGGTGAACGAACTCGACGGAGTTCTCTTCATCGGTCGCCGCTTGAATCCGAATCGTCGGACAGCGGTATCCCTGGGTGTCGGCAAACTCTCCGGCGTTCATGCGGTGACCTCCCGCCACGCATGTCATGTTCGGCGTCGCAAAGCCCGCGACGATGCCAAAGTGTGGAAACAAAACCGTGCTCTCTTCATCGAGGCCGAGGGGAAAGGGCATCGTGGGCCCGCCGGGCATCTGAAGCCGAAGCGTCGTGCCGTCGTAGGTGTAGGTCCCGTTGAACGCGAAGTCCTCCGACGTGTCGGTGGTGAACGCCACCGTCAGGGTTCCGTTGGCCTGAAGATCGAAGATCCATCCGAGGACCGAGTCGGCGCGCGCACATTGATACACCACGTCGATCGGCGCGCCGGCGTCAAAGGGGAACGCTTGCTCGATCGCCTCGGCCACCCCGGGATCCGCGGGACCTGTGCCTTGGCGGACGGGGTTCGTGCAGGCGACGAGAAAGATGAGGACGAGGGGAATCGAGTGGCGCATACCTATCAGATTGGCTCGGTTCACCGCCTGCCGCTGCTCGCATTCCCAAGCGGACAATGGCGAGGCGCGGTACCGCGGAACGGCTTCACGTTGGCTTGAGAGCTTGCATTCATTTCGACGAAGCCGTTGCGAAACCGGCCTTGAAGTCTGAGGTAGAGTGGTTCGCGTGAGCCGCGCTTGGGACCCTCGACTCTACGATGCGCTCGTCGCCGCTCGCGTCGAGCCTCCGTGGGAGGTCGATGTGTACCTGGCGCTCTCGCGGCTGGCGCGAGGCCCGGTCCTCGAGCTCGGCGCGGGCACCGGTCGAATCCTCATGACCCTTCTTTCCCACGGAGTCGACGCCTACGGGCTCGAACTCGATCCCGAGATGGCTCGGGAGGGACAGCGACGGCTCCGCGCTGCCGGGTGCGGCGACGCTTCGGAACGACTGCGCGTGGGCGACATGACGGAATTCGTCGACCCGCGTCGTTATCGGCTCGTGTTCATTCCATACAACACCCTTGCGCTGGTCGATTCGCCCGAAGGGCTTCGTTCGGCCCTTCGATGCGTTCATCGCGCGCTCGATCCCGAAGGCGAACTAGCGTTCGATCTGTTCCTTCCCGACCCGCTTCGGTCGAACGATGTCGGGGAGCGGACGCTCGACGTCTCGGGCCGCGCGGTTCGTTACCGGGAAGAGAGCCGCTACGACCCTGAGAGTCGGATCCATATCCTAGAACAGCGCTTTTTCGGCGATGGCATCGACCAAACGCTGGTGGTTCGGATGTATCACTGGCCGCGAAAGACGCTCGAGCGCCATCTGGAGGAAGCGGGCTTCTCGTTCATCGTTCCGCCGCTCGACGAGCGCGGCGCGCCCGTCTCGGATCACAGCCGCGTGTACATCGCGCGCCTTCGCCGGAAGTAGTGCACCCGGCTGCGGCACGCGGGATCCCGATCAGTCGCGACGCTTCCTCCGGAAGGCGCCCAGTCCCGTCGCGACCAGGCCCACCGGAAACATGAGGGCAAGCGGTTCGGATCCGCTCCCTGCTCGGCAGCTCGTCGCCATCAGGCCCGGACGGGAGTTCGGCGCATCATCCTCGCCGCGAAGGGCGTATGCGATCTCTTTGTATCCCACCGCCTCGAAACCGAGGATCACCTCCTTTCGAAGGGTGGGCTCCGCCGGCTGTTCCCACAGTGCTCGGTTCAGGTGGATGAGCGACAGCGTGGAGAGTTCGGCGGCGTCTTCCGGGTCGGTGGCGGACAGTGCGTCCGACCGAAACGATAGCCCGTCGATCCACCGGTAGGGTTCGGCACCACTGCCACCAAAGCCCAAGATATCGTCGCGGGGGATGATCTGCGCTCGATGATCACAGCTCTGGTCCGAGGTCGAGCCATCCGGGCGTGTACCGACGCTCGGCACTGGAGGCAGGGAGATCCACGCAAGCGAGTCTCCCATCATATCGGGGCCGTTGGCCGAGACCCGGAGCATTGCGCTCTCGCCATTGGGAGCCGGGTGCACCAGCACTTCGGCCGTCTCGGCAACGTACTGAGGAACTACGAGGCCGGGATGCACTCCGACAAAGCGTTTCCCGTTCCAAATCGCCACTTCGAGATGGACCGTCCGATCCCACGGCTCGATGTCGGATGACTCGGTGGGGTTTGGAATGGCCTGAACGAGCACATGCTGGCCGCAGAGACTCGTCACCGGATGAAAGAACTGCGCCGAGAGCCAGCCTGGCACCGGAAACGGGTCGCGGCCGTCCATCTCTTCGATGGCTTCGAAGAGTTCTTCGTCGCCCAACGACCGCGCTTCTTCCGCCGGCTCAAGTTCCCGCCCGCCCTGAAAGAGATCGAAGCGTGCCGTTGGCGTGAGCTCTCCGGGGACGACCCGCTCAACGGTTCGGTCGCCAATGCAGCCTACTGATTCCGAACGCTGCACGAGAAGCGAACCGTCGCTCGCCCAGCCGAGCGGTCGGGCCGAGTCAATGTCCGTACAACACGCCTTGGCGGGGTTGGCCGCGCTGCCCACCATCGACACAAGCGCCACCGCCAGCACGGCGGTGCCACACGCGGGGTGACTTCTTGGAGCCCGAGGTGAATGCAGGAACGAGCATGGTGAAGACATAGGCCGCATGAGTGGCGGGTACAGCAGGAACCGCGCCAGCAAGTTTCCACGGCCCGAGGGCGCCGTTGATGAGCGGATGGCGGCGATGCGGCCACGGCGGTGTGGAACATGTCCCACGTAACCGATCCTTTCGCATGGCCGTAGAGAAATTATGACTTGTCGATCGTCTTATGCCCCCGCCCGGCCGTAGTACGACTATGCGTGCGTATCAGCTGAGCCCCGCCGGCAGCGCGACTCGTGCGGAAGACGAAACCATCGTGGGCGGCCAGATCCTGTTTCGAAACGGCGAGGCGTTCGACCTTGGGCTCGAGGTGCTGCAGACGTTCGAGACCCGCGCGGTGAGCCGCGCGACGACCGCCCGCGTGTACATCGCCTGGTCGTCCTAGTCCTTCACCCGCGTGACATGGATCGCCCTCGCGACGGATCCACCACCGTCCGCCGCACCGACCGCTTCGCTGCCTCCTCAAAATACCTCGGGTATTCCTCGTCAGCTCGGCACGACGGCCTCCACCCCGATCATCGAACAAGCTCACGCGGGTGAAGGACCAGCGGTTGCGAGCCTCGGCGGACCGTGACACCGTGACCTCATGGCGGAAGTGACGCGGTTGGTACTGGTCTACAACGCGGAGTGGAATCTCCGCGGCGGGGTCGAGTACGCCGCTCGGCTGCTAAAGGACCGGAAAGATCCGTGCGCGCTCTGCGAGATTACGTACGACGGGCTCCGCGAAAACAAAGCCTGGCAAGCCTGTCGAGTGAGCTTTGCGATCCCAGTGGAGGGTGTGTACAAGAATCAGCTCGAGGCAACGATGGACGCCGCGGCGGAGGGTCAACATCCCTGCGTGCTGGCGGAAGTGGATGATGGAACGTCCTCACGCTTCGTGCGGGTCGTCGAGGCGGCGCGGCTCGAAGAGTGCCGAGAGACCGAGGTCCCCGTGGAGTGTCTGTTCGATGCGCTTCGAGACGGTCTTACCGCGGCCGGGCTGCCCACCGTCGCATAGCGGCCAACGAGACTCGACGAGATGATTCCGCGCGTTCAGGTGGATCTCGCTCAGGCACCGGCGCTCCGCTGGCGAGGCCTCGCGCCTCATCGTCAGGCGGCTCGGGCGATGGCGGACTCCTATCTAAAAGACCTCGGCGGGATGGCGAACTTTGCGCCACTGCTCGGTGCCTATCGGGCGGGGTTCGTTCGTTCCGAGTATGGAGAGGAAATGGACGCGGTGGCGGAGCTTATCGGTCGCCCGGCGGAGCAGGTGCTCCTCGCAAACCTCTACTACGACGCCTTCCGTGCGCTCGTTGGCTGCACGGCCTTTGCGATCGACACCGAGAGCGGGCCCATTCACGGAAGAAATCTCGACTGGTGGACCGAAAAGAACATGCTGGCCAAGCACACGCAGATCGCGGAGTTCCGCGGAGGAAGCGCGCCGGGGCCCTATGCCTCGGTGGGTTGGCCTGCGTTTATTGGTGTGTTCTCCGCGGTGGCCCAAGGCCGGTTCGCCATCAGTCTCAATGCGGTGCTGAGCGACGAGACCCCGACGCTTGCCGAGTCGATCGCCCTCCTCCTTCGTCGCGTGTTCGACACGGTGCCAAGCTTCGACGCGGCGGTGGAGCTTCTCTCGACGGCGCCGATCGCGGCCGACTGTCTTCTCTTGGTGACGGGAACGAAGGCGGGAGAGATGGTGGTGGTGGAGCGAACGAGCACCCGCGCCGCGGTCCGGACCGCGGAAAATGGGTTCATCGTGGTCACCAACGACTATCGAAGCCTCGATGGTGGGTTCGCGTCGCTCTCCGAAGGCGCGCTTCACGCGACGGCGTGCAGTCGCTTTGACCGAGCGAGCTACTTGGTGCTCGACCGAAAGGTTGCATCCTTCGGCGCAGGCTTCGACATTCTCACCGACGCGAAAGTGAAGATGGACATCACCGTCCAACACATGCTGATGCAGGCCGCGACCGGAGCCCTCGAAGTCAGGCTTCCTTCCCGCAGATGACATCGAACCTTTGGGATCCGTGGTCGGCCATGGCTACCTCTGTCATACTTCGGTGGTGAAGTACGTCGGATGGATTGCGGTGTTCAGATGGATCGCGGTTTTCATTGGGGGGTGCAGTGGAGAGACCTCCGATGTGCCGCGTGGGGCACCGCCCGCCTTCAGTGACTCGATGATCGTGTGGGAGGAGCTCGACATCGCGGGAGCGCGCGATCTCGGCCATCCCGCCGCGCTTCTGCCCGAGGGAGACCGCATCGACTCGAGCGCCCTCCGGCTGACCGAGATCGGCGAATCCGCAGGGCTCGGTGATTCCCAAGCGGGGGGAAATCCGCACGGGGTCGGCGTGGGCTTCGTGGATGTGGATGGCGACGAGTACGAGGACATTGTCCTGGTCACCGGAACGGGGTTTCCGGCGGCGCTCTATCGCAACGAGCGCGACGGGACGTTTGCGGACATCAGCCAAGCGTCCGGCATCCGCGGGCTTCTTGATGAACGCGACGCGTACTCGGTCGCGGCGGCCGACTTCGATGCCGACGGGGACTTCGATCTCTATGTGGGAGCCCATCCGAACGACATGCTGCTCGTCAACGACGGAGGCGGCGTGTTTCGCGATGCGACCGACGAAGCCGGTGCCGGCGGTCCCCCCACCGAGCAGCCGGGAAGCGCCAGCAAGATCGTCGCCTGGGGTGACTATGATGGCGATGGATGGATCGATGTTGCGGTGGCGTCGTCGACGTTCGAAGACCGACGCACCAACGGCTATCTCCTCCGAAACCTGGGGAACGGCACGTTCGAAGATGTGACCGAGGAGACTGGGTTCTTCGCGTCCGATCAGGGCAATCCCTGCGCGATGATGTGGTCCGATATCGATGCCGACGGAGACCAAGACGTCTGGATCTGGAACGACCGAGGAAACGTGCGGGAGAACCGGACGCTGCTCGTGAACGAAGGGGGCCGCTTCGTCGACATGACGATCGAGGCGGGAGTGATCGTCGACGCGGGCAATCCGATGGGCATCGATAGTGCGGACCTCGATCACGATGGACTGCTCGACATCTATGTGTCTGACATCGGTGGGAACGAGCTGTATGTTCGGCAGCCCGATGGCACCTACGTGGAGATGGCGCGGGAGGCGGGGGCGGCGGGAGAGTACGGTTGGGGCATTGTTCTCGAGGATTTCGACGGGGATAGCTGGACCGACATGTTCGTCGCTCAGGAGGACGACCGCCCGTACCTGAGTTTTCACAACCAGCAGGTTTCGCCGCCGCTCTTCGAGGAGCAGGCGTGGACTCATGGAGAGATCGGCAACGGTCACAATGTGGCGGTCGCCGCCGCGGACTTCGATCGCAACGGAACGGTGGACATCGTGACCGCGGGGACGAGCGGGACGCGAATGAATCTCTATCGGAACGATACGGACCATGGCAGTCACCGATTCTTGGAGGTTCGAGTGGCTCGGGTGCCGGGCACCGGAGCTCGGGGCGGAATCAGTGCCCGGGTGGTGGTGAAGACGGGAGACCTCCTTCAGTTCCGTGACATCACCGGGGGCTCGAGTCGTGCGAGCCAGAACGCGATGAGCGTACGCTTCGGCCTCGGGCAATGGTCGGGAGCCGAGTGGGTCGCGGTGCTCTGGCCCAACGGGCGTCAGCAGGTGGTGGCGAACGTGGAGGGCAACCAAGTTCTCGAGTTCTAAGGCGAGCGCGTATGAACCAGCCGTTTCCCGGTCAGCCTTACGGCCCGCCTCGTTCGTTCGGGGCCCCTCCTCCGCCTCCGCGCGGCAATCCAATTCTTCGTTGGGGTATCGCGATCGGGGCGTTTGGCGTGTGTGGATTCTGCGCGGCGTGCGTGATCTTCGGCGTGGTGCTCACGGGGGGCCACCAAGGCGGTGTCCGGTACGCGAACACCATGGAGGCCTACGCCATCGAGTATCTGGCCGACCATCGGATCCTCGAACCCGGGGAATCGGTGGTCGCGTATTACGATGCGACGATCAGCCTGGACGGCACCGAAGCCGCGGTGTTGACGAATCGTCGGGTGCTTTGGCACAGCGAGGTGACGGGCACGACTGCGATCGTGCTCGAGGACGTGACAAACGTTCGTCACTACTCCGACCCGGTCCTCGGAATTGTCATGGACGTCAGCAGCGCGGACGGTCGAACGCTCCACATCGAAATCGCACACCTCAACGGTGGCGACGGATTTCGCTCAGAACTCCAGACGCGGGTTGCCCAAGCCACCGATGGCCGCGCCACCGTCCAATAGGCGCACTCGTCGGGGACGAGGTAATTATTTGCCTCACCACGTTGTGTAAGTACGCGAAATTACGACACCCCCGAACGCAAACTCACTACCCGTTCGTCATTCGGCGCCGGCGCGGATACGGGTTGACGAGATTTCGGTGAGTTACGAGCCGTGGTGAGGCAAATAATTACCTCGTCCCCAGGGTGCGCCGGTGGATCGATTCTTCGTCATCGGCGCCGGGGCGGTTTCGAAGGCGCCGGTGCGGACCCAGTCCGGTGTGTCCAAATCGGGTTGGTCGGTGAACCATACCTCGTATTCGTAGCGGTTCCCCCGCCGCGAGCCCGGTAAAGGCCACGGTAGCGATGAAGTCGGTGTTGGCGGTGGCCTCGCCATGCTGAATGGGCAACGCCGAGTCGAGGACCCGCACATGAAGCCACCCCGAAGCTTCGGCTCGGGCCCACACCCGCGCGCGGTCAGACCGAACGCCTCCGACGAGCGGTCCATGCGAGACGGCGATCGGGGTTGCCGGCACTTCCGGCGGTGGTGCGGGTTCCACGGGCGGCTCCGGGGGTGGGTCGCAGGGGCCACAGCCGATGACGCAAAGGAGCAGCGCGGCGATCCGACCCATGAACGGAACCCTGCTGGAGTCGAAAACTCGGTGCGCTTCAACTCGGGCGGACTTGGGAATAGCGAATGAGTGTTCCCCCGTTGTGCCAGACACGAGATGATTTACGCCATGTCACTTCCGCCCCCTTTCTGCCGATGGGCCTTGGTTCTGCCATCGGTCTTCCTTCTTTGGTTGGGAGCGTGCGGCTCGACCGACGCTGGCCCTTCCACTCAGGCTGGCCCTTCCACTCAGGCTGGCCCTTCCACTCAGGCTGGCCCTTCCACTCAGGCTGGCCCTTCCACTCAGGCTGGCCCTTCAGCTACCGCTCCGACGGAGCCCCACGAAACGACGGAGCCTCCCGAGGCC